>DAIDJO010000026.1 GCA_027451345.1 Solirubrobacterales bacterium
AGGACACCGCCCGCCGGGGTCTCGAACGCGGCGGTGTACTGCGGGACGCGGCCACCGATCAGCGCGCTGCGCAGCAGCTCGGTCGTCGTGCCCGCGTAGGCGCCGTCGAGCCGTTGACAGACGTTCGCCTGGAAGATCTCCCCGGCGGCGATGCGCTCCCGACAGGCGGCGACCGCCTCGAGGTGGTGGGCGGCCACCGAGCCGGCCAGGCGCAGCGGGCTGGGGCCGGGGCGCTCGGCGGGAACCCCGGCGAACCGCTGATCGGCGATGCGCCGGCGCAGATGCTCGAGCCGTTCCTCCAGCTCGGCGGAGCGCTCCGGCGTCGCGAGTGCCTCAAACCACCAGTAGCCGTACGCGTCCTGGTGCAGGACGTGGTCATGGTAGGCGAGGTGGAACTCGGGCAGCGCCACCGGTCGCTCGTCGCACAGCGGCACGTCCTCGACCCGCGCCGCGAGGCGGTAGCCGAGCCACCCGAACCAGCCACCGCCGACCGCCCCGTGCGCCTCCGCGGCCACCGCGTTGACGACCGGCAGATCGTCGAGCACGGCGAAGGGGTCGGCCTGCGGGCCGGCGACCCGCACCGGGTCGGCGGCGATGATCGTGCCACCTCCCGCCCACACCCCGGCCAGACAGCAGAGGTATGGCTCACCCGCGAGCGCGGCGAGCACGAGCTCGGGGCCGCACGCCCACGGAAGACGGACCCGCCACAACTCGGCCTCGGAGGCCCCCGTGGGGTCCGCCGGGCCTGCGCTCGTCACCAGCATGTCCCCGAATTATCGTTCCCGGGGTGCCGATGGGAAGACCTGCGGGTTGGCTCGGGCTGCTGGCCGCCACGGCGGCGGTTGGTCTCGCCACGCTTGCCATCTACCCACTGAAGTCGGTGGCGGTCACCGCCTCACTCAGTGTCGTGTACCTGCCGGCGGTGCTCCTGATCGCCGCCCTCTGGGGGCTGCGGCTCGGACTCCTCACCTCGATCGCCAGCGCTATGGCGTTCAACTTCTTCCACCTTCCGCCGACCGGCCGCTTCACGATCGCCGACAATCGCAACTGGGTGGCGCTCGGGGCGTTCACCCTCGTCGCGGTGGTGGTGAGCGCGGTGGCCGAGCTCGCCCGCGGTCGGGCCATCGAGGCGGAGCGGGGGCGGCGGGAGGCCAGACTGGCGGCGACGCTCGCTCGCGAGCTGCTCGCCGGCGAGCGCACCGAGGACACCCTGCGGGTGACGGCACGGCGCCTGGCGGAGGGCCTGGGCCTGCCCTCGGCCGCGATCGAGCTCGGACCCGCCACGAGCTCCGAGCGTCAGCTCGCCGTGCCGCTCACCGACGGCGAGGGCGCCACAATCGCCACGCTGCTGATCCCGCGCGAGATGCCCACGAGCACGATCGAGCGCGTTCATGCCCACGTCGCCCCCGCGCTGGCCGCGCTGGTCGCCGTGGCGCTGCGACGGGATGCGATGCAGGCGCAGGCCGTGGAAACAGCGGCGCTGCGTCGCAGCGACGAGCTGAAGACGGCGCTGCTGCGCGCGGTCTCCCACGACCTGCGCACCCCCCTGACCTCGATCGTGACCGCGGGCCACGCCCTGGGTTCAAGCTCGCTCACCGACGTCGAGCGCGAGCAGATGAGCAGCGCCGTGGTGGAGGAGGGGGAGCGACTCTCGGCGCTGATCGACAAGCTCTTTGACCTCTCGCGGCTGCAGGCGGGACGACTGGAGCCCCGTCACGAGTCGGTGTCGATCGAGGAGGTGCTGCTGGCCGCCGCGGACACGCTGCCCGCCGGAGCGGGCCGCGTGCAGCTCGTCGTCGAGCCAGGCGTGCCGGCGCTCATCGCCGATGCGGCGCAGCTCGAGCGCGCGTTCGCGAACCTGCTGGAGAACGCGGTGCGCTACTCCGACCAGGAGCCGGTCCGGGTGAGCGTCCGGCGTCTTGGACGCCGCGTGGTCGTCCGCGTCACCGACCGCGGACCGGGCATCCCTGAGAGCGAGCGGGCGCTGGTGTTCGAACCCTTCTACCGGGGCTCGGACGTGCACCGCGGCGTCGGCTCCGGGCTCGGGCTCGCCATCGCCAAGGGGTTCGTCGACGCCAACGGCGGCACGATCGCGGTGGAGTCGCTCCCCGGACAGGGAACCAGCCTCGTCGTCGCCTTTCCTGTCGGCGGCAGTCGGCTCCGCAAGCCGCATCACCCGGACAGCGGAATGGAGGGGGAGTGAGCGACCGGCCGGTTGTGCTCGTCTGCGACGACGAGTCCCAGATCCTCCGGGCGCTGCGGGTGATCCTGCGCGACGCGGGCTTCGAGTCGCTCCCGGCCGGCAGCGGGGAGCAGGCGCTCGACCTCGCCGCGGTGAACGCGCCGGACGCCGCGATCATCGACCTGGTTCTCCCGGACCTTGACGGCGTCGAGGTGTGCCGTCGGCTGAGGGAGTGGAGCAGCCTGCCGATCATCGTGCTCTCGGCCGTCGGCGAGGAGGACGCCAAGGTGAGCGCCCTCGCCGCCGGCGCGGACGACTACGTGACCAAGCCGTTCAGCCCGCGCGAGCTGATCGCGCGCCTGCAGGCCGTGCTGCGGCGAGCGAGCCCGGAGCCCGAGGGTGCCGTCATCCGCGCTGACGGCCTGGAGCTCGACCTCGCCGCCCGGGTCGTGCGCCGGGATGGTGAGGAGGTGCACCTCACCCCGACCGAGTTCGACGTGCTGCGGGTGCTCGCCACCAACCGCGGCCGGCTCGTCACCTACCGGGAACTGCTCGTCTCGGTCTGGGGACCGGGGTACAGCGACGACGTGCAGGTGCTGCGAGGACACGTGGCCAACCTCCGCCGCAAGATCGAGCCCCCGCAGGGGCCGCCCCGGTATGTGAAGACCGACCCCCGCGTCGGATACCGGTTCGCGGCCTGAACCACCCTGTATAGAACCTGTATGGCGAGCCCGGGGTTCTGCACGAAACCCCCACGCCGGGCCGCCGAACATGGATGGCATGGACGCCGTTGCCATCGCCCTCGCGATCGCGATCTTCGCGATCCTCCTCGGCCTGATCCACGCCATCGACCGGGTCTGACATGGTCATCGCCACCATCAGCGGCGGCGACCTGTTCGGTCTCGTCGCCTCCGTCATCGTCTGCGCGTACCTGCTGTATGCGCTGCTCCGGGGGGAGCGGTTCTGATGACCCTCTCCGGGTGGGGCACGATCGCCGCCTTTGCCGTGTCGCTCACACTGCTCGCCCTCCCGCTCGGCCGGTACATGGCAGCCGTCTACACGGGCCAGTGGACCGTGCTCGAACCGGTCATGCGTCACCCAGAACGGTGGCTGTACCGACTGCTGCGGGTCGATCCCCACCGGGGCCAGGACTGGCGGAGCTACGCGAGGAGCCTGATCCTGTTCTCGCTCGCCGGATGGTTGATTCTCTACCTCGTCCTGCGCAGTCAGGGGTTGTGGAACTTCACCGGCCTGAACCCGATGCGCTTCGCCTCGGCTCCGTGGAACGTGACGTTCAACACGGCTTCGTCCTTTGTCACCAACACCAATTGGCAGTACTACAGCGGCGAGACGACGCTCAGCTACTTCAGTCAGATGGCCGGGCTGACCGTCCAGAACTTCGTCTCCGCAGCCGTCGGCATCGTCGTGGCGGTCGCCCTGATCCGCGGGATCGCCAAGCGCGTCACGGACCGCGACGCGGCCGAGGCGAACAGCATCGGCAACTTCTACGGGGATCTCGTGCGCACGATCCTGTATGTGCTGCTGCCGATCTCAACCGTGGTCGGCATCGTCCTGATCTGGCAGGGCTCGATCCAGAACTTCTCGCCCTATCTGAGCTTCACGGGTGTCACTCACCTCGCACAGAGGATCGCGATGGGGCCGGTGGCCTCCCAGGAGGCGATCAAGCTGCTCGGCACCAACGGGGGCGGCTTCTTCAACACCAACTCCGCGCACCCATTCGAGAACCCGACGGGGCTCAGCAACTTCGTCGAGATGCTCACCGTCCTGATCATCCCCGCCGCGCTCGTCTTCACCTACGGGCGGATGGTCGGCAACCGCCGGCAGGGCTACGCGATCTACACGACGATGATGGTGATGTTCCTCGGGGCGGTGATCGTCTGCTACGTCGCCGAAGCCCATGGTTCGCCGGCGCAGCACGCTGCGGGCCTGCACACCGCCGCCATCGCCGGCTCGAGCGGCGGCAACATGGAGGGAAAGGAGCAGCGCTTCGGCATCGCCGGCTCGGCGCTGTTCAACGTGGTCACCACCGTCACCTCCTGCGGTGCGGTGAACAGCGCGATCGAGTCGTTCACCGGCATCGGCGGGGCCGTGCCCTTCGCCAACCTCAGCGCCTCCGAGGTGATCTTCGGCGGCGTCGGTAGCGGCCTGTACTCGATCCTCCTGTACGTCCTGCTCGCGGTGTTCATCGGCGGCCTGATGGTCGGCCGCACGCCGGAGTACATCGGTAAGAAGATCGAGGCGCGCGAGATCAAGCTGGTCGCGCTCGGCATCCTCATCACGCCGCTGGCAGCACTCCTCTCGACGGCGCTCGCAACGGCCTCCCGCGCCGGACGAGCGTCGATCGACACGGCGGTGGCCCACGGGCCCCAGGCGTTCAGTGAGACGCTGTACGCCTACCTGAGTCAGGCCAACAACAACGGCTCGTCCTTCGCCGGCTACACCGGGTACGTCGGCCACGTCGGCAACGGCGCCGGCTCCCACGGCATCACCTTCGCCGACCTGCTCGGCGGCATGACGATGCTCTTCGCGCGGTACGCCCCGATTCTGTTCGCGCTCGCCGTCGCGGGGACGCTCGTGAGCAAGCGCGTGAGCCCCGCCGGGCTCGGCACCATGCGCACCGACAACGGCACGTTCGTCGTGCTGCTGATCGGCGTGATCCTCCTCGTCGGTGCGCTCACCTTCTTCCCGGCGCTGCTGCTCGGACCGATCGTCCAGGGTCTGACCGGACACCTCTACCCCGGAGCAGGACGATGAACGTTCGCAAGGAGTTCGCGCGCGCGGTGACCGCCATGGTGGCGTTCGTGGTCGCGCTCGGCCTGCTGTATCCGCTCGTGATCACCGGGATCGGCCAGCTGGCCTTCCGGGACAACGCCAACGGTCAGAGGATCTACGTCCACGGCCGCCTCGTGGGCTCGAAGCTCATCGGCCAGAGCTTCGCCTCGCCGGTGGAGAGGAACGGCAGACCGGAGATGTCCGGCGGGGCACCGGTCACCCGGCCCGATCCCCGGTACTTCCAGACGCGGCCATCCGGCACCTCGCCGGCGGACAACGCCGCCGCCACCTCCTTCGCCAACTACGGGCCGAACAGCATCGTGACCGAACGGGTGATCGCCGCCAACATCGCGGCCTACATCGCGCTCAACGGCCGGTATTACCCCGGAGGCCTGACCGCGGCCAAGGTGCCGGTCGACGCTGCCGACACCTCGGCATCCGGCATCGATCCCGACATCTCCGTGGCCAATGCCCGCATCCAGGCCCATCGGGTCGCGGCGGTACGCCACCTGTCCCTGGCGACGGTCAACGCACTCATCGCGCGCTACACGAGTGGACGCGGGCTCGGGTTCTCTGGGGAACCGGGAGTCGACGTGCTGGAGCTCAACCTCGCGCTCGACCGCCTGACCGGAAGGAACTGACCTCTCGATGAGCACCACCACACCATCCGAGCCCGTGCCCCCGGCCCCGGGGAGCGAGACCTCGCGCCGACGGCCCGCCTCGGTCTTCCGCGGCGGCATCGTCCGGCGCGCGCTGATCGACAGCGTCGTCAAGCTCGACCCCCGCGTTCAGCTGCGCAACCCCGTGATGTTCGTCGTGGAGCTCGGTGCGGCCATCACGTCCGTCACATGGATCGCGCAGGCGGCCGGAGGCAACCTGCTCGGGGGCAACGACCCCGCGTGGTACACGCTCACCATCGCCGTCTGGTTGTGGCTGACCGTCGTCTTTGCCAACCTCGCCGAGGCCTTTGCCGAGGGTCGCGGCCGGGCCCAGGCCGACACCCTGCGCTCGATGCGCCAGCACACCGTGGCGACGATGGAGGACGGCTCGACTCGGAAGGCGGACGAGCTGCGGCGTGGCGACCGGGTCGTCGTCGTGGCCGGTGAGCTCATTCCGGGCGATGGGACGGTGATCGAGGGCATCGCCTCCGTCGATGAGTCGGCGATCACCGGGGAGTCGGCACCCGTCATCCGCGAGTCAGGCGGCGATCGCAGCGCCGTGACCGGTGGCACCCGGGTGCTCTCCGACCGGATCGTCGTGGAGATCACGCAGGAGCCGGGACACTCGTTCCTCGACCGCATGATCTCCCTGGTGGAGGGCGCGGAGCGACGCAAGACGCCGAATGAGATCGCGCTGAACATCCTGCTCGCCGGCCTGACGCTGATCTTCATGGTCGTGGTCGCCACGCTCCGGCCGTTCGGTCTGTTCGCCGGTACGAACATCTCGGATACGACGCTGATCTCGCTGCTGGTGGCGCTCATCCCCACCACCATCGGAGCGCTGCTGTCGGCCATCGGCATCGCCGGGATGGACCGACTCGTGCGACGCAACGTGCTCGCGCTGTCAGGACGAGCGGTCGAGGCCTCCGGCGACGTCGACGTGCTGCTGCTCGACAAGACCGGCACGATCACGATCGGCAACCGGCTCGCCTCGGAGTTCGTACCGATGCCCGGCGTGAGCGAGGCGGAACTGGCGGAGGTCGCCCAACTCGCCTCGCTCGCCGATGAGACCCCGGAGGGCCGCTCGATCGTGGTGCTGGCCAAGCAGTACGGGATCCGCGAGCACGACCTCGCTCGGTTGCATGCCGAGTTCGTCCCATTCACCGCCCAGACGCGGATGAGCGGGGTTGACATCGACGGGCAACGCCTGCGCAAGGGCGCCGGCGACGCCGTCATCGCCATGGTCGAGGCGGAGGGCGGACGCCCTCCGGCGGAGCTGCGCAGCGCACTCGATGGCATCGCCTCGGAGGGCGGGACGCCGCTGGCGGTCGCCCGGGACAACCAGGTGCTCGGGGTGATTCACCTCAAGGACACCGTCAAGGAGGGGATGCGTCAGCGCTTCGACCAGCTGCGCGCGATGGGCATCCGGACGATCATGATCACCGGCGACAACCGCCTGACGGCGAAGAAGATCGCCGAGGAGGCCGGAGTTGATGACTTCCTGGCGGAGGCCACGCCGGAGAAGAAGCTCGAACTGATCCGCGAGCAGCAGGCAGAGGGCCGGATGGTCGCGATGACCGGCGACGGCACCAACGACGCGCCCGCCCTCGCACAGGCGGACGTGGGGGTGGCCATGAACACCGGTACTCAGGCGGCACGCGAGGCGGGCAACATGGTCGATCTGGACTCCAACCCGACGAAGCTCATCGAGATCGTCGAGGTCGGGAAGCAGCTGCTGATCACGCGCGGCGCGCTCACGACGTTCAGCATCGCCAACGACGTCGCCAAGTATTTCGCGATCCTGCCGGCGATCTTCATCTCGACCTACGCCACCACCCGGGGTGGCGTAGGCCCGCTGCACGTGCTCGACATCATGAACCTCGGGTCGGCGCACTCGGCCGTGATCTCGGCCATCGTGTTCAACGCGATCGTGATCCCGATGCTCATCCCCATCTCGCTGAAGGGAGTTTCCTACCGGCCGGTCGGGGCGAGCGCGCTCCTGCGCCGCAACCTGCTGATCTACGGGCTCGGCGGGCTGATCGCGCCGTTCATCGGCATCAAGCTGATCGACCTGATCGTCCACAATCTGCTCGGAGCGTGAGCGACGGCGGAGCTGACTGATCTGGGCGGGCCCTCCGCGCCGACCGCGGGGCGGCCCCGCGGTCACCTCCGCGTCGTGATCGGCATGGCGGCCGGCGTCGGCAAGACCTACCGCATGCTCCTGGAGGGTCGGGTCGAGCGGGAGATCGGGCGTGATGTCGTGGTCGGTCTGCTCGAGACCCACGGCCGCGCTGAGACCGCGGCGCTGGCCGAGGGCCTCGAGCTCATCCCGCGGCGCAAGGTCAGCTATCGCGGCACGGAGCTCGAGGAGATGGACCTGGCGGCGATCATCGCCCGCGCTCCCGAGATCTGCCTGATCGACGAGCTCGCCCACACCAACGCGCCCGGTGTCGAGCACGCGAAGCGCCACGAGGACGTCGAGGACGTCCTGGCCGCCGGTATCGACGTGCTCACGACCGTCAACGTCCAGCACCTCGAGTCGCTCAACGACCAGGTCGCGGAGCTGAGCGGCATCCGCGTCCGGGAGACGATCCCGGACGCCGTCCTCGGGCGGGCGGATGAGATCGTCGTGGTCGACCTCACCCCGGAGGAGCTGCTCGAGCGGCTGCGCGCCGGAAAGGTCTACCCGATCGAGCGCATCGATGCCGCCCTCAACCACTTCTTTCGCATCGAGAACCTCTCAGCCCTGCGCGAGGTCGCGCTCCGGCAGGTGGCGCAGGAGATTGGACAGCGTCGGTTCGCCGCCGCCGTCAACGTCGGGTCGCGAGAGGAATCCCTCGCCGCGGAGGCGCCGCAGGCGGTGAGCGAGCGCCTGCTCGCGCTCGTCGAGCCCGACCCCGGCGCGTACCGCCTCGTTCGCCGCGCATGGCGCTCCGCACAGCGTCTCGGGGCCCCGCTCGACCTGCTCTGGGTGCGCCCGCCCGGGACCCTGAGCGACGAGCAGGAGCGGTCGCTCACCGCGCTGCGGCAGCTCGCGTCGCTGCTCGGCGCACGGCTGATCGTCGAGGAATCCGACCTGCTGCCGGAGACCGTCGCCGCCGTCGCCCGGCGCCAGCGCACCACCTACATCCTGATGGGACGCTCGCGGCCCGGGCGCGGGCTCACCCGGGCCCGGACCCCGCTACCCCAGCGCCTGCTCGAACTGCTGCCGGGCGTCGACGTACGCATCGTCGCCGATCGGGCGCAGCGACCCACGGAGGACCCCCCATGAGGACACCGTTCAACACGACAAAGACGAGCCCGCGGGACAGCGGCGGAGGCGGCGGACGGATCCTGCTGCCGTTCACCAGTCAGGCGATCTCGCGGCGAGCCCTCGAGGCGGCCATGCGGCTGGCGCACGCCGAAGGCGGAACCCTGATGCCGGCCTTCCTGGCGCGCGTGCCCCGAAACCTACCGCTCGAGTCGCCGCTGCCGGCCGCCTGCGCCGTCGGGATGCCGCTGCTGGAGGCGATCGAACAGAGGGCGAGCGCGGAGGGCGTCCCCGTCGATGCTCGGGTGAGCCGGGGACGCACCTACCGCGACGCCCTGCAGCGTCTGCTGCGCCAGGAGCCGTTCGATCGCGTGATTGTCTCCGCGACCGACGGCCCCCATTCCGGGCTACGCCAGGAGGACCTCGCCTGGCTCCTCGACAACGTCACCGCCGAGGTGCTGATCCTGCGACCGGCGTCGGATGACGCGCGGCGCATCAGCGGCCACGCGGTCGACGGCCACTTCTGAGGAGGGCGCGGCGGCGGTCGCGCCGGTGGCGCTGCGTGAGCGCAGCAGCGCCACCGCGACCAGGACGCCGGCCAACACGCTGCCGATCCCGAGCACGTAGGCGAGGCGGTACCCGCCGAGCAGCGAGGGCTCGAGCCCGTGATGGCTCGCCAGCAGCGCGCTGGTGTGGTTGGTGGCGGAGGTGCTGAGCACCGCGAGACCGAGCGCGCCCGAGACCTGCTGGGAGACGTTGACGATGCCGGACCCGAGACCGGCATCCGCGTGGGGCACGTCCTCCATCGCGATCTGGAGCATCGGCATGAACGCGTTGCCGACCCCGAGGCCCATCAGCACGAAGCCGATCAGCAGGCGCGGGAAGTAGCTCGTGTGCAGGCCGATGCCGTGCATCACGACGAGGCCGGCGGCCACGAGGAGCAGCCCCGCCACCATCACCGGCAGCGCGCCGAGCCGCGCGACGAGTCGCCGGGTGACGCCCATCGACAGCGCGGCGACGGTGAGCGTCCAGGGCAGGAACGCGAGGCCGGTCTGGATCGCGTCGTAGTGGAGCACGTGCTCGAGATAGAGGCTGCCGACGAACCACGTGCCGTACATGCCGGTCACGAGCAGCCCCCGGGTGACGCAGGAGACCACGAGGCCGCGCAGGCGGAGGATGCGCAGGGGCATGATCGGGTTGGCCAGACGCGACTCGAGCACCAGGAAGGCGCTCATCAGCGCGAGCGCGAGCGCGCCGCCGCCGAGCGTCTGGACCGAACCCCAGCCGTGCGAGGTCGCCTCGACGATCGCGTACACGGCGACGCCGATCGCGAGGGTGACGAGCAGCGATCCGAGCCAGTCGATGTCGTGGTGGAGACCGAGGCCCTCGTCGCGCGGGATGAGCGCGCGGCCGGCGAGGAGGGCGACGAGGCCGATCGGCAGGTTGACGAAGAAGATCCAGTGCCAGTTGAGCAGCTGGGTCAGCGCGCCACCGGCGAGCAGCCCGAGCGAGCCACCGGCCACCGCGGTGAACACGTAGGCGCTCATGGCCCGCGCGCGCTCGGCGGGGCTGGGGAACTCGATGACGATGATCGCGAGGATGACGGACGCCTGGAGGGCCGCGCCGATCCCCTGGAGGAAGCGCGCGACGATGAGGAGCGTCGAGGTGTCGGCGGCGCCGCAGAGGAGCGAGGCGACCGTGAAGAGGCCGACGCCGGCGAGGAACACCCGTTTGCGGCCGAGGAGGTCGCCGAGCCGGCCGGCGAGCAGCAGGAAGCTGCCGAACGTCACGAGGAAGGCGTTGATGACCCAGGTGAGGTTGCCCTGGGTGAAGTGGAGGTCGCGCTGGATGTAGGGGAGCGCGACGTTCACGATCGTGGTGTCGAGCACGATCATCAGCTGGGCGAGGCAGACGACGACGAGCGCGAGCCAGCGCCGACGGTCGGGGGAGAGGGAGCGGGTGAGGAGATTGCGGGGCGTGATCGGACTGTCCTTGTGCTGGGGGGTTGGTGCGCTGGGCATGGCGTTGGTGGGTTGGGGGGCTTTCTGGGGTTTGTGGACTGGTTCCTGGAGCTTGGTGGGGGGGCCGCCGGCCCGGGTCGGTCGGCCCCGGCCGCAGCCGTGGCCGGCGTGGGCGTGCCCGAGGCGCGCGGCCCGGGTTTGCCGCTAAACTGGAGGGAGCCTCCAGTAGTGATTCGGAGGTGCCCTCCGGTTAATAATATACGGAGGCTTCCTCCGTTTTGTCAAGACCCAGTTCGAACGACCGACCATGAGCACCCCCCGCGCAGAGACCGCCCCGGTTGAAATCTCGCCCCGCGCCATGCGCTCCGACGCGAAGCGCAACCACGAGCGGGTGGTGGCGGCCGCCCGCGACGCCTTCGCCGAAGCCGGTCCCTCGACATCCCTGGAGGCGGTGGCTCGGCGGGCCGGGGTCGGCATCGGCACGCTGTATCGACACTTCCCGAACCGTCAGGCCCTGCTCGAGGCGGTCTACATCGGTGAGGTGCAGCAGCTCTGTGGCGCTACGCAGGAGCTGCTCGCACTGCCGCCCTGGGAGAGCTTCGTCGCCCTGGCACGCCAGCTCGTCGGCTACCTCGCCACGAAGAAGGCGCTCGCGCACGAGCTGATGAACTACGTCGATCGCGACGCCGCGTTCTTCAAGAGCTGCCGGGACGATCTGTTCCTCGCCGGCGAGCCGGTGCTCACCCGAGCGCAGGAGGCGGGAGCCGTCCGCCCCGACACGGATTTCACCGAGCTGATCCAGCTGATCGGCGGCATCGCCAAGATCGAGGAGACGGCGCCCGGACAGCGCGACCACATCCTCGAGATCGCGCTCGACGGACTGCGGCGCCGGGACTGAACGGCGGGAGCGGCCCGCGGCCGTTAGCCTGCGGGGCGCGATGCCCATGAGTCAGGAGCAACCGATCGGCAGGCCGGTCGCGTTCGGCGGCGCCACTCCTCCGGTGCACACCGTCCTGATCGGTCGTCGCGTCGCGCTGCGGCCGATCGCGCCCGCGCGGGATGCCGACCCCCTCTACCGCGCATCGCACCTCCCGGACGGGGATCCGACGATCTGGACCTACCTGCACGACGGGCCCCACCCGGACCTCGAGACCTTTCGAGAGTCGCTCGAGGAGCAGGCTGCCCGCCACGATCACGTCTTCTTAACGGTCGCCAACGCCTCGGATGACCGAGCGCTCGGCATCGCCTCCTACCTCTCGGTTGTGCCGCCGCACGGCGTGATCGAGATCGGGAACATCTGGTTCGCCCCCGAACTGCAGCGAACCGCCGGTGCCACGGAGGCGATCTTCCTGCTCGCGCGCCATGCCTTCGACGATCTGGGGTACCGCAGGCTCGAGTGGAAGTGCAACGCGCTCAATGAACCGTCAAGGGTCGCCGCGACCCGCTTCGGCTTCCGGTTCGAGGGCGTCTTCCTCAATCACCGGGTCGTGAAGGGACACAACCGTGACACCGCGTGGTTCGCGATCACGGACGAGCGCTGGCCCGCTGTCCGCGCCGCCTTCGAACGCTGGCTGAGCCCCGCGAACTTCGCGCCCGACGGGACGCAGCGCTCGCGCCTGAGCGATCTCACCCGCGAGATCTGAGCGGACGGGCCCGCAGGGGCCGCGGAAACCGCGCCCCGGGCGCGGGGGCCGAGCGACCCGGCGCGGGGGCCGAGCGCCCCCGGCGCGGGGAGCGGCACGCGCAGCCGGCGGGCAAAACGGTGCACGGGACGTCTCATGCGTCAACGCAGGCTGCCGAGCCGGTAGATTCCCGTTGTTCACGGGCCAATCTGGCGACGAATGGCCACCGGGCCCGGCAGGTCAGCACCGCCACCCCCACCGCCGACCCTGATCGGGCCAGATGAGCACGAACGAGCATCCCGCAGGCGTTGACTACAAGACGATCGTCGAAGCCGTCCCGGCGATCGTGTTCGTGGCGGGGACCGGCCCGGACGCCCCGTGGCCGTATGTGAGCGACTGGATCGGGCCGATCCTCGGCTTCACCGTCGAGGAGTGGACCGGCAACGATCTGTGGGCGCGCCAACTCCACCCCGACGATCGCGCGGCGGTCACCGCGGCCGAAGCGGAGATGGTGCGCGCGGCGCTGGCCGCACCGCAGGCGCAGACGCAACGCGGAGCGTTCCGGCTCGACTACCGCATGCTCCACCGTGACGGCCACGTGGTCTGGATCCGCGACAACTCGGTCCTGCAGCGTGGCGCCGACGGCACGCTCTTCTGGCACGGGGTGATGATGGACATCACCGCCGAGAAGGCGAGCGAACACCAACTCGAGCGCCGGTCGGCGGCACAGGCCGCGGTGGCGAGCCTGGGCGAGCGTGCCCTCGGTGGAACCCCGATCGACGAGCTGCTCGCCGACGCCTGCCGCCAGGCCGCGGAGGTGCTCGGCGTCGACACCTGCACCGCGAACCAGCTGGGCGATGACGGCCTGACGCTCGCACTCCGCGCCGATCACGGATGGACGGATGAGGAGGAGATGCGGGGGGAGATCCTCCTCGCGCCGACGAGCCCGGGCTACCGCGCGATCGTGACGGGCCGCCCCGTGCTGGTGCGGGACTGGGCGACCGAGACGGAGCTCGACGCGAGCCTCCCTCTCGTCCAGGCGCAGATCAGGAGCAGCATCACCGTGCGCATCGAGGGACCGACCCGCCCGTGGGGTGTGTTCGGGGCACTCTCACGCGAACCCGACAGCTTCAACGAGGACGACGTGAACTTCGTGGTCGCCATCGCGAACGTCCTGGCCGAGGCCATCGAGCGTCAGGACGCCGAGGACGCGATGCAGCACCTCGCCCTGCACGACGTGCTCACGGGCCTCCCCAACCGCAGTCTGTTCGCCGACCGGCTCGAGCAGGCGCTCGAGCGGGTGCGCCGGCATCCCGGAACGCTCGCCGCGATCCTGTTCATCGACGTCGACCACTTCAAGCACGTCAACGACTCGTTCGGGCACCAGACCGGCGATGAGCTGCTCATCGGAGTGGCCACCCGCCTGCGCGAGGCGGTCCGACCGACCGACACGGTCGCCCGATTCGGCGGCGATGAATTCGGGCTGCTGCTCGAGGAGATCAGCAGCGAGCGGGTGGCCATCGCCACCGCCGAGCGCATCGCGGCCAGCTTCGCGCGCCCGTTCATGCTGGATTCCGGCTCGCAGTTCGTGACGGCGTCGATCGGCATCGCGCTGGCGGACGGCCACCAGGAGTCGGGCGCCCTCGTACGGGACGCCGACGCCGCCATGTATCGCGCCAAGCAGCGGGGCCGCGCGAGATACGACGTCTTCGACGAGGACCTGCGGATGCGCGCGATCGCCCGGGGCCGAACGGAGAACGAGCTGCGGCGCGCCCTCGACGGCCAGGAGCTCCGGCTCGTCTACCAACCGATCGTCGACCTCCGGGATGAGCACGTCGTGGCGGTGGAGGCGCTCGTGCGCTGGGACCATCCGCAGCGCGGGGTCATCCCACCGGCGGAGTTCATCCAGATCGCCGAGGAGAGCGGCATGATCGAGCGCGTCGGCCAATGGGTGCTCGATGAGGCCCTGCGAGACGCGTCCCGGTGGGAGCGGATGCGGCCCGACCACCCCCCGATCCGCGTTGCGGTGAACGTCTCCGTCCAGCAGCTCCTCAACGGCCGCTTCTCGGACAACGTCAGCGACGCCATCCGCACGGCGGGAGTCGAGCCGCAGACGCTCAGCCTCGAGCTCGACGAGTCGGTGCTCCGCGACGAGGCGGAGCAGATCCGCGGCGCCCTGCGCCTGCTCAAGCGGGTCGGCGTGCGCCTCGCCGTTCATGACTTCGGCACCGGCGACTCGTCGCTGCGGCAGTTGGCGGCGCTGCCGATCGACACGATCAAGGTCGAGCGGGGGTTCGTGGCCGCCCTCGGCACCGAGGACGCGGCCGGGCCGATCGCCCACGCCGTGATCGGCACGGGCGTGGCGCTCGGGCTGGAGGTGATCGGCCTCGGCGCCGAGACGCTCGACCAGGTGGTCGAGCTGCGCAAGCTCGGGTGCCACGGAGCCCAGGGGTTCGTCTTCTCGGAGCCGCTCAGCGCGGAGCGGATCGACGAGCTGCTCGCCACCGGCGGTCATCTTCGCCGAACCGTCGCCCCCTGATCGGGCGACGGCGGACGGACGTTCTAGAACCGCCACGGAGAGCTACGGCGGGGACCGGCCCCAGCCGAGCAGAAGAGAGGAATGTCCGTCTCCCTCGCCCAGGATCCATTCAACGGGCCGCCGGTCCTCGTCTCGAGGCAACCGGTCCTGGATGGGCGAGACCGCGTCGTCGGCTACCGCATCTCCTACTCGTTGCTGAGCGACGGGGTGGTGGTCACGCCGACGCCGCTCGAGACGACGGAGATCGTCGAGGACGTCCTGGCCGTGATCGACGACGACGAGCGGGTGCTCGGCCACATGGCCCATCTACCGCTCACGCGCGAGATGCTCGAGCGCCGGGAGATTCCCCCGGTCCATCCGGCCGAGGTGCTCCTGCGCGTCCGCTACGAGGACGCGGTCGCGCCCGACCTGCTCCCCGTCGTCGCGGAGGTGCACAGCCGCGGCTACCGACTCGAGCTCGACGACCTGCCGGGACGAGCCTTCAACCTCGACCTGCTGCGGCTGTTCCACACCGTCGCGGTCGACCTCGAGCGGTGGACCCTCGACGACGCCGCGGCGGTCGTCCCGCACTTCCGCTACCGCAACACGACGGCACTCGCCACGGGCGTCGCGACACACGAGCAGCGCGAGGCCGCCCGGACCGTCGGGTTCGACTGGTTCTCGGGTCCGTTCTTCTGCACGCCGAACATGCTCGGAGGCGAGCGGTTGGCGGTCGGGGATCTCCGCACCGTGGTCGAGCTGTGCCGGCTGCAGCAGGGTGAGACCCAGCTCGAGGATCTGATCGCGGTGATCGAGCAGGACCTGGGGCTCGGCGTGCGGTTGCTGAAGTACATGAACTCGGCGTACTTCGGCTTCGGCGGGCGCATCCGCTCGATCACCCAGGCGGCGACGATGCTCGGCATCCGCGGACTGTCGCGCTGGGCGCTGATCGCGGCGTCGATGGGGGACTCGACCCCGATCGCTCGGGAGCTCGCGCTCACCGGCCTCACGCGAGCGCGAGCCTGCGAGCTGATCGGGGCGGAGCGCCACCCCTCGCTCGATCGTGATGAGCTGTTCACCATCGGCCTGCTCTCCACCGCCGACGCGGTCTTCCAGATGCCGATGGCCCAGGTGGTGACCGAGCTGCCGCTCGAACAGACCGTGATCGAGGCCCTGCTCGACCGCACGGGGCCGGCCGGAGAGATCCTCCGCTCGGTGATCGCCTACGAGCAGGGCGAGTTCGTCTCGACGAGCCTCGCCTCGCTGCTGCTGGAGAACTCGGCCGCGTATCGCGACAGCCTGACCTGGGCTCGCCGCGCGGTCTACGGCATGGTCTGAGGCAGGCCACCCGGCGCCGGCCGACCGGTGCCGGCCGTGCGCCCACGCCCCTCAGTCCGCGTCAGCCAGTCGCGTGAGCAGCCGCACCGCCTCGCGCAGGGTCGCCTGCTCCTCAGCGGTGAACTGCGCGATCTCCGTGGCCAACCACCCCTCGCGGGCGGCGCGGTCGGCGTACAGCGCCCGGCGACCACGGGGCGTCAACGCGATCTGGCTGCGGCGACCGTCGCGGGCATCGGGCCGGCGCTCGATCAGCCCATCGCTCTCGAGCTCGTACACCGTCTGGCTCATCGACTGCGGACGGACCGCCTCGAGCGTGGCAAGCTCGCCGATGCTGCGTGGACCGTCACGGTCGATCCAACCGAGGACCGACGCCTGGGTGAGCGGAAACCGGTGCTCGCTGCGCAGGCGCCGGAGCAGGCGCCCCAACACGACGCGCAGCTCGGTCGGCAGCGTCTCCATCTCGAGCTCCCGGATCAGTTCGGCCTGAGCGACCTCAGCATTCCTCTCCACGCGGCAAGGATACGCCCTACGTGGTGGGGAAGCGCGGTTTATGCAGGTTACCTGTGGAATACTGGTCGGGTGACACGCTGGCTGACCTCGCGCCGAGCGGACGACGGACCGCTTCCCGACAACTACAAGTGGATCGCGCTCTCCAACACGACCCTCGCGGTCCTGCTGGCGACCCTGGACGGCTCGATCACGATCATCGCGATGCCGGACATCTTCCGCGGAATCCAGCTGAACCCGCTGCAGTCCGGCAACAGCTTCTACCTGCTGTGGATGGTGCTCGGCTACCTGATCGTCTCCAGCGTCCTGATCGTGAGCCTCGGGCGTCTCGGGGACATGTTCGGGCGGGTGCGGATCTACAACCTCGGCTACGTCATCTACACCGCCGCGTCGCTGCTCCTGACGATCGACTGGATGACCGGTGCCGCGGGAGCGACCTACCTGGTGATCCTGCGCCTCGTCCAGGGCGTCGGCGGAGCGTTCCTGCTCGCCAACTCCGCGGCGATCATCACCGATGCCTTCCCGACACGCCAGCGGGGGATGGCGCTCGGCATCAACAACATCGTCGGCGTCAGCGGGATGTTCATCGGACTCGTCCTCGGCGGGCTGCTCGCGCCGATCAACTGGCGTCTGGTGTTCCTGATCTCGGTGCCGGTCGGCCTGTTCGGAACGGTCTGGGCGTACCGGAACCTGCGCGAGCTGAGCCGGCCGCAGACCGGCGCGCGGATCGACTGGCCCGGCAACGTCAGCTTCGCGGTCGGACTGATCCTCATCATGGTCTCGATCACGTATGGGATCCGGCCCTACGGCCACGACGCGATGGGCTGGCTCAGCCCCCGCGTGCTCGGCCTCGCCGGCGGCGGTGTCGCCTGCCTGCTCGGCTTCGCGGTGATCGAACTGCGATCGGACAACCCGATGTTCCGCCTGCCGCTGCTGCGCATCCGCGCGTTCAGCGCCGGCACGCTCTCCACCTTCCTGGCCTCCATCGCCCGCGGTGGGCTGATGTTCATGCTGATCATCTGGCTCCAGGGGATCTGGCTGCCCGAGCACGGCGTCAGCTTCGCCGCGACGCCGCTGCGCGCCGGAATCCTGATGCTGCCCCTCACCGTGGGGATGCTGGTGGCCGGACCGGTCTCGGGCATCCTGTCGGACCGCTACGGCGCGAGAGGGTTCGCGACCGGGGGGATGCTGGCCACCGCGGCCACCTTCGTCCTACTCTGGCTGCTGCCGATCGACTTCGGTTACGTCGAGTTCGCCGGGGTGCTCGCCCTGCTCGGCGTGTCGTTCGGGATGTTCGCCTCCCCGAACCGCGCGGCCGTGATGAACAGCCTGCCGCCGCAGGATCGCGGCGCGGGCGGAGCGATGAACCAGACGTTCCAGAACAGCGCCCAGGTGCTGTCGGTCGGCATCTTCTTCTCGTTGATGATCGCCGGACTGGCGGCCAACCTTCCGCACACCCTCACGCAGGGCCTGCACCAGCACGGCGTGCCGCTCGCTCGCGCCGCCGTCATCGGCCGGACGCCGGCCGTGTCGGTCCTCTTCGCCGCGTTCCTCGGCTACAACCCGATCCGCAGCCTCGTCGGAACCCACGCCCTGCACGCCCTGTCGACCCCCGCACGCGCGGCGCTGACCGGCCGCTCCTTTTTCCCCCACCTGATCGCCGGCCCCTTCCGGGACGGCCTGCACACCGCCTTCACGTTCGCGATCGTCGCCTGCCTCATCGCGGCGGTCGCCTCCGCCCTGCGCGGTGGCGTCTACCACCACACCGAGCCGGAGGGTGACCGGCCGCCGGACCTCGCTCGCGCCGCCCGGGTGGCACGCCGCGACGTCGTCACCACGGCGGAGGCGGCCGCCGGCCGCGCCAGGCGCTGACACCGCTCGGGCGCGCAGGCGCTCACGCCACTCGGTCCCAGGCGCTCACGCCACTCGGTGACGGTGACCGCCGAGGGCCCGGCGGCCGCGGCACCCGACTCCGGACCTGCTCGCGCGGCTAACGAGCGCTTGCCGGCGTGTTGGGAGTCGATTAGGTTCACAGCAAATAAAGACGGTTGGCCCTAGCATCGCAGTCAACTCTCTACGTATGGAGGAGGACGCCACAGTGCGTAACCATCTGAAGCGATCGACCTGGTCAGTGCTGCTGGCCGTGGTCGGCGTCGCTGCGATCGCCGCCGCGATCGCAGCAAACGCGGCGGCGAAGGCCAAGGCCCGCGCCGCCGCGAGCACCATCACCCTGCTGTCGGGCCCCGGCCCGCAGTCCCTCGACCCGGGCCTCGACTACACGACCCAGGGCTCCGAGATCAACTGGGAGGTCTACACCGGCCTCACCACGTACAAGCACGCGAACGGGATGGCCAGCACGGAGCTGCAGCCCGGCCTGGCGACCGCGCTCCCGAAGATCAGCGCCAACGGCAAGACCTACACCGTCACGCTGCGCAAGGGGCTGAAGTACTCCAACGGCGCCCCGGTGAAGGCGAGTGACTTCCTCTACACCGTCGAGCGCTCCCTCAGCATCCCGTGGGGCGGCTCCGCCACGTTCATGACGCCATACGTCGTGGGCGCCCAGGCGTACGCCACCCACAAGGCCAAGACGATCTCCGGCATCCAGGCCAACAACCGCACGGGCAAGATCGTCATCCATCTGACCCAGGCCTACGGCCCGTTCGCGAACGTGCTGGCCTTCCCGGCCTTTGGCCTGGTCGACCCGAAGACGGCCCCGAAGCCGTTCAAGGTGCAGGCGAGCAACCCGCCCGCCGGCGCCGGTCCCTACATGGTGACCAACATCAGCATCGGCAAGTCGTTCAACATCGTGCCGAACCCGAACTGGCACGGTCTTCCGGGCATCCCGAAGGCGACCGTTCCGTTCACCGAGCAGATCAACGCGAACGTGAACGCCAATGCGCTGTCGGTGCTGAAGAACAGCAACCAGGTCTTTGACTGGGCTGACACGATCCCGCCGGCCGATCTGGCCGCGGCAAAGGCCACCGGCCACTACAAGCTCGTCAACCTCGGCGGCTCGGTGTACTACTTCTTCCTGAACGCCAGCCGGCCTCCGTTCAACAACGAGCTGGCCCGTCAGGCGGTCGTCGCCGGCCTGAACCAGAGCGGCTTCTCCCGCCTGGGCTCCGGCACCCTGGCCCCGGGCTGCTTCTTCCTGCCGCCCGGCATCCCGGGTCACGGAACCGGCCCGTGCCCGATCGCCAAGAACCCGGCGACCGGGGACCTCGCCCTGGCCAAGAAGCTCCTGAAGCAGTCGGGACAGGCCAACACCCCCATCACGGTCTACGGCGAGGAGCGCTCGCCGCGGCTGCAGTGGGAGCAGGCCTACGTCCAGGAGCTCCAGCAGATCGGCTTCAAGCACGTCCAGCTGAAGGAGGTCGCGGACGCGAACTACTTCACCACCATCGGTGAGTCCAAGAAGGTCAACCCGCAGACGGGCTTCGCCGACTGGAACGAGGACTTCCCGAACCCGATCGACTTCTACGGCGTTCTCCTGAATGGCAAGGCCATCCAGGCGACGAACAACGAGAACTTCGGGCAGACGAACGATCCGTACCTCAACAAGCAGATCGCCAAGCTCGGCGTGGTGCCGACGACGAAGCTGAACACGGTCGCCGGCCAGTGGCGGGCGCTCGAGCGTTACGTCGCCAAGCACGCGTACGCCGCGGTCTTCGGCTACCAGTCGTTCCCGTTCTTCACGTCCAAGAACGTGACCGTGAAGTTCACGAACGACATCTACGGTTGGGACCTGCTGGGGATCCAGGCGCACTAGCGTCCACTCCCCGGTAGCTCGCAGTACCAAAGGGACGGGACAGGCAGTAGCCTGTCCCGTCCCCGTTTATCGCCATGTCCTTTTCCGGAAGTGATATCCAGGCCGAGCTGGCCTTCGCCGCACAGTCCGCCCAGGGTGAAGAGCCCCCAGGGGAGCAGCCGGGCATCGGCCCGTATCGGCTCGCCTGGCGGCGCCTGCGCCGCAACCGGGTCGCGATGGTCTTCGGCGTCATCTTCATCCTCCTGGTGATCCTGTGCCTGCTGGCGCCGATCTACTCCCAGGACGTCGCCCACATCGGCCCCAACACCGGCAACCTCACCGGGCAGATCAAGGTCGGCGGAAAGCTCGAGTACGTCCTCAGTCTCCAGGGCATCCCGATCGGCCCGACGTGGGACATCCACCATTACTTCCTCGGCGCCGACACCAACGGCCGTGACGTCGCGGTCCGCCTGCTCTACGGCGGACGCAGCTCGCTCTACATCGGCGTCGTCGCGATGCTGATCACGATGGTGCTCGGCACCATGCTCGGCATCATCGCGGGCTACTTCCGCGGCTGGATCGACGCGGTCATCAGCCGGGTCAACGACCTGGTGTGGTCCTACCCGGCGGTGCTGCTCGGGATCACGCTCGGCACCGTCCTCAACGTGCGCGGCCTGTGGATCTTCCACTCGACCACGTTGCTGACCACGGCGCTCGTCGTCGGCTTCGTCTACATCCCGTACGTCGTGCGCCCCATCCGCGCGCAGGTCCTCACGCTGCGCGAGCGCGAGTTCGTCGACGCCGCCCGCCAGCAGGGCCTGGGCAACATCCGCATCATGTTCGGCGAGATCCTCCCGAACGTCGCCTCGACGATCATCATCTTCGTTCCCCTGATGCTCGCCAACGCGATCCTGCTCGAGGCCGCGCTCAGCTTCCTCGGCGCCGGGGTGCAGGCACCGAACTCCTCGTGGGGCACGATGATCGGGGCCGGATTGCAGGTCTTCCCGGGAGCGTTCCACACGGTGCTCGCCCCGGGCGTGATGCTCGTGCTCGCGGTGATGTCGGTGAACATCTTCGGCGACGGCCTGCGCGATGCCCTCGACCCGCGCTCGAAGGCGGCGATCTGATGGCCCGGTTCGTCACCCGCCGGTTGCTGACGATGCTGTTGATGCTCTTCGCGATCTCCGTCGTCACGTTCGTGCTGTTCATCGTCGCGCTGCCGGGCGGCAACCCGGCGGCGATGATCGCCGGCCGCCTGGCGAACCAGGCAGAGATCCACCTGATCAGCGTGCGCTACGGCTTCGACAAGCCGATCTACATCCAGTACGTCAACACGATGGCGAACATCTTCGACGGCAGCGCGTTCTCCTACCAGCAGGGGTTCAACGTGCTCTCCCAGCTCGGCGGCGACGCCCCGGCGACGCTCTCGCTGGCGATCGGCGCCGGGATCCTGTGGCTGCTCTCGTCGATCGCCCTGGGCACGCTCGCCGCGATCCGCTCGGGCAAGTACACCGACCGGGTGCTGACGGTGCTCTCCATGGTCGGCGTGTCGCTGCCGCCGTTCCTGCTCGGATCGGTCCTCATCCAATACGTCGGCTACAAGGCGAGCCTGATCCCACTGGGAGGGTACGTCTCCATCACCCACCCGCTCCAGTGGCTCTGGCACATGCTGGCGCCGTGGTTCACGCTCTCGGTCCTCTTCATCGGCTTCTACTCGCGCGTGCTGCGCGGCTCGATCCTCGACGCGATGGGCGAGGACTACGTCCGGACCGCGCGAGCGAAGGGCCTCTCCGAGCGCAAGGTGCTCGTCAAGCACGTGCTGCGGATGAGCCTGCTGCCGATCATCTCGCTCTGGGGCCTGGACATCGCGCAGGTGATCGGCGGCGGAGCGATCCTCACCGAGACCGTCTTTGACCTCCACGGGATCGGCTGGCAGGCCGCCCAGTCGATCGGCAACTTCGACACGGTGACGCTGCTGACGATCGTGATGATCACGGCGCTCTCGGTCGTGGTCATCGGCGCGCTGATCGACATCCTCTACGCCGTGCTCGACCCGAGGATCAGGCTCACGTGAGCGACGCGCTGCTGGAGATCAACGACCTCAAGGTCGGCTTCGCCACGGATGAAGGACTGGTGCAGGCCGTGGACGGGGTCTCCTTCACGGTCCAGCGTGGCGAGGTCGTCGCCGTGGTCGGCGAGTCCGGCTCGGGCAAGTCCGTCACCGGGATGACGATGATGGGGCTCACCCGCGGGACGAACGCGCGGATCTCGGGAAGCGCCACGCTCGACGGCTTCGAGCTGCTCACGGCGTCGAACGAGGAACTGCGCCGGATCCGCGGCAATGACATCGCGATGATCTTCCAGGATCCGATCAGCTCGCTGAACCCCGTCTACCGGGTGGGGAGCCAGATCGTCGAGCAGATCCGCACCCACAACCCGCAGGTGAGCCGCGCGGACGCGATGGCCCGGGCGGTCGAGCTGATGGAGCGAGTGGGCATTCCGCGGGCGGCGGAGCGGCTGCGCTCCTACCCACACGAGTTCTCCGGCGGCATGCGCCAGCGCGTGATGATCGCCATGGCGCTCTCCTGCTCGCCGAAGCTGCTGATCGCCGACGAGCCGACCACGGCGCTGGACGTCACGATCCAGGCGCAGATCCTCGACGAGCTGCGCCAGCTGCGCGAGGAGACGAACGCCGGAATCATCCTCGTCACCCATGACCTCGCCGTCGTGGCCGACATCGCCGACCGCGTCGTCGTGATGTACTCCGGGCGCGTCGTCGAGCAGGGAACGCTCGACGAGCTCTTCTACGACCCGCAGCACCCGTACACCTGGGGCCTGCTCGGCTCGATCACACGGATCGACCGGGACCGCGGCACGCGGCTGCCCGCCATCGCCGGGGCTCCGCCGTCACTGCTCGCCACCCCGAAGGGATGCCACTTCAAGCCCCGCTGCCCGCACGCCTTCGACAAGTGCGACGAGGTGCCGGCGCTCGTCTCCCGGGTCCCCGAGGCCGCGGGCCACATGGATCGCTGCTGGCTCCCGCCGGAGGAGAAGCGGCGGCGGCGAGTGGTCGACGGCCAGATCGGGCTCACCGCGGCGGTGACCTCATGAGTGACGCCCCCATCGGCGATCCGTCCCCGGTCGGCAATCCGTCCCCGGTCGGCGATCCGTCCCCGGTCGGCGATCCCGTCTCCCAGCCCCAGGCTCCGTCGCCCGCCCCCGCGAGCAACGGCGACAGGCGAGCCCTGATGGAGGTCAGGCACCTCCAGGTGCTCTTCCCGGTGAAGTCGGGCCTGATCATCGACCGCACGGTCGCCCACGTGCACGCCGTGGACGACGTCTCCTTCACCCTCACCGAGGGCGAGACGCTCGGCGTCGTGGGTGAGTCCGGCTGCGGCAAGACGACGCTGATCCGGACGCTCGTGCGGCTGATCGACGCCACCGGCGGGCAGATCAGGTTCCGCGACCGGGACATCACGCGGGCCTCGAGGCGCGCGATGCAGCCGATCCGGCGCGACGTGCAGATGGTCTTCCAGGACCCGCAGGCGTCGCTGAACCCGCGCAAGCGCATCAGCCAGATCCTCGCCACGCCGCTGAAGCTGCGCGGCGTCCCGAACGATCAGGTCGAAACGGAGAGCCGTCGGCTGCTCGAGCGCGTCGGCATGCGAGCCGAGCACCTCAGCCGGTTCCCGCACGAGTTCTCCGGCGGCCAGCGCCAGCGCATCGGCATCGCCCGTGCGCTCGCCGTGAATCCGAAGCTGATCCTGCTCGACGAGCCGGTGTCGGCGCTCGACGTCTCGATCCAGGCGCAGGTGATCAACCTGCTCGACGAGCTCCAGGACGACCTGGGGCTGAGCTACGTCTTCGTGGCCCACGACCTGAGCGTCGTCCGCCACGTCTCGGACCGGATCGCGGTCATGTACCTCGGCAAGATGATGGAGCTCTCGCCGTCCGAGGAGCTCTACACCAAGCCGATCCACCCGTACACCTCGGCGCTGCTCGCGGCCATCCCGATCCCCGATCCGAAGGAGAACCGGGAGCGGACCCGCACCAAGGTCGTGGGCGAGGTGCCGAGCCCGATCGACCCTCCGGTGGGCTGCCGCTTCGCCGGCCGCTGCCCGCGGGCGACCGACATCTGCCGGGAGGTCGAGCCGCAGCTCACCGAGTACGCCGGGGGGCACGCGGCGGCCTGCCACCACCCCCAGAACGTGACCGCGCAGGAGATCGCCGCGGCCACGCGCTCGCCGCTCAGCCCGCTGCACTCGGGCGAGCAGATGCCGACCCACACGGCCTGACGGCGCGGCGCACGGCTCGCGTCGGCTTGCGCCCCTCCGGCGCGGACGATTGGACTACGCTGGCGCCATGCGTTACCCCGCGGAGTGGGAGCCGCACGAGCGGACGATCATGGGCTGGCCCTGCCGCCGGTCCCTCTGGGGGCCGATGCTCGAGTCGGCCCGGGCCGATTACGCCGAGGTGGCCAACGCCATCGCCGACTTCGAGGACGTCACGATGATCGCCGGCTCGCCGCAGGACGCCCGGGATGCGCGCGCGGCGTGCACGGGCCGTGTCGAGGTGGTGGAGCTGCCGATCGACGACTCGTGGCTGCGCGACAGCGGCCCGATCTACGTCGTCGACGATTCGGGCGGCCGCGTCGCCGTGCATTTCGGCTTCAACGCCTGGGGCGAGAAGTTCTCACCGTGGGACCGGGACGCCGAGATCGGCGGGCTGATCGCGCGCGAGCTCGGCCACGAGGTCCGCCGAGCGCCGATGGTGCTCGAGGGCGGTTCCGTGCTCAGCGACGGCCGGGGCACGATCGTCACCACCGAGCAGTGCCTGCTCTCCCCCAACCGCAACCCCTCGCTCTCCCGGGAGGCGATCGAGGAGCGGCTCGCCGAGTACCTCGGCGCCGAGCGGGTGGTCTGGCTCGGCCAGGGACTGGTCGAGGACCGTGACACCGACGGCCACGTCGACCTGATCGTCGCGCTGACGCCCGACGGTCGGGCGCTCGCCCAGACGGTACCGGCCGAGAACCCGAACCACGAGCGCTGCGCTGAGAACGTCCAGCGACTGAACGAGGCCGGAATCGCGACGATCGAGCTCTCCCACCTCCCCTACCGCGAGGTGGCCGGAGAGCGGGTCGCCGTCGGCTACCTGAATCTCTACATCTGCAACGGGGCGGTGATCGTCCCGACCGCCGCCGACGAGTACGACGAGGAGGCCATGTCCATCATCGGTGACGCGTTCCCCGGACGGTCGATCGTGCCCGTCCCCGGCGCCACGATCGCCTACGGCGGCGGTGGCCCGCACTGCATCACCCAGCAGGTGCCGGCGACATGAGCGACTACGTCGTCCGGCTCAGCGAGCAGATCCCGGAGTCCCTCGCCCGCACCCGTCCCGCTGAGCGGCCGCCCCTGCGGCTCGGCCTCGTCCAGCAGCGCTGGCACGCCGATCCGCTGACCCACGAGCGCATGCTGATGGAGGGGATCGTGCTCGCAGCCGAGCACGGCGCCCGGATCGTCTGCCTCCAGGAGCTGACGCTCTCCCCGTACTTCGCGATCACGCCGGACGGGGCGCAGGCGCTCGACGTCTACCCCGAGCCGCTCGAGGACGGCCAGACGATCACCTTCGCCCGGCGCGCCGCCGCCGAGTCCGGCGCGCACGTTCACGCCTCGCTGTACGAGGCGGCCGACCGGGGGGACGGCCTGGGCTACAACACGGCGATCCTGGTCGCACCCGACGGCACGCTCCTGCAGCGCACGCGCAAGCTCCACATCCCGATCACGGCCGGGTACTACGAGGACAAGTACTTCCGCCAGGGCCCGGCGAGCGGTGAGGGCGATCCCTTCCCGGTCGTCCGCCTGCCGCTCGAGGCATCCGCTTCAGCCGCCGGCGCCGGCCCGCTGGCCGGCGCCGCGGAGGCGCGCCTCGGTCTGCCGACGTGCTGGGACCAGTGGTTCCCCGAGCTCGCGCGCGCCTACTCCCTCGCCGGCGCGGAGGTCCTGATCTACCCGACCGCGATCGGCTCCGAGCCCGACCATCCGGAGTTCGACACCGAGCCCCTCTGGCAGCAGGTGATCGTCGGCAACGGCATCGCCAACGGGACGTTCATGGTCGCGGTCAACCGCTTCGGCGTCGAGGGGCCGCTCACCTTCTACGGCTCGAGCTTCATCTCCGATCCGTACGGCCGCATCCTCGTCCAGGCGCCGCGGGACCGGCCGGCGGTGCTGGTGGCCGACCTCGACCTTGATCAGCGGCGGGACTGGCTCGAGCTGTTCCCGTTCCTCACCACGCGCCGGCCCGACGCCTACAGCTCACTGACCGAAACCTGATCGCACGCCCCACCGGGGGGCCGATTCCACACCGGGATGTGGAATCGGCCCATCGGAGCCGCGCGCGGCGGGCGACTCAGCGCTCGACGAAGTAGCTGCCGCTCCCCTGGCCCGAGGAGAAGTAGCGGCTGGTGATCGTCTTCTTGCGGGTGAAGAACTCGACGCCGTCGGCGCCGTGCGCGTGCAGGTCGCCGAGGAAGCTGTCCTTCCATCCGCTGAACGGGAAGAACGCCACCGGCGCGGCCACACCGATGTTGACCCCGATCATGCCGGCCTCCACCTCGTGGCGGTAGCGGCGCACCGACGCGCCGGACTCGGTGAAGATCGAGGTCCCGTTGCCGAACCGGCTCGAGTTGACGATGGCGATCGCCTCGTCCAGCGACTCCGCGTGGATGAGGGTGAGCACCGGGCCGAACACCTCCTCGCGGGCGATCTCCATCTCGGGCGTGGCGCCGTCGATGATCGTCGGCCCGAGGAAGGCGCCGTCCGGGTTCACGCCGCGCAGGACGCGTCCGTCGAGGACGATCCGCGCGCCGTCGGCGACCGCTCGCTCGATGTACCCGGCGATGCGATCGCGCGCCTCGCAGGAGATGACCGGCCCGAGCTCGGAGCGCTCGTCGATGCCGTCGCCGACGCGCAGCGCCTCGGCGGCTCGCGTCAGCGGCTCGAGCAGCTGCTGGTGGGCGTCCCCGACCGTGACGACGACCGAGCCGGCCATGCAGCGCTGCCCGGCCGCCCCGAAGGCGGAGCCGATGATGCCCTCGACCGTCCGGTCGATCACCGCGTCCGGCATCACGACCATGTGGTTCTTCGCGCCGCCGAGCGCCTGCACCCGCTTGCCCGTCCGCGCCGCGCGCTCGTAGACGAGCTTCGCCACCGGGGCGGAGCCGACGAAGGAGACGGCGTCGATGCCGGGATGGTCGAGGATGCCCTCCACGACCTCCCGGCCGCCGTTGACGAGGTTGACGACGCCCTCCGGGAGGCCGAGCGCGTCGATCTCCTCGAAGGCGAGCGCCTGGGTCATCGGCACCTGCTCGGAGGGCTTCAGCACGAACGTGTTCCCACAGGCGATGGCGAAGGGCAGGAACCAGAACGGGACCATCGCCGGGAAGTTGAACGGCGCGATGGTCGCGCACACGCCGACCGGCTGACGCACCGTCTCCGCGTCGATGTTGCGCGAGACGTCCTCGAGGATGCGGCCCTGCATCGTGGTCGGCACGGCACACGCGGCCTCGACCATCTCGATCATCCGCCCCACCTCGGCGCGCGCGTCCGCGATCGTCTTGCCCATCTCGAGCGTGACCGACCGGGCGAGCTCCTCGCTGCGCGCATTCAGCCGCTCGCGCAGCTCGAACAGCTTGCGCGCCCGGGCGATCACCGACACCGCGCGCCACTCGGGCAGCGCCGCGCGTGCGGCCTGCACCGCGGCATCGAGGTCCTCTCGCCCGGACAGCGGGACGCGGGCGAGCGTGCCGCCCGTCGCCGGGTTGATGACATCCAACTCGCCGGTGGCGGCCTGCGCGGGAACCCACCGGCCGGCGATGTAGTTGTCGAGGAGCCGAGTGGCGGTCGCGGTCATTCGTATCGTGTCCTGGTTGCGTTGGTCGTCTGACGAATGATGGCACCGGCACGCTGCCGTCGGCGGCCAATTCGGGGCGCGGGACGTCGCCGGGTCGGCGTACGCTACGCCACCTCGCGCGCGGCGACCTCACCCCCGGCCAGCGCGCGACGGTATCCGTCGGCCAGGCGGGCGAGGGACGCCTCCCACGTGCGCGCGCCGACTGACTGCAGCGCCGAGCGGCGCAGGCGCTCGGCGAGCAGGCGGTTCTCGACCAGCTGGTGGAGGCCCGCGGCGAGCGCGTCCACGTCGTCGGGGACGAGCAGGCCGGTCTCGCCGTGCTCGATCAGCGCGGTCGGCCCGCCCTCGGCCACGGCGATCACCGGCAGGCCGCTCGCCTGCGCCTCGAGCACCACCTGGCCGAAGGTGTCGGTGCGGCTCGCGAACAGGAACAGGTCCGCGCTCGCATAGATGCGCGCGAGGTCCGTGCCGTAGCGCCAGCCCAGGAACGTCGCGTCGGCGCCGAGGCGATCGCGCAGCGCCTGCTCCTCGGGGCCGCCGCCGACGAGCACCAGGTGCAGGCGCGGATCGGCGGCGTGAGCCGCCTGGAAGGCGTCGGCGAGCCGGTCAAGCCCCTTCTCCTTCGTCAGGCGCCCGACGTAGAGCACGTTGACCTCGCCCGGGAGGAGCGTCGCGTCACGCAGCGAGGGGTTGAAGCGGCTGAGGTCGACGCCCCGGTCCCAGCGGCCGATCAGACCGGGGGCGATGCCGATGCGCTCGAGGCTCGCGTCCGTCGCCGGGCTCGGCGAGAGCACCGTGTCGCAGGCCCCGTAGAACACGCCGAGGGCGACGCCGCAGAGCGCCTCGGCGTGGGCGAGTCCGGAACGGAGCCCGGCGTAGGCGGCGAGCTCGGTGTGGTAGCTGCCGACGAGCGGCAGCTCGAGGAGCCGGGCGAGGCCCCAGGAGGCGATGCCGGCCGGCCCGGGGGTGCAGACGTGCACGAGGTCGTAGCGGCCATCGGCGATCACCTCGGTGACGGCGGGGACGCTCGGCACCCCGAGCCTCAGCCCGTCGTAGCAGGGAACGTCGATCTCGGCCACCGCACTGAGACGGCGATCTACATCGGCGTCGGTGCCGATCACCTCCACCTCGAAGCCGGGCACGCCCATCTCGCGGATGCGCTGGATCGTGTGCGTGACCCCGTGCGTCCCGGCGATCCCGTCGGCCACCAGCGCCACCCGCAGGCGATCCCCGTCGGTCCGGGTGAGCTTCAGCTTCTCGCGCCCGAGGAAGGCCGTCGCCGCCGCGTACGGGATCGCGGGCAGGCACGCGTCGAACAGCTCCGACGCGACCCGGCCGAACTCGGGCAGCCGCCCCGCCCGCACAACCGACACCGTGCCCTGCACGACGCGCGCCAGCTCCCGTTCATGGATGCGCCGGGCGCGCCGGGCGAGGTCCTGATGGGGGACATCGCCGTTCTGGAGGCGCTCGATCAGCCTCCCCTCGTCAACCTCCAGGTCCATCGTGGCGAGCCACGCGCGCACCAGGGCGAGCGCATCCTGCGGCCCGATGTCGGACGCGGATTCGCCGGCGCGGGCGTTGCCCTCGCGCAGCACTCGCGCGACGATCTTCAGCAGCGCCGCCGGGTCCGGCGCTCGATCGGTGACACCGTCACCGAGGGTGCGGATGGCGAGTGACATCGCGGCGTGCGTCCACTTCGCCGCCCCGCCCTGATCGCCGTGCGAGACCGCCCGGCCGGCTCGGATGTGGGCGAGGAACTCCGCGGGGGTGCGCGCCGCCGGAGTCTCGGTGAACGTGCGGCCGATGTCGATCCCGGCGTGGTCGTCGGTGCCGCCGATCCCGGTGCCGCCGTGGGTCTCGATGTACACGAAGGCGGGCAGGTTGAGCTCCTTGGCCCGTGAGCCGTTGCGGGTCTCCCAGACCGGGAAGAGCTGGGCGAGCCGGCGACGGTGCCGCGGGGCGAGCGGCGCCTCGACGGCGTAGAAGGGATGCGCGAGGGCCGCGGTGATGTCACGGTCGACGAGGTATTCCGCGCACTCCTCGACGCTGCGGCTGTGGCGCTGGAGCCACTCGTGATCCTCCGGGGTGATCCCGTAGCAGAGGACGTGCACCGCCTGGGGCTCACCCTTGAACCACGCGGTCAGCTCCTCCGAGACGAAGGTGCCCGGCAGGTGCGCGATCTCGAGCGCACCGGCGATCGTGTCGTGGTCGGTGATCGTCACGAAGTCCATCCCCCGGCGCCGGGCGAGCTCGTAGACCTCCTCGGGCTCGGTGGCGCACTCGGGCAGGTGCAGCGATCGCTGGATCCCCAGCTTCGACAGCTCGGAGGCCGTCGAGTGGACGTGCATGTCGGCCCGACTCACCTGCAGATCACTGCTGTTTGTCTCGCGCATGACACAAGTTGTCGCGGACCGGCCGACCGGGCTTGTGAAGTTTGCGGGCTCTGGCGGTGAAGTTCCGGTAAAGCCCGCCGGACAAATGACCTGCTCCCCGAAGAGTTTCTCGTCGATGCCGGACCACGCTGCGATGCCCGACCTCGTCGTCGGGACAGAACCGCTCCGGGCGGAGATCACCCTGCGGGCCTTCAGCGTCACGCTCCACCGCGCCGGGCGGCCCCTGCTGAGGAACCTGGGCGCCTGGGTCGCCGACGGCACGGTGAACGACCACTTCATCCAGTTCACGGAGGGGGTCGTCGCAGCGGAGGACGTGGCGGCCCTTGAACGCGCCGGACGCGCCACGGTCGAGGGGCGACGGGCTTCCCACAGCTCGCCCGAACGACCGGGTGAGCCTCCGGAAGCCATCGCACTCGACCTGCGCTTCGAGGGCGGTCGGAACGGACGCCTGACACTCACCCTGCACTCAGATGAGCGAGTCACGCTGAGACTGACCGCCGAGGGGGAGCCGCTGCGGCTCGCCCTCGATTGGGACCAGCGCTCGGACGAGCGCTTCGTCGGCCTGGGCGCCCGGCACGGCACCGATCTGGACCAGCGGGGCCGGACGGTGCAGCTCGGCGCGGACCGACGCTACACCGGTCCGGACTGCCCCCCGGAGATGCTCGAACAGGGCGGCATCCCGCAGGGGGATTGCGCGCCGGTGCCGTGGCTGCTCTCGAGCCGCGGGTACGGGGTGATCGCCCACACCCACGCGAACGGCACGAGGTTCGACCTCGCGGGGAGCCGCACGTCCGTTTCGACGCGGGCGGCGGCCGGCCCGCTCGAGCTCGAGTTCCTCTGCCAGTCGACCCCGGTGGCACGGCTGCGCGCCCTCTGCCGACGGACCGGCTTTCCGCAGCTGCTGCCGGAATGGGGGTACGGATTCTGGAAGAGTCGAGACATCCACGAGGACCGTGAGGCCGTGCTCGACGACCACGCGGGGTTCCGCCGGCACGAGATCCCGCTCGACGCGATCGTGCTCGACTCCCCGTGGGCGACGCAATACAACTCGTGGGAGATCAACCCGCACCAGTTTCCGGACGCGGAGGCGATGATCCACGATCTGCGAGCGGACGGCGTGCGTGTGGTGCTCTGGTGCACCCCCTGGGTGAACCTCGACTCAGCGGATGGCCAGATCCCGCCCCAGCCGGAGTCCGGGCGCCTCCACCGGGAAGCGGCCCCCAACTACGCGCCGGGTGCTCGAGCCGGGCACTTCGTCAGGTGCGCCGACACCGACGAGCCGTGGGTGGGGCAGTGGTGGATGGGCACCGGCTCGATCGTCGACTTCACGAACGAGTCCGCCGAACGATGGTGGCGGGAGCAGGTCATGCGCGTCCTGCGTCAGGGCGTCGAGGGGATCAAGATCGATGACGGTGACGGGTACTACCTGAAGGACGACGTGCGTCTGGCCGACGGGCGGCGCGGCGTCGAGGCGGCCTGGCACCTCGGCGGCCTGCACCGCATCAGCCTGCAGCGCGCGCTCGACGAGGTTCACCCCGGCCGCGGGGTGCTGTTCGGCCGGTCGGGCTGGCTCGGGCAGCACGCTGTCGGCCACACCTGGGGGGCCGACCAGGCGTCGGATTTCTGGTCGCTACGCGCGCTCGTGACCGCCACGCTCTCCGCCGCGGCGAGCGGTATCTCGAACTGGTCCCATGACATCGGCGGTTACCTCGGTCACCGGCTCGTCGAACGCTGCCCGCCCGAGCTCTTCGTCCGCTGGCTGCAGTTCGGGTGCTTCACGCCGCTGATGCACGCGCACTCGCGCTTCCCGCAGGAGCCGTGGAACTACGGACAGCGGATGGTCGACACCTATCGGGCCTACGTGCTGCTGCACGAGCGGCTGTTGCCGTACACCCGAGCCGCGGCGGCGACGGCGACGCGCACCGGCCTGCCGATCATCCGTCCGCTCTGCCTGATCGACCCGTCCGACCCGAGGTCATGGCAGCTGGCCGACGCCTACGGGTACGGGCCGTCGCTCTGGGTCGCCCCGGTGCTCGACGACGGGGCGCGCGAGCGCGAGGTGACCCTGCCGCGCGGAGAATGGATCGAGACCTGGTCGGGCCGGCGGGTGCGGGGCGGCGAGGAGGTCCTCGTCGAGGCCCCGCTCGAGCGGATCCCGGTGTGGGTGCGGGCGGGGGCGATCATCCTCACGCACCCCGCCGAGCACGTGGCCCGGGGCGTCGGGGACACGCCGGCGTCAGAGCGACCGCTCGAGGCGACGCTCTGGGGCAGGCCCATCGGCGGCAGGGCGGCCGCGGCCACCAGCGACGGGCTGCGGGTCCGCTGGAGCAGCCGCGACGGCTGGAGCACCTCGGACACGGCGCGCTCGGTCAGCTTCCGGACGATCGGCGACTGACCGGCTGCCACCATTGGGGGTGATGCTCGCCCGCCTCCGCACGTCCCATCCGTTCCGGCGGCTCGGCGCCGGCCTGACGCCGCTGCAGGTGCTCGCCTGCGCCGCGGTCCTGTTCCTGACGGACTGGGCCGTTCAGCGGGTCGGCGCCTCGTTCCTCCCGCGGGGGCCGCTCGATGAGACGGCGCATCTGCTGACCGCGCTGCTGCTGCTCCAGGGACTCCCGACCGGGTGGCGCTCGCGGTTCATCGTGCCGGCCCTGATCGGATCGGTGGCGATCGACCTCGACCACATCCCGCAGGACCTCGGGTACGGGTTCCTCACGGACGGCACCCCGCGGCCGTACACGCACTCGCTCCTCACGATCGCGGTCCTGCTCGTCCTCGCCGTCGCCCTCCGGCGGCGCCGTGACCTCCTGCTCGGCCTCGCGCTCGGGCTCGCCCTGCATTTCCTGCGCGACCTGGCCGAGGGCAACGGCAGTGGTGTCGCCCTGCTCTGGCCGCTGACCGACCGCGGTTACAGCTACCCGCACGCCGCGTACCTCGGGCTGATGGCGTGCGTGTCCGCCGCCGACCTCGTGCTCGCCCTGGTCAGCCGGCGAGCGCGGGCGGCGACACCCGGGCCGAGGGCTCATCGATCAGGGTCGAGAGCCACCGACGCGCCTCCTCGAGCGTCCACCCCTTCCGCGCCGCGTAGTCCTCGAGCTGGTCTGACCCGATTCGACCCACGCCGAAGTACCGAGCCTGTGGGTGGGCGAAATACAGGCCGCTGACGGATGAGCCGGGTGTCATCGCGCAGCTCTCGGTGAGATGGATGCCCGCGCTCTCCGGGGCCGCCAGCAGGGCGAACAGGGTGCGCTTCTCACTGTGGTCGGGCTGGCAGCCGTATCCCGGCGCGGGCCGGATCCCGTCGTATCGCTCGGCGATCAGCTCGGTGGTCGTCAGGGCCTCCTCCGGGGCGTAGCCCCACAGCTCGCGGCGGACGCGCGCGTGCAGATGCTCGGCGAACGCCTCGGCCAGGCGATCGCACAGCGCGGTGAAGAGGATCTTGTTGTAGTCGTCGTGCTCCCGGTCGAAGGCCTCCGCACGCTCGCGCTCGCCGTGCCCCGCGGTCACGGCGAAGGCCCCGATGTGATCGGGAATCCCGGACTCCAGCGGCGCGATGAAGTCGGCGAGCGCGAGGTTCGGGTGTTCGCGGTCGCGCGCGAGCTGCTGGCGCAGCGTGTGCAGCGTCGCGAGCTCGACCCGGCGGGCGGCGTCGGCGTAGACGCGGATGTCATCGCCGACCGAGGCGGCCGGCCACAGGCCGACCACGGCCCGCGCGGTGACCCACCGCTCCGCGACGAGGCGGTCGAGCATCGCCTCGGCGTCGGCGTGCAGCGCGCGGGCGGTGGGACCCACGACCGGATCGTCGAGGATCGTCGGGAACGTCCCGCGGAGCTCCCAGGTCCGGAAGAACGGGGTCCAGTCGATGTTCGGAGCGATCTCGCCGAGGTCGTAGTCGGCAAACGCGCGCACGCCGAGCTGCGGCGGCGCGGGCGGCGGCGGCGACGCCGTCCAGTCGATCCGCAGCCGGTTCTCCCGCGCCTCCCGCAGCGAGACGCGACGATCCGCCCCGCCCCCGGCAGCGCGCCGCTGCGCGATCTCGCGGTACTCCGCCTTCACCTCCGCGGCGAGCGCCGCGCGCTGCTCGGGATCGACGAGCGCGCTGGCCACCCCGACCGCGCGGGAGGCGTCCGGCACGTAGACGGCCTGCCCCAGGGTGTAACACGGATCGATCTTGATCGCGGTGTGCAGCTTGCTCGTGGTGGCCCCGCCGATCATCAGCGGCAGCGTCATCCCGCGCCGCTCCATCTCGCCCGCCACCGAGCACATCTCCTCCAGCGACGGGGTGATCAGGCCGGAGAGCCCGATCATGTCGGCGTCCTGCTCGATCGCGGTGTCGAGGATCTCGTGGGCCGGCACCATCACGCCGAGGTCGATCACGTCAAAGCCGTTGCAGCCGAGGACCACGCCGACGATGTTCTTGCCGATGTCGTGCACGTCGCCCTTCACGGTCGCCATCACGACCCGCCCCGCCCCGCGGGCGTCGCTGCGCTTGGCCTCCATGAACGGCTCGAGGTGCGCGACCGCCTGCTTCATCACCCGCGCCGACTTCACCACCTGCGGCAGGAACATCTTCCCCTGCCCGAACAGGTCGCCGACGACGTTCATCCCGTCCATCAGCGGGCCCTCGATCACCTGCAGCGGCTCGCCGAGCTCGAGCCGCGCCTCCTCGGCGTCCTGCACGATGTGATCGTTGATGCCGTTGACGAGCGCATGAACCAGGCGCTCCCGCACGGGGAGCTCGCGCCAGGCGGTGTCGACCTCCCGGTGGGTGGCGCCCGCGTCCCGGTAGCGCTCGGCGATCTCGAGCAGGCGCTCGGTCGCGTCGGCGCGGCGGTTGAGGATCACGTCCTCGATCCGGTCGCGCAGCTCCGGGTCGATCTCGTCGTACTGGGCGAGCTGGCCGGCGTTGACGATCGCCATGTCGAGCCCGGCGGCGATCGCGTGGTAGAGGAACACGGCGTGGATCGCCTCGCGCAGCGGCTCGTTGCCCCGGAACGAGAACGACACGTTGGAGACGCCGCCGGAGACCCGGGTCCCCGGGAGCCGCTCCTTGATCTGCCAGGTCGCCTCGATGAAGGCGAGCGCGTAGTCGTTGTGCTCGGCGATGCCGGTGGCCACCGCGAAGATGTTCGGGTCGAAGATGATGTCCTCGGGGTCGAAGCCGGCCCGCTGCGTCAGCAGGTCGTAGGCGCGCTCGCAGATGCTCACCTTGCGCTCGACGGTGTCGGCCTGCCCCTGCTCGTCGAAGGCCATCACGACCACGGCGGCGCCGTAGCGGCGGATTGTGCGGGCCATCTCGAGGAACGGCTCCTCGCCCTCCTTGAGGCTGATCGAGTTGACGATCGCCTTCCCCTGCACGCACTTCAATCCGGCCTCGATCACGCTCCACTTCGAGGAGTCGATCATGATCGGGACGCGGGCGATCGCGGGCTCGGAGGCGACGAGCCGCAGGAACGTCGTCATCGCCTGCTCCCCGTCGAGCAGCCCCTCGTCCATGTTGATGTCGATGATCTGGGCGCCGTTCTCGATCTGCTCGCGGGCGACGGCGAGCGCCGCCTCGTAGTCACCGGCCTGGATCAGCCGCTTGAAGCGCGCCGAACCGGCGACGTTCGTGCGCTCACCGATGTGGATGAAGGTGGCGAGGGTGTCCCGGGTGGTGGCCGACATCGTGGGCTCCGACGGGTCGCTCCTCACGCCGCGGCGAAGGGCTCGAGACCGGAGAGTCGCAGCGTCGGCGTGACCTCGGGGATCGGGCGGGGGGCCACGCCCGAGACGGCCCGCGCGATCGCGCGGATGTGCGCCGGCGTCGTTCCGCAGCAGCCGCCGACGATGTTGACGAGCCCGCTCTGCGCCCACTCGCGCAGCTGCGCGCTCATCTCCTCCGGCCCCTCCTCATACTCGCCGAGCTCGTTGGGAAGGCCGGCGTTCGGGTAGGCGGAGATGAGCGTGTCGGCCACCCCCGCCAGCTGGGCGAGGAACGGACGCAGCTGCTCGGCGCCGAAGGCGCAGTTCAACCCGACGGCGAACGGCTCGGCGTGGCGCACGGAGATCCAGAAGGCGTCAACGGTCTGTCCGGAGAGGATCCGCCCGGAGCGGTCGGTGACGGTGCCGGAGATCCAGATCGGCAGCGCCGCGCGCCCCTCGTCCTGGAGGTCGAGGATCGCCTTCAGGGCCGCCTTCGCGTTGAGTGTGTCGAAGATCGTCTCGACGAGGAAGAGGTCGACGCCGCCGTCGTGCAGCGCGATCACCTGCTCGCGGTAGGCGTCGCACACCTGGTCGAAGTCGACGATCCGGGCGCCCGGATCGTTGACGTCGGCCGACATCGAGAGCGTGCGGTTGGTCGGTCCGATCGAGCCGGCCACCCAGCGAGGCCGCGTCGGGTCGGCCGCGGCGGCGGCGTCGGCGGCGGCGCGCGCGAGCCGTGCGGCGGCGAGGTTGAGCTCGGCCGCCACCCCCTCGGTGCCGTAGTCGGCCTGGGCGATCGCGGTGGAGGTGAACGTGTTGGTGGAGACGATGTCGGCCCCGGCCTCGAGATACGCGCCGATCAGCTCGCTGATCAGCTCCGGCCGGGTGAGACAGAGGATGTCGTTGTTGCCGCGCAGCGGGACGGGATGGTCGCGGAAGCGCTCGCCACGGAACTGCTCCTCGGTCAGGCGGTGCTCCTGGATCTGCGCCCCCCAGGCGCCGTCGAGCACGAGGATGCGCTCGGCGGCGGCCGCGTGCAGCGCGGCGATCCGTCGCTCGCGGGAGTGCTCGCGTGTCCCCGGCGTCGGGTCGCTCACGCGGCGCTCCGCTCGGTCACCGGCGTGCCCTCGAGCAGCCGGCACACGGCCGGTGCGAGGTCTCCCTGGTTGAGTGTGTAGAAGTGGAAGGCATCGAAGCCCTCGCGCCGCAGCCGGCTCACCTGCTCCGCCGCGATGATCGCCCCCACGAGCTTACGCGTCGCCGGATCCCCGTCAAGACCGGCGAAGCGTCGCTGCAGCCACGCCGGGATCCCGGCGCCGCAGCGGCGAGCCATGCGGACGACGGCGTCGAACTCGGTGGCGAGCAGGACGCCGGGCACGACGCTGATCGGGATGTCCGCACCCGCCACGCGGTCCCGCAACCGGACGATCGCATCGCTCTCGAAGCAGAACTGGGTGATCGCGCGCGTGGCGCCCGCCTCCGCCTTGCGCGCCAGGACGCGCAGGTCCAGGAGGATCGATTGCGAGTCCGGATGAGGCTCCGGATAGGCGGCGACGCTGATCTCGAACGGCGCCAGGGCACGGATCGCCTCGACGAGCTCGACCGCGCCGCCGTAGCCGGCCGGATGGGGCTCGAAGCGCCCCGCGTCGGGGGGCGGGTCGCCGCGCAATGCGACGATGTGCCGCACCCCGGCCTGCCAGTAGCGCACGATCTCGGCGTCGATCTCGCCCCGGGAGCGCCCGACGCAGGTGAGGTGGCCGGCCACCGGCGCCACGCCGGACGCCTCCACCCGCCGCAGCACGTCGAGGGTGGCCGTCACCGCGCCCCCGCCGGCCCCGCAGGTGACCGAGACGAAGCTCGGCGCGAGCGGGGCGAGCCGCTCGAGCGTCCGCTCCAGGCGCACCTCCCCCTCGCGGGTCCGCGGCGGGAAGAGCTCGAAGGAGATGCCGGGCATCAGCGGAGGGCTCCCGCGCCGGCGATGTCGAGCCCACGGGCGGGGACCTCGCTCGCCGCGCGGAGCAGCCACAGCCGCACCGTCAACGGCTCGGCGGGCGTGCCCGGCGGCAGCTCCCGATCGGCTTCGACGAGCAGCCCGGCCTGCTCGGCCCAGCCGCGGAGCTCCTCGTCGCCGATCCCGAGGCAGCGGTGGCCGTGGACCGCACGCAGCTGCTCGAGCTCATGGGGGGCGAAATCCGCGACGAGCAGGCGGCCACCCGGGCGCAGCAGCCGCGCGGCCTCGGCGACCGCCCCGGCCGGATCGTCGAGCAGATGCAGGACGTGGTGCATCACGGCGACGTCGAAGCTGCCCGGCTCGAACGGCGGCCGGTGCAGGTCGCCGTGGCGCACCGCGGCCCGTGAGAGCTCCGCCTCGCCGAGCGCCGCGCGGGCGAGCGCGAGCATGCCGTGGTCGAGGTCGAGGCCGACGCTCTGCTCGGTGTGGGGGGCGAGCAGCTCGAGGATCCGGCCGGTGCCGGTCCCGATGTCGAGCAGGCGCCCGATCGGGCCCTCGTCGATGAGCAGATCGAGCAGGGCGCGCTCGACGGCAGCCTCCCCGACGTAGAGCTCGCGCAGCCCCTCGATCTCGTCGGCGTGCGCCACGCGGTACGCGGTGGCGGCCTCGACGCGCGCCTGCCGGACCCGTGCCAGGGCGGCGAGGTCGGCGGCGATGGTCGCGTCGGAGGCCGGCGCCACCGAGGCCACGCCCCAGGCGAGGCGGGCGGCCTCGCTCGCCTCGGCAAGGCGGTAGTAGACGAAGGCACCCTCCGGGGCGCGCTCGAGGATCCCGGCGTCGACGAGCAGACGCAGATGCCGGCTGGTGCGTGGCTGGCTCTGGCCGATCACGCGGCTGATCTCGGTGACGGTCAGCTCCTCGCGCCCCAGCAGGGCGACGAGTCGCAGGCGGGTGGGCTCGGCGACCGCGCGCAGGGCCCCGACGAGGTCCTCGAACCCGAGTTCCGCGGTCGACGTCAGCGATGACATGGGCGCACCGTATCACGTTCGGGGAGAGATATAAAGATATGTGCATATTAATTGCATGCCGTGGCGGGCGATGCGTGCATTACCCTCGCCAGCGTGCACATCGACACGCTCACCGCTCCGGAGCAGCGGGTGCTCGGCTGCCTGATCGAGAAGCGGTTCACCACGCCCGACCAATATCCGCTCACCCTGAACGCCCTGCGACTCGCCTGCAACCAGTCGACGAACCGGGACCCAATCGTCGACTACGACGAGGAGACGGTGCGGGAGGCGGCCCAGCGCCTCGCCCGCTACGGACTCGCCCGGCTCGCCAGCGGACACTCGAGCCGCGCCACGAAGTACCGCCACCTGGCCGAGGAGGCGCTCGGCCTGGCGCGGGAGCCACTCGCCGTCCTCTCCGTGCTGCTGCTCCGCGGACCCCAGACCCCCGGCGAGCTGAAGGCGCGGACCGAGCGGATCGTCGCCTGGCCGTCCCTGCGCGCGGTCGAGCAGGTCCTCGACACCCTCATCGAGCGCGGCTACGCGCGGCGGCTCGAGCGTCGCCCCGGCCAGAAGGAGGAGCGCTACGCCCAGCTCCTCGGAACGGCCGATGACGCGCCGGCGCCCCCGCCGACCGCCGAGCCGACGGCGGCGCACACATCAGGCGCCGCCGGAGCAGAGCGGACCGGTACGGCGGGCGATCCGCTGATCGCCCGCCTGACTGCGCTCGAGGCCCGGGTCGAGCAGCTGGCGGCGCTGCTCGGCGAGCTGACCGGCGAGTCGCTGTAGCCGTCAGGTCGGCAGCCCGAGACCGACGAGATAGGTGGCGCCGCCGACGATCACGCCGGCGAGCGTCATCTCGAACCCGGCCGCCCACCAGGTGCGCAGCGTCACGAGCGACTTCGCGGCGCCGACGAGGAAGTGGGCGATCAGCGAGACGGCCGCCGAGATGGCGATGCCGAGCGTCCCGTGCGTGAAGATGAACGGGATCACCGGGATCATGGCGCCCAGGCCGGTGGAGATCCCCGCGGCGATCGCCGCCTGCGCCGCGTTGCCCTCGTCGGTGCCGCTGACGCCGAACTCCTCCATCGCGAGCGCCTTCAGCATCGCGTCGGGGTTGCGGGAGATCTGCGCGGCCATCGCGTCCGCCGTCGCCTCGTCGATCCCCTTGAGCTGGTAATACAGCGAGAGCTCCTCGCGCTCCTCCTCCGGGTGCTGCGCGATCTCAGCCCGCTCCCGCTCGAGATTGGCGGCGGCGACCTCCGCCTCGGAGCGCTCCGCCAGGAAGGCGCCCGTGGCCATCGACAGGGCCGCGGCGATCGCGCCCGCGGCCCCGGCGGTGAGCACGAAGCTCGAACCGGCGGTCGCGCCCGAGACGCCGGCGACGATCCCGAACACCGAGGCGAGGCCGTCGTTGGCTCCGTAGATCGCGCCACTGATCCAGCCGCCGCTGGTGCGGTGCCAGGTCTCGCGGCCCATGATCTTGTCGAGCCGATCGCGGGCACGCTGCTGACCGGGGGCCAGCGCCGGCGGTTCGGCCGGGTCGGCGCGGTCACCGGCGCGCATGTCGCTCACGGCCATCGAGTGCGAGCGTTCCTCCTTGCGGATCTCGTGCAGCAACCGGTCGGTCACCTCGTCGCCGGTCGGGCGCCGGTAGAGCCCGTCCACCTCGCTGTCCTCGGCCGCCTCGCGGGCGGCGAGCAGCCGGTCGATCGGCGCGATCCGGGTCTGCAACCGGGTCCACCACGACAGGCGCACGCTCTCGGGAGCGGGGACCTCGATGCCGAGCTCGCGCATGCGCGCCTCGAGGCGCTGGCGGTGGCTGGCCTCCGCGTCGGCCATGCGCCGCATGATCGCCGCCTCGCGCTCGGGCAGGCGCCGGGCGATCAGCTCGTAGGCGGCACGCGCCTCGATCTCGCCGCGCCACGCGGTGAGCAGTCGTTCGCGGACCTCGGGGCTCGGATCGGTCATCGGCGGGCACAATACCCAGCCTGATTCCGCGACCGCCTGCTTTGGTGGCCCTAAGTCGACGCGGCCCCGTCGCCGCCGGGCGACGGCTCGTCGGGCCAGTGCCCGTGCTCGATGAAGAAGGCGCGCTCCTGGCCCGTCGGCCAGCGCGCGCGACGGGCGAGAAAGACCCGGTCACGGGCCTCGCGGTCGCGCTCGTCGTCGCCGCTGACACCGATGCGCCACAGCCAGTTGATGAGCCAGGTCGAGGAGCCGGCCCCCACGAAGGCGGCGAACGCCGACACGCCGAAGGTGTCGAAGTTGTCGACGACGAGCAGCACGACGCCGACGACACAGAGCGCCGCGGGGATCCACCAGCGCAGCAGGCGGACCGGCAGGCTCGCGGGCAGCCGTTCGCTCTCGGCGTGAAACAGCCGACTCGACTGGCGCTGGGGGCGGCTCGCCGGCCCACTCATGCTCGGAGACCCACCCGCCGTCTCAGTCGCGCGCGCGGCGATACTGGTGGACGAGCGGGAGCGCCCCGGCCGGCTCGGGCGCCGGCATCGCGGCGGCGACCATGCCGCGCTCGTGCATCGTGCGCAGACGGGACTCGAACGCCACGGCGACTCGGGTGGCGTGCGCCTTGGCGAGCTGCGCCCGCTCGCCCGCGAACAGCTCGTCGACCGTCATGGCCCAGAGGAACAGCCAGCGATCGAAGTGCCCCCGGGTGAGCGGCACCTGAAGATGCAGCTCGATGTGCGGGCGGAACGCACCGCCGCCGTAGCTGTGAGCGCCGAGCAGGATCGTCTCCCAGAAGTTGGTGATCCGCGGAACGTGCACGTCGAGATCGAGCCGGGCGACGTCCGTGAACAGGAAGCCGATGATCGGATCGCTCAGCGCCCGCTCGTAGAAGGCGCGCACGAGCCGCTCGCAGTCGGCGCGCGTCGCGATGTCATGGCGTATCGGCTCGGGCATCCCCTCCCAGGATAGGGCTCGGGATCAGGGGCGCCCGGTGCGCGGGCGCCACCCCCACGCGGCGCTCAGCCCGCGCCGACGCCGGGCATCGCCGGTCGGCCGACGCGCGCGGAGCCGAACGAGACTCGCACGATCGCGCCGCCGTCCGGCGCGTTCTCCGCCGTCGCGTAGCCACCATGGGCCTCGGCGGCCTGTTTGACGATGGCCAGGCCGAGCCCGGAGCCGGGCATGCGGCGGGCTTCGGCGGAGCGATAGAAGCGCTCGAACACGTGCGCGAGGTCCTCCGAGCGGAAGCCGGGGCCGTGGTCGCGCACCGTCAGCACCCCGTCGGCGAGGGTGATCTCGACCGTCGCACCCGGGGGGCTCCACTTCGAGGCGTTGTCGATGACGTTCGTCACCGCGCGGGTGACACGATCCGGAGAGTTGCTGATCACGGTCGGCTCGAGCTCGCTGGCGAAGGTGACGGCCTGGAAGCGACGGGTGGCGCGCTGCATCGCCTCGCTGATGATCGCGTCGAGCTCGAGCTCCTCCACCGCCTCGTTCGGCGCAGCGCCGCGAGCCAGCTCGAGCACGTCGGCAACGAGCTGGGTGAGGTCGTCGAGCTCGGCGACGATCGCGTCGCGCAACTCCGCCTGCTCGCCCGGTGGCAGCCGATCGGCCTCGAGGAAGATCTGGATGTTCGAGCGCAGAGCGGCGATCGGGGTGCGGAGCTCGTGTGAGGCGTCGGCGATCAGGTGACGCTGCGCCTCGACCGAGCGCTCGAGCGCGGCGAGGGTCTGGTTGAAGCTCGCCGCGAGCCGGCGGATCTCGATCGCGCCGACCTCCTCGATCCGGCGGGGCCGGTCGAGCGCGCTGGTGACCTGCTCGGTCTGGCTCGTGAAGCGGCGGATCGGCGCGAGCGCCGAGCGGGCCACGAGCGCGCCCACGCCGCCCGCGAGCACCATCCCGACGCCGAGCAGCAGCCCGTAGGTCACGAGCAGCGCGCGCAGCGCGTCATCGATCGTGGTCAGCGGCATGGCCACCTCGATCGCCTTGCGGTCCGGCCGGTCCGGGGCCACGTAGATCTCCTCGTGGGTCCGGCCGATCCGCGCCGTGAAGTAGTACGCGCCGGTGAGCCTGCGAGCGACGGCGCGGACGCGCGGGGTCACCGGGAGCCTGGGGCGCTTGCCGTTCTGGGCAAAGACGCGCCCGTCCGGACAGACCGACTGGAAGTACCCGGCGGGACCGCCGAGCGCCTGTTCGCCGCCGCCGCCCGGCTCGGTCTGGGAGCCGCACCCGACGGTCTCCTGATCGCCCTCCCCGGTCGGAAGGACGGCCCCGGACGCTCCGGAGCGGGGAACGTCGATCTGGCTGTGCCCGCTCCCGCCCAGACGCAGGGGGTGCGCCTGCAGCGACGGCGCGGCCAGGTCCGCGAGCTCGAGCTTGACCTCCTGATAGAGCTTGGCGCGCGTCGAGAGATACCCGACCGGCGCGAAGATCAGGCAGACCGCGGCCACGCCGAAGGCGGCCGCCGCGGCGATCCGCCGCTGCAGGCTCATGGCTCCCGCAGCACGTAGCCCACGCCGTGCACGGTGTGGATCAGCCGCGGCTCCCCGTCCGCCTCCAGCTTCTTGCGCAGGTAGCCGATGTACACGCGCAGCGAGTTGCTGGTGACGCTGATGTCGTAGCCCCAGATGCGGTCGTAGATCAGCTCGACCCGGAGCACCCGGCGGGGGTTGAGCATGAAGAGCTCGAGCAGCTGGTACTCGGTGCGGGTGAGGTCGACCTCGCGGCCGTTGATCCGCGCCGCGTGCGCATCGGCGTCGAGCTCGAGCCCGGCGAAGACGAGCGAGCGGCCCTCGCCCTCGGGCAGATGGCGGCGCATGATGGCGGTGAGCCGAGCCCGCAGCTCACGCACGTCGTAGGGCTTGACCAGGTAATCGTCCGCGCCGGCCTCGAGCCCCGTCACGCGGTCCTCGATCGCGTCGCGGGCGGTGAGCATCAGCACGGGCGTGCGATCCCCGGCCCCCCGCAGCCGCCGGCACACCTCGATCCCGTCGACCTTCGGCAGCCCGACGTCGAGGATCACCACGTCGGGGATGTCGGCGGCGAGGCGACCGAGGGCATCCTCACCGTCAACCGCCTCGAGCACCTCGTAGCCGGCCAGCAGCAGCGAGCGCCGGATCGCCGAGCGCACCGCATCGTCATCCTCGATCACCAGAACGCGCATCGCCCTGGGGAAGTTATACGGCGGCGAGCGCCGGAAATCCCGGCGTGGTGACGGTCTGCCCGTTCTCGAGCACGAGCAGCGCCTCGTAGCCGGCCGCCCGCACCGTCTCGAGGCCGCCGTCGCCCGCGGCGACCAGACCGGTGGCGAGCGCGTCGGCCAGGGCGAGATCCGGGCCGCACACCGACGCCGACGCCACCCCGGCACGGGCCGGTGCCTCCGCGCGGACATCCCAGATGTGCGGGCCGCGCTCATAGCAGCCGGAGGTGGCGATGGCGCCCTCGAGCTCGATCACGCAGGCGAGGCGCTCGGGGGACTCGGGAGAGCGGATGCCGATGCGCCAGGCGTCCCACTCTGCGGGTGTGCCGAACGTCGCGATGTCCCCGGCCGCGTTCACCATCCCGGCGCCGAGACCGGCCGCCTGGAGTCCCCGGGCGGCCTCGCGCGCGGCCCAGCCCTTGACCAGCCCGGTCGGGTCGAAGCCGTCCGGCAGCGACCACGGATCAAACCACCCGTCCGAGGCGGTCCGAGCCCGCTCGCAGAGGCCGATGACCTCGGTGACCTCGGGCGGGCAGTCCTCGAGCGCGATCTCCCCGCGGCGCAGACGAGCGAGCGGGGTGTCGGGCCGATACAGGCTGAACACGTCGTCGGCGCGGTGCAGCGTCGCGCACGCCGCGGCGACCGCCGACCGCGTCAGGGTCATCGGTGCTCCATGCGGTCGCACCTCGATCGAGACGACGGTCCCCATGACCGGCTCCGCGTGGCGATAGATGACCTCGCCGCCGCGCATCCTCACGCCTTGAGCTTGTCGAGCGCCGACTGCAGTGACTGCTGGTAGGCGGCGGAGGTGTAGGACGCGCCGGAGACACCGTTGATCCTGGCGCTCTGCGCCGAGAGCGCCTGCGTGCGCAGCAGCGGCATCGCGTACTGGTCGATCATCGCCGACTGCGGATCCGTCACGTTGTGCCGGACGACGGTGACGTCGACGAGCCTCGACCCGCGGACGGTCACCTTGACCGCCAGGTCGCCGAACGGGTACTGCATGTCGCTCCCCACCGCGGAACGGGTGGCGGACGCGCCGGCGGGCGCGGCCGTGGTCGGCGGCGCGGCCGGCGTCGACGTGGCGCTCGCGGACCGCGCCCCGGCGCTGCCCGTGCCCGTCTGGCTGGTCGAGCCGCTCACCTTCAGCGATCCCGTCGATGCGCCGGCGAGCGCGGAGGCGTGCGGCCCAGCCGCGTGGTAGCCGACGAGGGCGACGACGCCAAAGGCGGTGCTGGTGAGAACGATCGGTGCTCGTTTCATCGTCTTGCTCCTGTCAGAAGGCGAAGGCTTCGTGGTGGATGCGGTCGGCGGGGACCCCGACCGCCCGCAGGGCGCGCAGCACGGTGGTGGTGAACCCGGTGGGACCGCAGATGAAGACGTCGCGATGGGCGATGTCGGGGATCAGCTCGAGCAGGCTGTGCGGGCTGATCTGAGTGTGACGGCGGGGTCCGAGCAGCTCGTGCAGCCGGCCCCGCCGGAGCTTGATCAGCGCGCGCAGCTCGTCGCGGAGCACGAGGCTCTGCTCGTCGTGGGCACGGGCCACGAGCACCGTGTCCACGTGCTCCGGGAGGTCCTCGAGCAGCGCCCGCAACGGGGTGACCCCGACGCCGGCACCGATCATCGCGACCCGATCGCTCGTGCGCGCGTCCGCGGTGAAGGCGCCGTACGGGCCCTCGATGGCCACACGGGTCCCCGGCTCCAGGGCGGCCAGCGCGCCGCTGTGGTCCCCCAGCTCCTTCACGGTGATTCGCAGGAAGCGGCCGTCCGGCAGGGCCGAGACCGAGTAGGGGTGCGCCTGCCACCACAGCCCGCGCCGGAGGATGCGCAGCTGGATGAACTGGCCGCCGGCGATCGGCATCAGTCGCAGCCGCCTGCCCTCGAGCAGCACGGAGACGACGTCGTCGGTCTCGCGCCGCACCGACGCGACGCGCAGCTGGTGGAACGTGCTGCGCCAGACCGGCAGCAGGATCCGGTAGACGAACACGACACCGGCGGTGCCGATCCACAGCGCCGTCCAGAAGGCACGGGCCAGCGGGTGACCGAGGAACATCACGCCGATCGCCAGCTGATGCGAGAAGGACAGCGCGAGCGCCAGGTAGGTGTAGAGATGCACCGCCCACCAGGTCTCGTAGCGCATGCGCCGCCTGGCGATGCGGGCGGAGGTGACGGCGGCCATGACGAGCATCGCGAATCCGGCCGTGGCGGTGAGGATCCCGGGATAGGAGGTGAGCAGCAGCCAGTACTGGTGCCAGGCGCCGGTGTGCGCCATCCGGGCGTAGCCGACGGTGATGAGCACTCCGTGAGCGGCGATCAGCACGAGCGTCCACGGGGCGAGGCGACGGTGCCAGCGCATGAGGACGTCGTGCCCGAGGGTCCGCTCGACGACCGGGACCCGGCCGGCGAGCAGCACGACGAGCAGCATCGCGTAGGTGCCGACCAGCCCGGTGATGCGTCCACCGAAGGTGAGCCACCCACCGGGAGCGTTGAGGGCACCCCAGCTCTGGGCGTCGATGGCCAGGGCGATGACGATCCCGAGACCGAGGCCGAGCATCCCCGCGACGAGATCGACGCTGCGATCGCTGTGCCAGGGACGGCGCGCGGGCAGCCGCCACGCGCTGGCGTCGGCGCGCGTCCGGCTGAGGGTCAGGGTGTCGTTCATGCTGCTCACTCTCTGGCGAGGAAGTCGGTGGCCAGAGCATGGGCAGGCTCCGTCAGAAGCCCGTAGAAAGGCTCTAAGAAAGAAGTGAGTTCGCCGCGACGGCGGCCGCGTGGCCCGCGTAGCGAGCGCGGATCTCCGGCCGGGGATCCGGCGTGGGCTCGGCCGCGAGGGCGACCGGCCAGCCGGTCCGCTCCCCGGTCAGCGCCCACGCAGCCTGCGCCGCCGCACCGGCGGCGACGTACTCCCCCGGGGTCGGCACCATCACCGGCGCGTCGAAGACCTGGGCCGCGACCGCCTGCACGGCGCGGCTCTGCGCGGCCCCACCGATGAGCAGCAGCCGGCGCTCGCGCACTCCCACGGCGCGCAGGGCGTCGAGCCCGGCGCCGAGACCGCAGAGCATCCCCTCGTGGGCCGCCCGAGCGAGATTCTCGCGCGTGGTCGACGCGAGGGTCAGCCCGCTCAGCGTCGCGGTGGCTGTCGGCAGGTTGGGCGTGCGCTCACCCTCGAAGTAGGGGACGAGCACGAGCCCGCCGGACCCGGGCTCCGCGGCCAGTGCCAGCTCGGCGAGGCCGGCGAGGTCGACGCCGAGCAGCCGCGCGGCGGCGACCAGCACCCGCGCCGCGTTCAGCGTGGCGATCAGCGGCAGGAAGCGGCCGGAGGCATCGGCGAAGCCGGCGACCGCTCCGGTGGGGTCGGCGACCGCCCGGTCGCTGACCGCGAAGACCGTCCCGCTCGTGCCGACCGAGATGACGACGTCCCCCGCGCCGGCGGCGAGGCCGAGCGCGGCGCCGGCGTTGTCGCCGCAGCCGGGCCCGACCACGACCCCGTCGGGAGTCCGCCCGGCCGGCGCCTCGGGCGCCAGGACACGGGGCAGCGTCACGGCACCGGTGCCGAGGGCCCGCTCGAGCAGGTCGAGGTCATAGCGATCCGTGGCGGCGTCGAAGTACCCCGTTCCGGAGGCGTCGGAGCGGTCGGTGACGAGCGCCCCGAGCTCGGGCCCGCGCGTGGCCTCGCCCCTCGGGCCATACCCGAGCAGCCGCCAGGTCAGCCAGTCGTGCGGGAGGGCGACCGCCGCGACGCGTCGGGCGTTCTCGGGCTCGTGGTCACGCAGCCAGCGCAGCTTCGTGAGCGTGAACGAGGCCACGGGCACCGAGCCGGTGCGGCGGACGAGCTCCTCGGCGCCGACCTCCTGCGTGAGCGCCTGCGCCGCCGCGGCGCTGCGGGTGTCGTTCCAGAGCAGCGCGGGGCGGATGACCTCGCCGTGAGCGTCAAGCGCGACCAGCCCGTGCTGCTGGCCCGCGACAGCGACCGCCGCGACGTCGGCGAGGCCACCCGCCTCCGCGATCGCGCGCTGGAGCGCCCGCCACCAGGCGTCCGGATCGACCTCGGTGCCCTCGGGGTGCGGCGCGCGTCCGGAGCGGACCACGCGCCCGGATTCGAGGTCGCAGATCACGACCTTGCAGCTCTGCGTCGAGGAGTCGACCCCGGCGACGAGCGTCATCGTGCGACCCTCCGGCACTGGTGCCCGGTCCCTCAGCGGGCGCCGAGGAGGTGCAGGGTGGCGAGCTGCTGCAGGCGCACGAACCCGTACCCGCGGGCGCCGAAGTGCGCGCCGGCGTCGAAGCGCTCCCAGGCCGTTTCGTCCGCGAGCAGGTCCGCGTACCCCTCGCCCGGGTTCAGGGTGGGGACCCGCAGCTCATCGACCTTGGCCTGCGCCATCGCCTCCTGCACCTCCGGGTCGGCGCGGAACGCCGCGGCACGCTCCCTGAGCAGCAGGTAGTTCTGCATGTTCGCCCGGGCGGAGTCCCACACACCGGTCTCGTCCTCGGTGCGGGAGGGCTTGTAATCGAAGTGGCGCGGGCCGGTGTAGGCGCGGCCGCCGTCGGGGCCGCCGAACTCGAGCAGGTCGACGAGCGCGAAGGCCTGGTAGAGGTCGGCGTGCCCGAACACGAGATCCTGGTCGTACTTGATCCCGCGCTGCCCGTTGAGATCGATGTGGAAGAGCTTGCCGGCCTCCAGCGCCTGCTGGATCGCGGCGACGAAGTTCAGGCCCGTCATCTGCTCGTGCCCGAACTCCGGGTTGACCCCGAACAGCTCCGGGCGCTCCAGCGTGTCGATGAACGCGAGCGCGTGCCCCACGGTCGGCAGCAGGATGTCGCCGCGAGGCTCGTTCGGCTTGGGCTCGATCGCGAACCGCAGCGCGTAGCGCTGGTCGACCACGTACTGCGCCAGCAGGTTCACCGCCTCCCGGTAGCGCGCCAGCGCGGCCCGGATGTCCTTGCCGTGGTCATACTCGGCGCCCTCGCGCCCGCCCCACATCACGAGCGTCTCCGCACCCAGCTCAGCCGCCAGATCGATCTGACGGATCACCTTGCGCAGCGCGAACCGCCGCACGGAACGATCGTTGGAGGTGAACCCACCGTCCTTGAACACCGGTGCCGAGAACAGGTTCGTCGTCACCATCGGTACCACCAGCCCGGTCTCCGCGAGCGCCCGCTGCAACCGATCGACCTGCCCGCGCCGCTCCTGCTCGCTCGAACCGAACGGGAACAGATCATCGTCATGAAACGTCAACCCCCAGGCACCGAGCTCCGCCAGCCGTTCGACAACATGCACCACATCCAGCGCGGGACGCGTCGGCCCGCCGAACGGGTCGGTGCCGTTGTAGCCGACGGTCCACAGACCGAAGGAGAACTTGTCAGCAGGCGACGGGATGGGGGTCATCGGGCTGGCTCCTCGGGATCAGGGGTCGCCTGCGTGGCGCCGGCGGCCGGTGCCAGGTGGATGTAATCACCGCACGGCCACGGGCGGCTCGCCCGTCCGGCGCCGCGGAACGAGCGGGCGCAGGCGGAAGACCCGAGCGGTGTCGCGCTCCTCCTGCAGATCGACGAGCCGGCCGGCGAGCAGGTCCACGAGGGTGACGACGCCGAGGAGCCGGTCGGGGGCATCGCGCCGCACGACGGGCAGACGCGTGAACCCGCGGTCGGCCATGAAGTTGGCCGCCTCTCGGAGCGTGATGTCGGGAAAGGCGACGACGGGATCGGGCACGGCGACATCACCGAGGGTGGACCCGGCCGGCAGCTGAGCGCGATCGAGGGCGGCGGCGAGCATGTCCCGGCGGGTGACGATGCCGACGAGTCGATCCTGCCCGTCGAGCACCGGGTAGAGGCGCTGCCGGTGCCGCTCGTCCCGCGGCGCTCGCTCCTGCGCGATGAAGTCGGCGGCGGCGTCCACGACGTCGGCGTCGGCGCGATAGCAGATGACCTCCGTGCACATCACGTCTCGCACGAACAGGACCTCGAGCGGGTCGATCGAGTACTCCCGGGTCAGGTGCAGGTCGCGGCGGGCGATCTTCTCGGTGAGGACCGAGCGCTTCAGCATCAGGACCGAGACGCCGTAGGCGGAGGACGCGGAGATGACGAGGGGCAGCAGCGCGCCCCACTCGTGCGTGAGCTCGAGCGAGAAGACGACCCCGGTGAACGGGGAGCGCATGACGCCACCCACGACCGCGGCGAGCCCGACGAGCGCCCAGAAGCCGGGGCCGACGTGGGGGAAGAGATGCGCCTCCAGCGCGCCGAGCGCTCCGCCGATCATGAAGACCGGGGCGAGCACTCCGCCGGAGGTCCCCGAGCCGAGGGAGAGCGACCAGATCAACGTCTTGACGATCAGGATGCCGAGGATGAGCGAGAGCGGCGCCTGGCCGCGAAGCAGCTGGCGGATCACGTCATAGCCGACGCCGAGGGCCCGCGGCTCGACGAGCCCTCCCAGCCCGACGATCAGCCCGCCGAGGGCCGGCCACCACATCCAGTGGATCGGGAGCCGGTGGAAGGCGTCCTCGGAGGCGTAGACGAGTGCCGTGGCGATCACGGCGAGACCCCCGCCGATCAACCCGGCGGCGACGCAGAGCCCGTACACGCCCGCGTGCAGCGTGAGGTGGGCGACGTGCACCGCGAACACGGGCCGCGTGCCGAGCAGGGATCCGCGCACGATCGTCGCGACCGCGACCGAGGCGGCGACCGGCAGGTAGCTTCGCGGACGCCATTCGAAGAGCAGCAGCTCGACCGCCAGAAGGATCGAGGCGAGCGGCGCGTTGAACGTCGCGGCCATGCCGCCCGCCGCGCCGGCCACGAGCAGCGTCTTGCGCTGATCGGCCGTGAGTTCGAAGAACTGCGCCAGGAGCGAGCCGAAGGCGCCTCCGGTCATGATGATCGGGCCCTCCGCCCCGAACGGGCCGCCCGTACCGATTGAGATCGCGGCGGAGATGGGTTTCAGGAGGGCGACGCGGGGCTGGACCCGGCTGCCCCCGATCAGGATCGCCTCGATCGCCTCCGGCATGCCGTGCCCGCGGATCTTCTCCGAGCCGAAGCGGGCCATCAGTCCGATGAGCAGTCCCCCGGCGACCGGCGCCAGGACGATCAGCAGAGGGCTGTGGCGATGGGCGCCCGGGGCGACGAGCGTCGTCAGCGCGCGTCCATAGAAGACGAGGTTCGTGATCAGGCCGATCAGGCGCAGCAGGCAGAAGGCGACCACCGCGGAGAGCGCGCCGATCGGCACCGCCGCGGCGATGATCGGCAGCGCTCGCCGGTCAAGTGAGAAGTCGCCGAGGCGCCTGACCCCTGAGGGCAGTTCCGGGGGCGTCGTCAACATATCGTGTCACGATACCCACTTTCCGCCGGCTCGCTCTAGGCGCGACCGTGATCGAACTGCTCGATCGCCCGCCAGAGCGCCCGCATCGTCGGGCCGAGCTCGGCGAGCTCCTGCAGGTGGACCGCCGCGAGCCCACGAAGCGTCTCGGCGCCGCGTTCGGTGAGCGCCACCCGGACGATGCTCGCGTTCGCGGCGTCGGGGCTGCGCGTGACGAGCCCGGCGCTGACCGCACGATCGATCAGCTCGCTCGTGCTGTGCGGCCGCAGCAGCAGGCACTCGGCGAGCTCACCGATCGTCGGGTTGCCGCCGCCCGGATGTCCGCGCACGGCGAGCATCAGCTGGTGCTGGGCCGGCGTGATGCCGGCTGCCTTGGCCTGTTCCTCGCTCCAGTGCAGGAAACGCCGCAGGCCGGTCCTGAGTTCGAGCAGCTGCTCGAACTCCCTGTCGGTGAGTTCCATCTGCCCGCAGACGATATCCGGGGCTCTTCCACGCCGCCAGCGGCCCCCGGGGGCGGCGAGCTAGGGTCGGTCAGCCGGCTCCTCGAGCCAGGCGGGCGCGTGTCGAGCCGCCCAGCCGCGACTGACGCGGCCCCCGAACATCGACCGCAGCGCCTCACGGTCCGCCAGCGCGAGGGAGATGTGCCCGACGATCACCAGCACGAAGAGGACGGCCAGCCAGTTGTGCACGAACGTCGCGCCGGCCCGCCAGGAGAGCGGAAAGGGCTCATACCAGCGCAGGAGCGAGCCGGTGCCGAGCATGACCAGACCGCCGCCCGCGACGAAGGCGGCGTTCAGCTTCTGGCCGGGGTTGAACTTGCCGAGGGCTGGCCGCACCGCCGACCGCCGGCGTCCCGAGGCGGTGTCGACGAGCCCGTGCAGCCACTCGAGGTCGGCCTCGGACCAGCGGTTGAAGCGGCCGATGTCGCGACGCAGCGCGCGCCCCCAGCGCCCGGCCAGACCGAGCAGCACCGGGAGGGGCAGCGCAAGGCCGGCGTAGAGATGGATCTCCTCCACCAGCCGCCGGCGTCCCACGAGCGCGATCAGGGGCGTGAAGTAGAGCGCGGCCCCGGTGCCCACGAGGATGAGGAAGAGCGAGGCGTTCAACCAGTGCACCGCGCGCTCGACGCCGTCGAACCGCAGCACCAGTCCGCGGGAGGACGACTCGGGGGCGCGGTCGGTGCTGACCTGCGTCGCGCTCATGCCGGCGGTCTCAGACCTTCGGCGCGGCGGGCGGCTGCCCGCTGATCCACGCGTTGACCGGATAGCCGTTCTGTTCCCAGTAGCCGGGCGGCGCCTGGGTCACGAGCTCGATGCCCGACAGCCACTTGATCGCCTTGTAGCCGAACATGTCCGGGACGTAGAGGCGCACCGGCCCGCCGTGCTCACGGGTGATCGGGGCGCCGAGCATCGAGTACGCGACGATCGCCCCGGTCTGACGCGCCTGCTCGAGCGTGAGGCTCTCCGTGTAGACACCGTCGAAGGACGTGAACCGGAACGCCCTGGCGGACGGCTGGACACCGGCGTGATCCGCCAGGTCCGAGAGTCGCACCCCCACCCAGTGCACGCCGCTCACGACCCAACCGGTGACGCACTGGAAGTCTCGGGTGAGGTGCGTGGCCGGCAGCGACTGCAGGTCCCCCAGGCTCAGCGACAGCGGACGTTCGACCAGGCCGCCGACCCGCAGCCGGTAGTCCGCCGGAGCAGCCGGATACCCGTTGGTGACCGTGTAGATGGTGAACTGGCCGCCACCCGGCAGCACGCTCGCGAGGCCGTTGGCGTGCACCGAGTTCAGCAGGCCCGAGATCCCGGCCTGCACATGGGAGCCGAACAGCGTCCCGAGCGCCCCGAGCCCGAGCACCGAGAGCATCGTGCGCCGCCCGATCGGCTTCTCCCAGCCACCCCGCGCTGGGGCGGTCGTCCCGCCGGAAGCGCCAGCCGGTGTCGCATCGGCCAGAGCCGCGCCGTCCGGATTCATCGGAGAGCGCTCGGCGGGGAACGGCGGCTGGGTGGTCATCGCGCCACGGGAGCCGGGCCCCGGCGACGAGCGCGGGGAACGCGAGGGGCAGGGGCTGGGCGAACAGCCGGGGTGCAGAGACCGACCAACATGCTCAGTAGTTTGACGCAGAGTTCTGCGGCTAATCGAAGAGCTCCGTCAGAACCGTCCCTGTGACGGGAGCGGGTCACGTTGACGACGCGCCCACGCAGCGAGCGGTCCCGGCGGTCGGGACCGAGTCGGCCCAGGTTCGGCACGCGGGCGAGGGCTCGCGGCCGTTTCTCGGTGAGACGCTGCGAATGGAGCTAGGCGGACTCGAACCGCCGACCTCCTGGGTGCGATCCAGGCGCTCTCCCAACTGAGCTATAGCCCCGTGCGGCGGTCGGCCCGCCGGGTCACGCGCAGTTTAGAGACTGGCGAGAACTCGGGCGGCGCGGGCCAACCGCCAGTTGCCGCCGAGGCGGCGCGACTCGGTACGCTTAGCGAATGGGCCTGCTGGACGACGCGATCCGCGAGCACCTCGACCTCAAGCGCGCACGCGGCGGCGATCCGGCGGAGATCGAGCGGATGGAGCGCGAGGCGCTCGGACCGGTTCGGCGCGAGCCGACTTTCGGCGCCACGCGCTTCCCGGACGACGAGCCGAGCGGTCCCCCGCGCCGTGCGGTGTACCCCGAGGACGAGTCTGGGGAGTACCTCGGGTATCGCGACAGCACGGTGCCGCACGACGACTCCGATCTCGAATCGGCGGGTGGCCCGTACCACCACGGAGACGATCTCGGAGACCCCTTTGACCACGAGGCGCCGGCCTTTGGATACGTCGAGGAGGAGCAGCCCGCGCCCCGCCGTCGCTTCCTGCGACGGCACCGCTCGAATCCGACGGCGGAGTCCAGGCCGACACGGCGCGGGTTCCGCGGGGAGCCCGCGGATGACGCCCGCGACCTGAGCCCCTACGACGAGGGCCCGTACGAGGGCTGGCCGCATCCCGACGAGCCGCACGCCCACGGTGAGTTCGCGACCGAGCCTGCCTCCGAGCAATGGCCCACCCACGAGGACCATCCGTACGCGGAGCCCGCTCCGGGCGTCCACGCGGAGGATCCGGGCGTCGCGGGGGGCTGGGGCCCGGAGGCGCCCGAGGGCCCGGTCACCGAGATGATGCCCGCGGCTGAGCCGCCGCCTCTCGAGTTCGATCGGCCGCCGAAGCGTCCACGGTTCACCGCCGAGCCCCCGTCGTTGCACAGCCCGGAGCCACCGGTCGGTGCCGAGCACCCAGACATCGAGCCCCCCACCGGCGAGACGCCCGCCGGCGAGGCGCCGCCGCCGCCCCCGCCGACGCCCGAGGATGGAGCCGACCACGGAATCGCGGCACAGGAGACGACGGAGTTCGACGTCGCCACACATATCGCGGAGACCCGGCATCTGCCGGACGAACCGCCGCCCGACGCCGAGGGGCAGGCACCGGCAGGCCCGACACCGGCAGGCCCGACTCCGGAGGAGCCGGCGGTCAAGGAGGACGTGCTCGAGGAGACCCCCGACTTCCTTCAGGACACCCCCGAGCACGACCGGCTCTGGTTCGAGCAGCGGCCGCCGCGCGACTTCGACTTCTGAGCCAACGACGCTCGGGCACGCTCCTCCGGAGCCATGAGCCGTCCGTTCCGCGGCCTCTACACTCCCATGCCCGAGGGGCCATAGCTCAGCTGGGAGAGCGCCTGCTTTGCACGCAGGAGGTCAGCGGTTCGATCCCGCTTGGCTCCACTACTACTAACTACTACTAGTACTCGGTTTGACGGCCAGCCGAGAGCGGCGGCCGCCGCTCCGCCCCGGGGGCACCTGCGGAACCGTCAGCCGGTGCCGTTAAGTAGAGAGCGCTCCGTCCTGGCGGGATATGAGGCCGGGGCGGAGCGCGCTCTGAGGGAGGAGAGGGTGCTGCGCTGCAGATGGTCGCTCAGAAGCGTCCAGAAGTCCAAGACGCGAAACGACAAAGACCTATAGGCCGCAGTTATAGGACCGCTCAGGGCGGATCGGATGACGACTGCTCCCTGACCTCGCGCACGCGATCGGGAAGCGCCGCCTACAACAGGCGCTCATCGATCTCGGCGTTCATCGCCGTGAGATCCTCGGCGCAGCCGGCGACAAACCGTCGCAGCGGAGCGACCAGATTCACCCCGACTCCGACGGCGCCGAGGATCCCCTGGGAGCGGAGCTCCGTGACGGGCACGCGCTGCTGCCCAGCGCGGCCCGTCTCAACGGGACAGCCCGTAGACACCGGCGGCGACCGACCCGAACAGCAGATCGGTTTCGCGCTGCGACAGCTGGGCGGTCAGCTCCTCCATCGCGGAAATCGTGGCGTCGTACCCCCGCCCGAGCAGGCACACCGGCCAGTCCGACCCGAACATCAGCCGCTCGGGCCCAAAGCGCGCGAGCAGTGCGTCGACGAATGGCTCGAGCGCCCGTGAGGTCCAATCCGGCGGGGCTGCGCTCGTCAGGCCGGAGAGCTTGACGGTGAGGTTCTCGAGCTCAGCGAGCCCGGTCATCGACTCTAGCCACTCCGGGGCGGGGGGCTGCGCGACGCTCGGCTTGCCGGCATGGTCAAGCACGAACCGCAGTTCCGGCACGGCGCGCACTGTGTCCAGGACGGCGGGCAGCTGCTCGGGGATCACGACGACGTCGTACGCCAGACCCGCGGAGGCGATGGCTCGCAGCCCCCGACGCACCTCCGGCCGGGCGAGGTACCACGGATCGGGTTCCTCCTGAACCTGGTGTCGCAGGCCCACGAGATAGTCGCCGCCCGGTGACGCAAGGAGCTCGGCGAGTGCCTCCTCAACACCCCCGGCCCCGAGCTCGACCCAGCCGACCACGCCGGCCACGACCTCTTCGCGCGAGGCGAGCGCCAGAAGCTCCGGCGTCTCCGCCGCCACGCACACCGTCTGCACCACGATGGTGGCGTCGATCGAGTGGCGGATCAGGGCTGGCCTGAGATCCTCGATCGTGAACGTTCGCCTCAGAATCGGCAGCCCCGCCGTCCAGGGCTGATCCCTGACCGTCAGATCCCACACGTGATGGTGAGCATCGATGCGCATCGGGTGACGGGACAGCGGTCGCTGCTCTCACTCCAGGTGAAACAGTTCTTCGGCGGGCGCCCACCATTCGCCGGGCAGCGCCGACGGGAGACGGAATTGACAGGGATCGGTCAACTCCCACCAGCGTCGCGTCTCCGGATCGCGCGCAAGACCCGCCATGTCGGCGGCAAAATCGGTGCCCGTGTACTCCAGGTAGCTGAAGAGCACGCCATCACGGAGAAAGATCGAATAGTTGGAGACGTGCGCGCGTTTGAGCGCAGCCAGCACCGTTGGCCACGGTTGCCGGTGCAGATCGCGGTAGGCCTGTTCCATCTCCGGGCGCAGGCCGATGACCGCCCCGTAACGCTCCGCGGTCATGTCCGCTGACGCAGGCGCAGGCCAGCCATCCCACCATCGACGGCCAGTGCCGTGCCCGTGGTCGAACCGGACGCGGGCGAGGCCAGGAAGACGATCGCCGCCGCCACCTCCTCGGCCGAGACGAGACGGCCGTGTGGTTGCCGCGCCTCGAGCGCGGCCCGCTCCGCCGCTGGATCATCGGCCGCTGCCAGGAGGCGCCCGATCCACGGCGTATCGACGGTCCCGGGGTTGACTGCGTTGACGCGGATGCCCTCGCGGATAAGATCGGCGGCCATCGCCAGGGTGAGCGAGAGCACCGCGCCCTTGGTCGCCGAGTACAGGGCTCGGGAGGGCAGTCCGGCGGTGGCAGCGATCGATGAGGTGTTGACGATCGCAGCCTGAGGCGATCGTCGGAGCGCCGGCAGGGCGGCCCGCGCGACGCGCACCATCCCCACGACATTCACGTCAAAGACGTGATGCCACTCGTCGTCGTCGTTGTCCTCAACCCCGCCCTGAGCTCCGATCCCCGCGTTGTTGACGAGGATGTCGACGCCGCCGAGCCGCTCCACGACGTCGTCGACGGCCGCCCGCACCTCGGTGTCATCGGAGACGTTCGCCCGCTCGTAGACAACTCCCTCGGGTCCGGTTGCCGCCGCGTCCAGCACCGCCACCCGGGCTCCGCGCGCACGCAGCAACCTCGCGGTGGCCAGCCCGATGCCGGAGGCGCCGCCGGTGACGAGCGCCCGCAGACCGTCCAGCTCTCCCATTCCGCTGCTTGAACTGCCCACCGCTCTCCTCCTGTCCGGTTCACTCATCGTCGGCAACTGAAGCGACCACCCGGTCGCGGGAAGGCAGGGGGTCGGTCGTACCCCGGTGACCCGCGGCGACCGTCGCGGGCTGTCCCTCGAGGGTTCCGGACCGCCGGTACTGAGCGATCGACCCCGGTCGCAGCTCCGCTCCGGACCCGGGCGCTCGCGGCGCCAGGTAGCGGCCATGGCTGACCCGCGCCGGCACCGTGAAGTGCTCGTGGAGATGGTCGACGTACTCGATCCAGCGTCCGCCGAGACTCCCGCTCACAGCGACGAAATCAAACATCGCCAGATGCTGCACGACCTCGCAGAGCCCGACGCCGCCCGCGTGCGGGCACACCGGAACCCCGAACTTGGCCGCCAGCAGCAGGATCGCGAGGTTCTCATTCACCCCCGCCACCCGGCACGCGTCGATCTGACACACCGAGATGGCTCGCGAGGCGAGCAACTGCTTGAAGATCACCCGGTTGGCGACATGCTCGCCGGTCGCGATTCGGATCGGCGCGACCGCTCGAGCGATGCGGATGTGACCGAGGACATCATCTGGGCTGGTCGGCTCCTCCACCCACTGGGGATCGAATTCAGCCAGGCGAGCAATCGCCTCCACCGATTGCTCAACGCTCCAGCTCTGGTTGGCGTCGACTGACAGCGCGATCCGCGGGCCGACCAGCTCACGCACCATGGCGACCCGCCTGATGTCGTCCTCCAGATCCTTACCGACCTTGAGCTTCAGATGCGTGAACCCGGCCCGGAGCGACTCCCGCACGAGCGCTCTCACCTTGTCGTCCGAATAGCCGAGCCAGCCGGCGGACGTCGTGTAGGCGGGGTAGCCATGGGCCAGCAGCTCGGCCTCCCGCGCCTCCCGGCCGGCCCGGGCGGCCGTGAGGATCTGCAGCGCCTCGGACGGGCGCAGAGCATCCGTCAGGTGCCTGAAATCGACCAGCGAGACGAGCTCCTCGGGCTCCATATCCGCCAAAAGCTTCCACAACGGCTTTCCGGCGCGCCGGGCATAGAGGTCCCAGACAGCGTTGAGAACGGCGCCGATCGCCATGTGGACCGCGCCCTTCTCCGGGCCAAGCCAGCGCAGGTGGCTGTCATGGACCAGCCGGCGGGAAAACGCTCCCATATCCGCGAGGACGGCGTCGACATCCAGTCCGACGACCAGGTGCTCGACCGCTCGAATGGCGGCGACCTCAACCTCGGTTCCACGACCGATCGTGAAGACGAACCCGTACCCACGGCTCCCTGCCGTGGTGCCCACGACCACATAGGCCAGCGAATAGTCGGGATCGGGATTCAGCGCGTCGGAACCGTCCAGCCGCTCCGAGGTCGGGAAGCGAACATCCAGAACGTCAAACGCTACGAACGTCTCAGACATCTCACCGGCCGCCATCCTCTCGAGTCTCGCTCGCTCGTGAGCGGACCTCCTATGTATAGCGGTATATCTGCCGCACCAGTCCCGTGGTATCGCCAGTTACGGCAAGAGACATCCTATGTCTGTTGCCGATCGACGCGGCATCGCCCCGACCGATCATCGCGCCTTCCGCCGGGAACCTCGCCCTCGCGTCAGCCGCCCGCCCCCGTCTCCGGTGGCGATCACGGAGGGCTACGATCTGCGCGATGGCGCAGACGTCCGACCAAACTCGCCGGTCGGCCGCCGCCAAGCCGGACGAGCGGGCGGGGAGACGGCGCCCATGACCGTCACCGATCACGCCATCGAGCAGCTTCGGGAGATGATTCGCTCCGGCGCTGTCAAGCCAGGGGACAAGCTGCCGCGGGAGCCGGACCTCGCCGATCGCCTTGGCGTTTCGCGCAACTCATTGCGCGAAGCCGTCCGAGCCTTGACGCTCCTGAGGATTCTTGACGTCCGCCAGGGCGATGGAACATACGTGACGGAGTTGGCGGCCGACACGCTGCTCGCCGCCCTGAGCGCGGTGATCGACGTTCACAGCGACGTCACGTTGCTCGAGGTGGTTCAGGTGCGCCGAATGCTGGAACCCGCCGCCGTCGCCATCGCGGCGACGCGGATCGGCGCGTCCGAGCTGAGCGAGCTCGAGGCCATCCTCGAGCGAATCACCGCCTCATCCTCGATCGAGGAACTCGTCAGCGCCGACTTCGACTTTCACCGCCGCATCGCGGCCGTCGCGGCGAATGCCGCGCTGGCCGCGATTCTCGAGAGCCTGTCGGGACCCACGCAGCGGATGCGGGTATGGCGAGGCATCGACGAGGCCGGTGCGCTCGAGCGGACGTTCGCCGAGCATCGGGCGATCCTCGATGCCCTGCGGGAGCACGACAGTGAGCTGGCGCGCAGTTGGGCCACGGTTCACGTTGCGGGGGTCGAGGACTGGCTCCGGGCGCAGATCGGGGCACGCGCCTGCACCGAGCAGGTCCGGGACGACGCCGAGGGCCGTCCCGTGCCCGACGGCGACTCGCCGGGCTCCGAGCACGTCGGCTGAGCGTCTGTCGCAGACCTGGGTGGTGGCCACTCGTGCGACGCCGCCCTGGCCGGCGGGAGAACATCCCCACCTGGTCCGCCCATCGCCCAGCGCCCCCGAGCCGCGGGTCCTGGAGACGCTCAGGGTGCGCCCGTGTAGGGCCCGCGCACGTACTCGGCGATCATCCTGGTCGCGGCGAACCTCGGCCCGAGCGTCCGCATCGAACGACGCATGCGATCGAGCCAGGCGGGCGGCCGACCGTCCGCGTCGCGGGTGTAGAACGCGGGCAGCACCTCCTCGAGCAGGAGGCGCTCGAGCTGGTCGGAGTGCCGGGCATCCTGCGCGGCCGGATCGCTGTCGACCTCTCCGTCGATCGCCCAGCCGTTGGTGCCGTCGTAGGCCTCGGCCCACCAGCCGTCGAGCACGCTCAGCTGCAGCCCGCCGTTGACCACCGACTTCATCCCGCTCGTCCCGCTGGCCTCGAGCGGCGGGCGCGGGAGGTTCAGCCACAGGTCACAGCCACGCGTGAGGCGTGCCCCCTCGGCCAGATCGTAGTTGTCGAGGAACACGACGCGCTCGGCCACCTGGCGCGCCCGTTTGAGGCCGAAGACGCGCTGCAACATGCGCTTTGCCTCGTCATCTCGTGGGTGCGCCTTGCCCGCGAGGACGATCTGGGCGGGCCGCGCGTCGGAGAGCAGGGCGAGGACGAACTCGGGGTTGCGCGTGAGCAGATCGAGGCGTTTGTAGGTGGCCAGGCGCCGGGCGAAGCCGATGGTCAGCACGGCCGGATCAAAGGTGCCGGCGGCGGCGGTCGCGTACTCCCGCGGCTCGCCCCGCTCGAGCCGCTGATCGAGGCTGCGGCCCCTCAGGTGCGCGACGAGCTCCGCCCGCTGCGCGCACCGAGCTCGCCAGAGCGCCTCATCGGAGATCCGGTCGACCGCCTCCCAGGCGGCGGTGGGATCCGAGGCGAACAGCCAGCCCTCGCCGAGTTGCTCGTCGAAGAGGCGCCGAACGGGGGCGCCGATCCAGGTGGGGACGTGCACCCCATTGGTGACGTGGCCGATCGGCACCTCGTCAACCTCCCGATCGGACCAGAGCTCGCGCCACATCTCGCGCGCAACCTCACCGTGACGGCGCGAGACGCCGCCGGCCGAGCGACTGAGCCGCAGCGCCGCCTGGGTGATCCCGAAGGGCTCCTCCGCGTTGTCGGCGTCGGTCCGTCCGAAGCGGATCAGCCCCTCCGGCTCGAGGCCGAGCTCATCCAGGAGGCCGCTCACCACCGCGAGCACCTGCTCGGCCGGGTACGTGTCGTTCCCGGCGGGGACCGGCGTGTGGGTGGTGAAGACGGTGCGCGCCCGGGCCGCTTCGATCGCCTGCCCCTGTCCACCGTGCTCGGAGGCGAGATCGGCGGCGAGCTGCAGCGGGGCGAGCACGGCGTGACCCTCGTTGAGATGGAACACGCCGGGAGTGATGCCGAGCGCGGCGAGCGCCCGGACGCTCCCGGCGCCGAGCAGGGCGTACTGCGAGAGGCGGGTATCGGAGTCGCCGTCGTAGAGCCGAGCGGTGACCCAGTGCTGCAGCGGAGCGTTCTCCGGCAGCTCGGTGTCGAGCAGGAACAGCGGTACGCGCCCGACCTCGACCCGCCAGATCGCCGCGGTCACCGATTCGCCGGCGATCGGGATCGTGATCGTCAGGGGATCGCCGCCGGGGCCGGTCACCCGCACGCCGGGGACGAGGTCGGGATCGATCATCGTCCAGTGTTCGTGCTGCATCCCTCCGGCGTCGATGCGCTGGCGGAAGTACCCCCGGCGGTACATCAGGCCGACCGCGACCATCGGCAGCGCCCGGTCCGAGGCCTCCTTGAGGATGTCTCCGGCGAGCGCGCCCAGGCCACCCGAGTAGATCGGCAACGACACGTGGATGCCGAACTCCGCACACAGGAAGGCGACCGGTCGGCGCGGACCGAGTCCGGCGCCCACCGCCGGCGGACGATCGAGATCCGCCTGGATCTCGCTCCACAGCCGGGCCGCGCAGGCGACGAGGTCGGGATCGGTCGCCGCGGCCTCCAGGGAGGAGGCGGACGCCGTGGTGAGAAGCGCCACCGGGTTGTGCTCGAGCCGCGCCCACCGTTCCGGATCGACGCGCTCGAAGCAGTCGGCCCCGCCCGGCGTCCACGACCAGCGGTAGTTGTAGGCGGCGTGAGCGAGCGGCCGCAGCGGCTCCGGCAGGCGCGCGGCGAGCGCCTCGGCGGCGCGCCGCCGGTCCGCCTCTCCATCGCGGTGTGGGCCGTCAGCGATCACTGAGAGCATCTAAGCGAATCGGCGCCGACGGTGCGGCCACCGGGTGACCGCCCGCCGCGGCCGCGAGCGGGGCCGCGCGGTCCGTTGCGCAGGTATTTGCGAGGTGCCACGCTATGCGCGTGCCGACGGACCCCCCATCCATCCTGGAGATCCACGAGACGCTCGAGCCGGCGGGCGTGCGGCTGCGACTGTCGGGCGAGCTCGACGTGGCGGTCGTCGGGAGGCTCCACGATCGGCTGAAGTCGCTCGCACGAACCGGAGAATCGGTGCAGCTCGACCTCTCCGATCTCTCGTTCATCGACAGCTCGGGGTTGAACCTGATCATCACCGCGTTTCGAGAGGCCCAGCGCGACGGGTGGGAGCTGCACGTCGAGCCGAATCTGAGTCCGCCCGTGCGCAAGGTGGTGATGATGATGGGCCTGGACGAGGTGTTCTGGCCCTGAGCCCACCCCGAGCGACGGCTCATGGCGCCGCGTCGGACCGCCCTCGGGACCGCGTCCATCCCGCGTTCCAGCCCCGCATACTTTTCCGCCACCGGGCTAGGAGTCATGCAACGGAGCAGCCACACGAGGCCAGGGGGACACCGTTGTTGGTTTGTGAGCACCTCGTTCAGTTCTACGACACCGAAGATGAGCTCGTCGATGCGGTGGTGCCCTACCTGGCCACGGGCCTGGCGGCGGGCGATGCGGTGCTCGTGATCGCCACCGAGTCGCACCAGCGGATCTTCGAGCGCCGTCTCGACGCGCTGGGGGTCGACGTCGCGGCGAGGAGCGGCGCCGCCGGCCGCTACGTGACGGTCGACGCGACCGAGCTCCTCCGCTACCTGCGGCCCGAGGACCGGGGCGAGCCGTGTCCGCAGGACGTCGATGACAGCGTCGGGCGGCTCATCCGGCGACTCACCGCCGACCGCACGCTCCGCGTCTACAGCGAGATGATCGCCCTGCTCTGGAACGCCGGCGAGGTGGCGGACGCCGTGGCGCTCGAGGAACTGTGGCGGCGGCTGCAGGAGCGCGAGCGCTTCACCCTCTTCTGCGGCTACCCCGGGCCGCCCTCGCCGGAGCGAGCCGAGGCGATCCGCCGCCTGTGCCGTTCGCACTCGAAGGTCCTGCCGACGATCAGCGCACGGGCGCTGACGCTCGAGACCACTCCGATCGAGGCCGACTTCACGCCCACCCTCGAGTCCCCCAGCCGCGTCCGGGAGCTGCTGCGCTCCGTGCTGCGTGACTGCGACCTCGACGAGGACCTGATCGAATGCGGCACCCTCGCCGCGAGCGAACTGGCGGCCAACGCCGTGCTCCATGCCCGCACGTCGTTCCGGCTGCTCGTCAAGCCGACGCCGTCGTCGGTCTGGATCGGCGTCGAGGACGGCGCCCCGCTGACCGACCGCCAGAGTGTGATCGGGCGGGCACCGCACGGTCTGGGGCTCATCGCGGCGCTCGCGCTGCGCTGGGGGATCCGCCTGAAGGAGACGGGCAAGATCGTGTGGGCTGAGATCCCCCGCTGATCCGGCTCCGATGCTCGACCGCGCCGACCGTCGTCCCCGCTGGCCGACCGCCCGGAGGGCGACGACCGGCCGGTGGCAGCGGCCGCCCGGGGGGCGCCGGAGGGCGTCAGCCGTGGATGGCGGCAACCTGCGCGGGGCCGGTGACCTGGCGACCATCGAGCACGAACACCTCCGCACCGATCTCCTTCTCCGGATCATGGGTGCTCATGAACGAGATGACCGGACGGCCGACGATCGCCTGCACGGCTGCGACCATCTCATCGGACATCACCTGCTGCATGGCCTGCCGCTGGCTCATCAGGAGCTCCCGCCGGCCCGCCTCGTACAGGCTGCGCTCGGCTCGGGTCAGGCACCCGGAGAGGATGACGATCACGAGGCCGTCGCTGATGTGCGTGCGGGCGGTGCGCGGACCTCTCCCGGTGTACTGCTTGTAGATCCGGACGACGGCGTTCGAGATCTCGAGCTGCCGGCTCTGCGTCGGCTCGGCCGGAGCCACGATCTGCGCGTGGCGCGTATCGGGCCCGACGGAGGTCACGACGATCCTTCGACCGAGCGCGCCGTCCCCCGACCGTCGCCCCGCCGCGGCAGCGGCCGCGTCTCCGCCAGGCGGCGAGCATCGTCGCGGAGGTCGCGCGCCCGCTCGCGGGCCTGGCGCGCCTGCGCCCAGACCGCGGAGCTCTCGGTGCCGATCACGTCCGAGGCCGAGATCGCGGCGGCCGCGATCGGGAACGGAACGACGGGTGGCTCACCGGCCGCGCTCGGGCCCAGGGCCCAATCGGCCTCGCGCGTGAGGCGCACGAGCGTCGCGTCCCGGATGTACTGGGCGGCGCTCACACCGATCCGCCGCGATTCCGCGTCGATGCGACCCCAGAGCTCGCTGTCGAAGCGAATCGTCGTCTGGTGCATCTGCTTGCGCATCTCGGGCATCCCATGCAGGATACCAGCGGCACCGCCTCCGAAATCGGATCCGATATCGCCCGGCGTGGGGAGCGTCGCGGGGTCTCCCGATGCGCCGCACCGTTTTCGCCCGCATAATGGGTGGGTGCCGTCCACGATCCAGGAGCCGGCGCCCGCCGACGCCAAGCGCGACATCATCGTCGTCGGCGCCTCCGCCGGTGGCGTCGAATCGCTCGAGCGGTTCGTCGCCGGCTTTCCGGCGAACCTCCCCGCGGCGATCTTCGTGGTCCTGCACGTGATGCCGGGCGGAACGAGCGTTCTCAGCCAGATCCTGCAGCGCCGAACCCGGCTCGTCTGCGCCGCCGCCCGCGACGGCGAGGCGATCGAGCGCGGGAGGATCTACGTCGCCCCGCCCGACCACCACCTGCTCGTCCGCGATGGCCACGTCGAGCTGACGCGCGGCGCTCGCGAGAACGGCCACCGCCCGGCGGTGGACGCGCTCTTCCGCAGTGCCGCCCGTGCCTACGGTCGCCGTGTGATCGGCGTGGTGCTCTCGGGCGCCCTGGACGACGGCACGGCCGGACTGGGATTGGTCGTCGAATGCGGCGGCTGCGGGCTCGTGCAGGACCCGGAGGAGGCGCTCTACCCGAGCATGCCGGGCTCCGCCCTCGCCAATGTCCCCGGCACGGAGGCGCTTCCCGTCTCCGACATGGCGGCGCGGATCTGCGAGATCATGGACCAGCCCGTGCCCGGCAGCGTCCCGACCCCCGGCGCGCCCGGGATGAGCCGGACGGCCGCGGGGACCGGGCGTCCGGCCGACACACCGGATGGCGCGATCAGCGACCTCACCTGTCCGGAGTGCGGGGGCACCCTGTGGGAGACCGAGGAGAACGGCATCACGCGGTACCGCTGCCACGTCGGGCACGTCTACTCCGTCGACGCGCTCGAGGTCAGCCAGTCCGACGCGCTGGAGGGGGCGCTGTGGGGCGCACTGCGCAACCTGGAGGAACGGGCCCGCCTCTTCCGTCGGTTGAGCGCTCGGTTCGGCGACGCCCGGGTCGAGCGCTACGCGGCCCGGGCCGAGGACGCGGCGCGCCATGCGGCGACCCTGCGCGAGCTGATGGAGCGGCTCGGCGAGCCCGGCATCGCGGGCGAGCCGTCCGTGCACCAGGTTCCGACGCGCGGCGAGGCGAGCGATGGATGAGTCCGGGCAGCGAGACGAGCTGCGCTCACTGCTCGAGCACGTCCGGCGGGCTCGAGGCTTCGACTTCTCCGGCTACAAGCGGGCGAGCCTGGAGCGGCGCGTCAGGAAGCGGCTCGACGCTGTCGGCGTCGAGACGTACGCGGCCTACGAGGATCACCTCGAGGCCAACCCGGCCGAGTTCAAGGAGCTGTTCGACACCGTCCTGATCAATGTCACCGGCTTCTTCCGTGACCCCGAGGCGTGGGCATACCTGGGATCGGAGATCGTCCCGATCCTGATCGAACGCGTCGCGGAGGAGCGCCCGATCCGCGTCTGGTCCGCGGCGTGCGCCACCGGCGAGGAGGCCTACACCGTCGCGATGGTCCTCGCCGAGGCGCTCGGCGAGGACGAGTTCCGGCGCCGCGTGAAGATCTACGCGACCGACGTTGACGAGGACGCGCTGCTCGCGGCGCGCCTGGGCTCCTATCCCGAGGAGGCGCTCGCCGCGGTGCCCGAGGCGATGCGCGAGCGGTACTGGACGGCGACCCCGGGTGGCTTCGTGTTCCGGCCGGACCTCCGCCGGTCGCTCATCTTCGGCCGCAACGACCTGATCCGTGACGCGCCGATCTCCCGCATCGACCTGCTGCTGTCGCGCAACTCGCTCATGTACTTCACGACCGAGACGCAGGCGGGGATCCTCCGGCACTTCCATTTCTCGCTCAACGACGACGGCTTCCTGTTCCTCGGTAAGTCCGAGATGCTGCTCACGCACAACAACCTGTTCAAGCCGTACGCGATGAAGTGGCGGGTGTTCACCAAGGTGCCGCGCCTCGGCCTCCGCGAACGCCTCGCGTTCTTCAGCGGACAGGCGCCCGCCGACGAGCTGTCGGAGACCTATCAGCACCTGCGGGAGGGCGCCGCCGATCGGGCGCCGACACCGCAGGTCGTCCTGGACGCCAACGGATTCCTCGTCTTTGTCAACCGGGCGGCTCGCACCCTGTTCGGCCTGGCCGCCTCCGATCTGGGGCGACCGATCCAGGATCTGGAGGTCTCCTACCGGCCCGCCGAGCTGCGCGAGGCGATCGCGCAGGCGCGCGCGCAGGGCGCGGCGGTGACCCTGGGACCGGTGCACTGGACGAGCGCGGCGGGCGACCCGCTCGACCACAGGATCGAGGTGACGCCGCTGCACAACAGCGGGCCCGACATCCTCGGCATCTCGATCACCTTCGCGGACGTCACGGAGGTCGTGCGGCTGACCAGGGAGTCCGAGGACGCGCGCCGGCAGCTCGAGACCGCCTACGAGGAGCTGCAGTCGACGGTGGAGGAGCTCGAGACGACCAACGAGGAGCTCCAGTCCACCAACGAGGAGCTCGAGACGACCAACGAGGAGCTCCAGTCCACCAACGACGAGCTCGAGGCGATGAACGACGTCCAGCGCGAGCGCTCGGACGAGGTCGAGCAGCTGAACCGCTTCATCGAGGGCATTCTCGCCACCCTCGGCGTGGCCGTCGTCGTGCTCGACGATCAACGGACGGTCAAGGTGTGGAACGCGATCGCGTCGGAGCTCTGGGGCCTGCGCGGCGACGAGGTCGACGGCATGCCGTTCTTCGACCTCGACTTTGGCCTTCCCCGCGACGACATCCGGAGCGCGGTCGACGACGTGATGTCCGTCCAGGAGCCCCGCACGGCGACCGTCCCGGCCGTGGACCGCCGCGGGCGGCGCTTCGACTGCACCGTTCGGTCCCTTCCGCTGGTGGACGACAGCTCCACGAGCTTCGGGGTGATCCTGCTCATGTGGCGCGACGAGGCCGAGATGGGCACGATCATGGGACGCGGCTGACCGGGGCCGCTCGCCCGGTCCTGGGGGGAACTCCGCCGAACGACCCGGCCCGGGACCGACTCAGTCGTCCGGGCTGCCCTGCAGCGACTCGGCGAGCAGCGTCGCCACGTCCACCACGCGCAGATCGTCGCCGGTGCTCTGAACGCCGTCGTCGAGCATCACCGTGCAGTACGGACAGGCGACGGCGAGCGTCCCGGCGCCGGTGCCGGCCGCCTCGCGCACCCGCTCGACGTTGATCGGGTTCGCCCGCTCCTCCATCCACATGTGCGCGCCCCCGGCGCCGCAGCAGAACGTCTCGCGGCCGGACCGGGCCATCGGCAGGGGCGTTCCGACCGCGCCCACCAGCGCCCGCGGCGCCTCGAGCACGTCGTTGTGTCGGGCCAGATAGCAGGAGTCGTGGTAGGTGACCATCAGCTGCTCGTCCCGGGCCGGTCGCAGGCGGCCGTCGGCCACCAGGCGGGCGAGCAGCTCGGAGTGGTGGACCACCTCGTAGCGGCCGCCGAAGTCCGGGTACTCGTTGGCGAGGGTGTTGAAGCAGTGCGGGCAGTTGGCGATGATCTTCGTCACGCCGGCCGCGTTGAGCGTCTCGACGTTCTGCTCGGCGAGCGCCTGGAACACGTACTCGTTGCCCATCCGGCGCGCCGGGTCCCCGGTGCAGCTCTCGCGCGGGCCGAGGATGGCGAAGTCGACCCCCGCGGCCTGCAGGAGCGTCGCCGTGGCCTGGGCGGTGCGCCGGGCGCGCTCGTCAAAGGACGAGGCGCAGCCGACCCAGTAGAGATATTCGGGGGGCGCGTCGCCGGGCTCGAGCACCCGCACCCCGAGTTCCATCGCCCAGTCGGCCCGCTGGCCCTGCGGATGCCCCCAGGGGTTGCCGACCCGCTCGATGTCGCGCAGCATCGGCTCGGCCTCGGCGGGGAAGCTCGACTCGATCATCACCAGGTGGCGGCGCAGGTCGACGATGTGGTCGACGTGCTCGATCGAGACCGGGCAGGCCTGGATGCAGGCGCCGCAGGTCACGCAGTCCCAGACCGACTCCTCCGGCACCGCCTGCGGCACGAGCGGCGTCTCGCGGTCCCCCGAGAACAGCTGGTCGCGAAGCCCCATGATCACCAGCTTGGGCGAGAGCAGCTTGCCCGTCTGATTGGCGGGGCAGGCGTCCTGGCAGCGCCCGCACTCGGTGCACGAGAACGTATCGAGCACCTGCTTCCAGGTGAGATCGGCGGCGGTGCCCGCACCGAAGCGCAGATCCTCCTCGCTCTCGCCCTCCCCGGGCTCGAAGCGGAGCGGCTCGAGCCGTCCCCGTGCCGCGGTCCGCCCGAACCAGACGTTGACCGCGGCCGCGCCGATGTGCAGGTGCTTGGAATACGGCAGGTAGGCCAGAAACGAGAGGATCGTCCCGACGTGGATCCAGACGAACACGCGCTCGAGCACCCGGGTGCCGGAGCCACGCCCGAACAGGTGCGAGAGCCCGCGGGAGACCGGTGACCAGCCGGCCGGCCACTCGTTCAGGCCGAGGGCGATCCGGGAGGCGTGCCAGAGCAACAGCGAGAGGACGACCGTCGCGATCAGCGCCAGGATCAGGTCCGCCTCGCCGAGATGACTGCCCTCGAAGCGCTTCGGGCGCACGACCTTGCGCACGTACAGCGCGGCGAGGACGCCGACCAGGACGAGCACGCAGAAGAGGTCGACGAGCAGCGCGTACCACCCCTGCGCACCGAGCCACGGCAGTGTCTGGTGGCGATCGACGATCGCGATCATCGCGATCAGGATCGTCGGCGCGAGCACGAGGAAGCCCCAGAAGATGAAGGCGTGCATCAGCCCGGGCCCCAGCCGCTGCAGCAGCTTGCGCTGCCCGAGCACGATGGTCAGCTCGTTGCGCACGCGCGCCGGGACGTCTCCGGAGCGCTCGGTCGGCGCAGCGGCCTGCACGAGCTGGCGCAACCGCGCGACGCGACGCCCGAACAGCGCAGCGCTGGCGCCGAGCGCACCGGCGAGCGCGACCGCCTCATACGGGGAGACTATGCGCCCCTCGGCTTCCGGATCTCCGCGGCGATCGCCGGGAGGATCTCATGCAGGTCCCCGATCACCCCGTAATCGGCGTGGGCGAAGATCGATGCCTCGCCGTCCGCGTTGATGGCGAGCAGCTTCTTGGCGCCCTTGCACCCGGCCATGTGCTGGGTGGCGCCGCTGATCCCGCAGGCGATGTACAGGTCGGGGGCAACCTTGGTTCCCGTCTGGCCGACCTGGTCGGTGTGCGGACGCCAGCCGGCGCTGGTGACCGCGCGGGAGCACCCGACCGCCCCGCCGAGCAGGCCGGCGAGCTCCTCGATGATGGCGAAGCCCTCGGCCGAGCCGACGCCGCGCCCGCCCGACACCACGACCGGGGCGTCCTGCAGTGAGACGTCGGTGCTCGTCGCGCCGACCCGCTTGGTCGGCGCGACGGCCAGAGCGTGGTGGGAGGGCGCCACCGTCTCCGCCGCGACGGGGTTCCCGTCGGGAACGACCGCGTGCGGCGCGACCGTCATCAGCGGCGTCGAGGCGTGCAGGACCGCCTCCTCCAGCAGGCTCCCGCCCCAGCGCACGCGTGTCACGGTCGGCGGCGAACCGGGCGTGAACGCGGTGGTGTTGGCCGAGAACGGCTGGTCGAGGATCGCCGCGGCGTGGGCGAGCACCTCGTTGCCACGCTCGGTGCCGGCGGCGACGACGGCGTCGAGCGACCGCTCGGTGGCGATGTCGGCGAGCGTCTGCCCCCACGCGGCTGGGGCGTAGTCACCGCTGATCGTGACCGGCGCCACGGCGCCGTCACCGATGCCGCGCGCGAAGGTCAGCGCCTGGGCGGCGAGCTCGTCCTCGACGTTCTCGACAAAGACCAGGACGCCCATCACAGCACCCCCAGCTCGCCCAGGATCTCCACCACCGCGGGCGCGGCCTCGGGGCCGCGCCCGAGCACCTGCACCTGCTTGCCGGAGTCGGGCGGGAGCACGAGTCGCACCATCTCGAGCTGCGCGGCCGGCCGCGGCGGGCTCGAGGCGTCGACCGGCTTGCGCGTGGCGCGCAGGCGCCCCGGCACCGACGGGTAACGCGGCAGGTTGATGCCCTCCTTGACGGCGACCACGGCGGGCAGCGGGACCTCGTAGACGTCGCGGCCACCGGCGACCTCCTGCTCGCAGATCGCGCGGGGGTGGGCGGGATCCAGATCGAACGCGAGCGCCTTCACACCGGTGATCACCGGTCGCTGCAGCGCGTGCGCGACGCGGATCGCCACCTGATAGTTGCCCGCGTCGGCGGACTCGTTGCCGAAGAGGATCAGCTCGTGGGCGGTCTCGTCACCCTGGATCGCCGCCACGATCGCCGCCGCCGTGCCCTGCGCGTCCCACTCCTCGTCGCTGACCAGGTGGATCGCGCGGTCGGCGCCGATCGCCATCATGTCGCGCAGCTGTTCTTCGGCCTCGGACGGCCCGAGCGTCAGGACGGTCACCGTGCCGCCCTCGCGCTCGATGATCTGCACCGCCTCCTCGACCGCGCACTCCTCGTGCGGACTGACCGTGAACCCGAGGTGCTTGGTCGACAGCGCCCGCTGATCGTCGGTCAGGGTGATCCGACCGCCGGTGAGCGGCACGCGCTTGACGCAGACGAGGACGTTCATCGGCCCTCCTACCGCCTGATGCGGCTGTTGTCGGGGTCGAACAGCGACGTCGCGTCGATGCTCCGCACGGTGACCGGATAGCGCTCGCCCATGTACTGCACGAGCAGCTCCTCACCGATCCGCGCGTGCTCCGGAGGGAGGTAGCTCATCAGGAGGTATCGGCCAAGCGACGGAGCGGACCCGGCGCTCGTCACGTACGAGCGCCGTCCCCTGCGATCGGTGATCGGTCGGCCGTCGCGCGTGAGGATCGGCTCCTTGCCGAGCATGTAGCGCTTGACGCCGGAGGACGAGGTGTGGTCCTCGACCGTCAGGGTGCACATCCGTGCCGCCGGATCCTCCTCGCGGTGGGCGACGTGCGCCGGCTTGCCGACGAAGTCCTCGGCCTTCACCGATCCCCAGGCCATGCCCGCCTCGACGACGTTGTACTCACCGTCGAGCTCGGCCCCGTAGGCGCGATACCCCTTCTCCAGGCGGCCGGTCGTGCCGTACACGCCGCTGCCGGCGGCGATCATGCCGTGCGGCTCCCCGGCCTCCCAGAGCAGGTCCCACAGGCGCGCGCCCTGCTCCATCGGGACGTAGAGCTCCCAGCCGAGGTCGCCGACGTAGGAGATGCGGGAGGCGAGCACCTCGAGCGGCCCGATCTCGAGGCTGCGCCAGTGGGCGAAGGGGAACCCGTCGTGCGAGACGTCGCCGCGGGCGACCGAGGCGAGGACGTCGCGGGCCCGGGGTCCCCAGAGTCCGAGCGTGGTCCAGGCGCTCGTCTGGTCGTGGACCTGGGCGGAGCCGTCCTGCGGAAGGTGATCCCGGAACCATTTGAGGTCCGACATGCCGTAGGCGCCGCCGGTCACGACGCGGAACCGATCCTCGGCCATCCGCATGATCGTCAGGTCCTGCTTGAACGTGCCGCCGGGCGTCAGGATCGGCGTGTAGACGACCCGGCCGACCGGGACGTCCATCTGACGCATGGCCAGCCGCTGCACCGTGTCGAGGGCGGCGGGCCCCGAGACGTCGAAGATGGCGAATGCGGTGAGGTCGACGATCGCCGCGCGGTCGCGCATGGCGAGGTGCTCGGCGTTGATGATCGGGGACCACCAGCGCGCCTCCCACTCCGCCTCGCGCCGCGCGATGCGGTCGCCGTACTCGTCGAGGAGGCCGGCGTTGGCCTCGTACCAGACCGGCCGCTCCCAGCCGGCCGCCTCGTAGAACACGGCGCCGAGCGCGCGCTCGCGCTCGTGGAAGGGCGGCAGGCGCACTCCCCGGTCCGACTCCCACTGCTCGGCCGGGTGCACGATTCCGTACATCTTGTTGAAGCCCTCGCCGGCCCGCGCCTGGACGTGGCGGCGGGTCTTCATCGACGGGTAGGCGCGGGCGATGTTCGACTCGTAGACGTCGATCTCCGACTCGCCGTGGACCATCAGCTCGGCAACGGTCTTGCCGGCGCCCGGGCCCTCCTTGATCCAGATCGCCGCGGCCGACCACAGGCCGCGCACCTCCGGGGTCTCCCCGAGCAGCGGCAGGCCGTCGTAGGTGACCGAGAGCAGGCCGTTGATCGCGTACTTCACGCCGACGGACTCGTCGCCGACGATCTCCGGCATCAGCTCGAGGGCGATCTCCATCTGCGGATCGAAGTCGCCCTGAGTGAAGGGGAGCTCCGTCGGGCTGAGAGCCGACTCCTCGATCGAGGGGATCTCCTCGGCGTCCATCATGATCGGCCGGTGGGCGTAGGAGCCGATCTCGAGTCCCGTGCCCTCCTGGCGCTCGTACATGTTCGTGTCGACGTCGCGGATGATCGGGTACTCGATCATCCCCTTGGCGTCGGCGAAGCGCGGGACCGGACCGATGTCGATCATCTGGTGGACGGCGGGGGTGAGGGGGATCGACGCGCCCGCCATGCGGGCGAGCTTCGGGCTCCAGCAGCCGCAGGCGATCACGACGCGCTCGGCCTCGATGTCGCCGCGGGTGGTGCGGACCCGGCGGATGCGCCCCCCCTCGACATCGAGCCCGAGCACCTCGGTGTTCGCAGCGACGGTGAGGCCCGCCTGCTGGGCGCGCTCGCGCATGATCGTCGCGGCCCGCAGCGAGTCGACGACCCCGGCCCCCGGGGTGTAGAAGCCGCCGACGATGAGCCGCTCGTCGATGTAGGGGACGAGCTCCCTCACCTCCTGGGGGCTGATGATCGAAACGGGCTCGATCCCCCAGGAGATCGCCGAGGAGACCCGCCGTTGAAGCTCCTGCATCCGCGCCTCCCCGCGGGCGACCTCGATGCCGCCGCTCTCGATGAAGACGCCGAGCTCCTTGTACTGACGCATGCTCTCGAGCGTCAGCTGCGTCATCTCCTTCGAGTGGTCGACCGGGAAGATGAAGTTCGAGGCGTGACCGGTCGACCCGCCCGGGTTCGGCAGCGGCCCCTTGTCGATCAGGGTGATGTCCCGCTGACCGAGCCGGGTGAGGTGGTAGGCGAGGCTGTTGCCGACGATCCCGGCCCCGATGATGACGATGCTCTGGGACGCGGGCAGGGAGGCGCTTGGGCTGCTCATACAACTTATATATCAGAGCGTCCGCGGGCTGTGGAAGTCCCTGCGCGACCGCGGCCCTCCGTAGTTCCCCGCCCGGGAGCGGCGGGGATCCCCGATGGTCGCCATCCGGTCCCCGGTCTACGGTTTTGACCCATGATCGCCGCCATCTTCGACCTCAACGGCAAGCCGGGTTTCGCGCATTGGCACTTCTTCCAGATGTCGGTGCCGAACATCATCGTCATCGTGCTGATGCTGCTCGTCTTCGTCGTGGCGCTCCTGGCGCCGTTCCCCGGCCACACGAGGGATCGGGGCGGCCGATGAGCACCACGGGGGGCGTGCCGGAGATGGCGCCCGACGCGTCGACCGGCGCGCTCGACACCACCGGTTCCTGGACGGTCGCGCTCCGCCGGCGTCTGGTCGCCGTGCTCCCGCCGGAGAAGCTTCTGCCGGACGGCCAGCCCGCCTACGTCGCCTCCTGGATCTACGTCTTCGGCGTGCTCACGCTGACCTCGCTGGTGGTGATCATCGGCTCGGGCACGATCCTCGCGCTGAAGGGGCCCGGCTGGTGGCATGACAGCGGCCTCGGGCACTTCTTCAACAGCATCCATCTGTGGGCGGTCGAACTGTTCTTCTTCTTCACGGTCATCCACCTCTGGGGGAAGTACTGGATGTCGGCGTGGCGGGGCGGTCGCGCGCGGGTCTGGATGACCGGGGCGAACAGCTTCCTGGTCGCCATCCCGTGCGCCCTCACCGGCTACATCTCGCAGCAGAACTTCGACGCGCAGTGGATCTCGACCCAGGCCAAGGACGCGATGAACGCCGTCGGCATCGGCTCGTTCTTCAACCTGCTCAACTTCGGCCAGATCTACGGGTACCACGTGTTCCTGCTGCCGGCGGCCGTGCTCGGTCTCGTCGTGGCCCACGTCCTGCTCGTCCGGCGCCACGGCGTCGTGCCGCCCCTGCCCGACGATCTGCGGACGCTGCTCGACGACGCGCGGCAGGGACGGGCATGACCTACCGCGAGCGCACCCGCGCGCTGAACGACGCCGCGCGCGAGTACCACGGGCCCTACCGGGCCTACGACATCATCAAGGAGGGGACGATCGCCCTCGCGGTGGTGACCCTGCTCGCCGTCGTACTGACGATCCTCTTCTCCTCGCCCGACGAGCGGCCGACGACGATCCGTGGCTGGTCGCGCAGCGCGCCGGTGGACTTCGTCACCACCGCGCTGAGCGAGCTCGACGGAACGAGCGTGACGGCGACCTACGGCCCGCCCTACAACAACGCCTCCAGCGGCCAGCACATCCTCTTCATCCACCTGGCGAAGTGGTTCGGCATCGCCCATCCGATCAACACGGCCGAGGACTACGTCATCGACCCGCTGCGCTCGGTCTTCGACGACCCCCGGCTGCAACAGGCGGTGCACACCTATCGCGCGGCCTCCGGCAAGACCCAGGCGGCGTGGACGACCGCCTACGGCAACGCGCTGCAGAAGGCGACCACCCAGTCCGCCGTCACCCATCTGAGCGCCGCGCGGTTCGGGCCGGTCCCGACGATGATGGACGGGCTGCTCAACCTGGCCCAGAACGGCGGCCTCGACGGTGACCTGCTCTCGAACAAGCAGTTCTACTCGACCGATTACACGAAGATCCTGATGCTGATCGCCGACGGCGGCTTCCTGGCCAGCCGCGCGCAGGCGGAGCACCTGCTCGGGACCCAGTGGGGCATGATGAACGAGACCGGCAGCTACCCGGGACAGGGCTGGCTGTGGCTGTACACGCTCTGGTATCAGATCAAGCCGTTCTCGACCTCGGCCAACGCCGACATCCTCGTCATGGCGATGATGGGGGTGCTCAGTCTCGCCTTCGTGCTCGTGCCCTTCCTCCCCGGCGTCCGTGACCTGCCCCGGAAGGTGCCGATCTACCGCCTGATCTGGCGCGAGCACTACGCCCGCGGCCGCGAGTAGCCCCCTCCTCCCCCGAACGTCGCACCCCGGACGCGGCGCCGGCCGTCACCGGCACCGCGTAGGATCCGCGCTCGCGGGCCGGATGCACCAACAAGTGGGGGAACCCCGTGCTCCGTCGCCACCGGCGCCACCGGATCACGGTGTCGGAGCACCGCAGCTACCGC
>DAIDJO010000027.1 GCA_027451345.1 Solirubrobacterales bacterium
AACGGCGCGCACGCGCCCGCAGACGGCTCAGGCTCGGCCCTCGGGCCTCGCCCTCACCGCCTGCTGGCGCGTCAGCTCACACCCAGCCAGGATGGGGAATTCTCATGATCAGATCCGAGGAGGAAACCGTGATCAGGTCCACTGGCCCCGTGCTGACCGCCAGCACTGCTGCGTTCACCGCCTGCGCAACCTGCTGGCGAAGCTCCCCAAGGATGAGCAGGACCGGATCCGGTTCAACTACTGGGCAGCGCTCACCGACGCCACATCAGTCAAGGACGGCAAGCTCCGCCTCCAGGTGCTGATCTCAGAGCTCGAGTCCCGCGGATTCGAGTCAGCGGCCCGCTGCCTGGCCGACGACCTCGACGCCCTCGTGATCCACCTCCGCTACCCGCTCAGGCACCGCGAGCGGTGGCGGTCAACGAACCTGCTGGAGCGCTCGCTCGGTGAGGTCCGCCGCCGCACCAAAGTCATGGGCCGCTTCCCCGGCGAGAGCAGCTGCCTGTCACTCGTGTTCGCCGTCCTGGACCTGTTCATCACCCACGCCTCAAACGGCGCGACATTCACGGATGTCGACCGCCAACACCTCTACCGAATCAAATACCAACAGCTCGACCGCGACACGCTCGACGAGGAGGTCACAGCCGCCTAGACTCGATCCACGGGAACCTCAAAGCCGCGGCGAATTTACAGCGGTTAAGAGACGCAACCGCCGAACACGAGAGAGACGCGCATTTCGCGAGAAGCGCGTCGCCCGCGCCCAGCGCGTGCCGACGACATCGCAGCCCACTCAAGCCCCCCCCGTCACCGAGCTCCCAGAGACTGACATCGACGAGATCCCCGGCAACCTCGTTCAGTAGCCGCGCGGCAGTAACCGCTTCGCTCCCGCTGAGGATCTCGCTTCGCTCGATAGGGATGACGCGACGCCAACGGCTCCCGTCGCTAGCCCGTTCCGTGTCTCACGCGACCTCTCAAGACAGCTCCAGTCCAGACATACACTCCACGCATTCCGGTGCTTTGTCCCGGTTTGTCCAGAGATATCCCGGTTTGTCCGGCCTGATCCGGCGCGCCGATGTCCGTCCGTGTCCCGAAAGGTGTCCCGAACTCAGCATTTCTGACCTCACGGAACTGCACTGGTTAGCACTCAATCGCTGATACTTGCTACAATTTTCCTGCAAATCAGCCTCTTTTAATCCGAAGCGCCTGGGTTCGAGTCCCAGCGCCGGCATTGGTTGGGTGGTTGAGTGGTTGGATGACGGGCTGCTCGCCGTCGCGGTCATCCTCGGCCACCGTCGCGGCGGCCACGACCGGCGAGCGCCCGGTGGCTGTTGCCGCGTCAGACGTACCCGCGCGATACTGGCCGGGTGCGCCGTGCCCATTGCTCGCTCACCGTGTCGTGCGTGATCGTTTCAGCGGCGTTCGCGTCGTCCTCGTCATTGGCGGCGCCTCCGGGTCGGTCATGCGTACCGACGGCTGAGAGGCGGTGTCAGTTGGATGTGCTTCGCCCAGGTGGCATCGGGAGCCTCAGGTTCGGCGCATCCCCCGCTTCAGCTCGCGCGGCGATTGATGGGCTGGTTCAGCAGCACGGTGGGCCCTTGCGCCCGAGCGGCGGCTGTGGCGTTCACCACGAGATCACCTGGACGGATCAATGGACGGCAAACGGCCAACCCACCTTGACGCTCTACTTCGGGCGCGGCGGCTTCGTTGGCTATCAAGTTGGCGCACCCGTCGCACCGAGGCGACCGGCTGGCGGCTGGATGCTGGCAACGGTTCGCGGGCTCCAGGTTGGGGATCCCCTCACCACCGGCCGTCGCCTCTACGGATCGTCGATCAAGCTGAGCGCGAACCAAGGCGGGGTCTGGTTGCTCCGCTCGTCCGCCGGAACCCTCGGCGGATATGCCTGGGCGACGTCCTCGGGCCCCAGCGATGTCAGCTGGACAAGCCGGGTTGCGTCGATCGACGCCGGGCACGTAGGCTGCCCCAGCGCCGGACCAGAGGCGTCGGCCCACAGCAAGCATGTTCATCGATTGAGGTCGAGAATCGCCCTGCCACGGAACCGTCGTCGACCGGAGGGAGCGACATGGGACGCTGGGACGTTCTAGCTGGGATGCCGAGGAAACTGACAGCCGCGCTCCGACGCGGTCTGTTCTCGGACGATGACACCGACGCGTCTGCCGCTCCTGGTGCCAGAGGGATGCCCCCGGACCTGTGGCTGGCACTCGATGCTGACGCCGTGGCTCATGGCATTCCGCTCGAGCCGGGGCGCAGCCACACCGAGGACTGAACTGACTGGCCCTCGCCACGGCGCGGGCCGGATGAGCACGCCGCTGTGGCTGTCGAGTGCTGCTCGCCCGATCCATTCGCAGCGGGACCGGCCGCAGGTGTCTCGTTCGTGTCGGAGCGCGGTCTCGCATAACGTGGGAGACTGACGGGCATGGCGCTCGAGCGAATCCCATTCGTGCTGAGAGGAGTTCCAGGTACCGTCACGGTGGACTACGGTGTCAACGACGATCCACAGCGATGGGGTTACCACCTGTTGCAGCTCCCGTATGACTTCCAGGTCTCGCGCGGCTGCCCGGTGTTGCGTGCCACGGTCGATCATCCGGCTGAGGGGTACGGCGCGGCCCTTGGCTGGATCCAGACCGTCGAGACCCGCAGCCCTGAGCAACAGGACGCGTTCGTCGACCTGGCACCGCAGATGGTGGGCTGCGGATCCCCCTGGCTTGCGTGGGCGGTACGACCCGAGCTGTTTGATGCGCCATCCACAGCCCATCCCGAGTTCAGCTTTCAGGCGGAGACCTTCCTCGCGTACACACCGGACTGCGTGATCACCCGCGAGGTGAAGCCACTGTGTGGTTTCTCCTGGGGGTACGAGGTACGCGGAGGTGAGCCCTCGGTGCTCCCGCTGCGGCTCGGCAATCTCGACCGCTGGGCCTCCGCGCAGCCGCTGCTATCGCGGCAGTGCCCCGGATGGACCTTCCTGGCCGCGTGATCGCCTCCTCGTAGCGCTCCCGGTGCTGCGCGGGCAGGCAACACGACGAGGTGGGCAAGCGCGGTCGCCGGTGGCGGTTCGTGCCGCCATGGCGAGCGCCCCGGGTCCCGGCGAGACACCAGGAACCGGGCGAACCGGGCGACGCAGTCCGCCCCCGGCGACGCCGGATCAGACCGAAGCCACGGACGCGGTGTGCAACTCCCCGGTGTGGATCGAGGTCCTCTCACTGGAAGAGCTCCGGCACCGGCTGAGCCCGGCGTCGATGGCCGCCACGCACCGGCTCGACTTTCACCAGATCACCCTGATCACCGGCGGTCGCGGTGTCGTCCGGCACCGCCGCCCCCGCGGCCGCCCGGGGAAGCCCCTGCACCTGGCCCGGCCGGCCGGTCTCGGCGTGGACGGCTGGCAGCTCGAGGAGCCGTCCCGACACCGCATCGGGTCCCTGCTCGACGCCCTCGCCGACGAGTACGGGCAGAGCAGCGCTCATGACGACAGTCCGGCGCTGCTGCGCCATCTGCTCGCCGCCCTGCTGATCCACGTCGCCCGGTTGCCGCGGCCGCCGACCCTGGAGCCGGCCGCCGATGGCGGGAGGACCGGCTTCGCTCGGTTCCTGGACGAGCTGGAGCGGGACTTCACCCGCTCGCGCAGCGTGCGGGACTCTGCAGCGCGCCTGGGCTACTTCCCGCGCACCCTGACACGGATGAGTCTGCAGGCAACCGGGAAGAGCGCCAAAGCGGTGATCGACGGGCGCGTCAGCCTCGAGGCCATGCGTCTGCTCGCTCACACCGATCGCCCCGTCGCGGCCATCGCCGACGACCTCGGCTTCTCCGAACCAACCAACTTCGTCAAGTTCTTCACCGCCCTCGCCGGTACCACCCCCGGCGCGTTCCGGGAGGCTGAGGGACATGTCGTTACGGGGTGAGCCCGCCCCGGTGGCTCGCTGGAGTCAGGCGAGCGCGCCCGCGATCCGGAGCGCCCGGGGTTCGGATCCCAGCTCCGGCGCCACGACACGAGCCCCGGTCAGCTGTCCTCGCCGATCCCCAGGAGCGCTCGCAGCAGGAACCCGACGGACCGGCGCAGTTGGGCCGGGAGATCGGTGCTCGCCGTGCGGCCGCTCGTGACGCGCACGACGTTCATCAGCATCGTCGCGTAGATGGCCTCGGCAGCGTCGCGCAGATCAACGTCGTCGCGCACGGGATGCTGGGAGGCGTGGAGCTGAAGGATCCGGTGGATCGCCTCGGGGAGTTGGGCCACCTGCTGTGTCGCTCCCTCCTGCAGGGGGCCGGGGCCGAAGAGGGTCTCGCGTTGGTAGACCCGGGTGTTCTCCGGGTGCTCGACGCTCGCCTCCACGAGCGGGTCGAGCAGCGCGAGGATCGCGTCGTCGGGCGTGGCTCCCGCCGCGGCGGCGCTCAGGCCACGCTCGGTTCCGACCCGCAGTTGCTCGCTCATCACCGCGACCAGCAGCTCGGCCTTGGTTGGGAAGTAGCGGAAGACGGTTCCCGCTCCGACGTCGGCGGCCTCAGCGATCTGCTCGGTCGTGACGGCGGAGTATCCCTCCCGGGCGAAAAGGTCAGTCGCCGCCTGGAAGATCCGTTCGCGCTTGTCCCGCTTGCTGCGTTCGCGCCGCGTCAGCGCTCCGCCCTCTCGGTCGTCGGCGGCGTCAATCATCGTTCACCTCGGGCGCGGGTTCGCGTTCTGCCTCATTTGGGCGTGAAGACTAGGGGAAGGCATGGCTCAAGAGTGAGTAGACTCATTTATGAGTCTACTCACGAAAGATGATCTGAGATGCCCGCACAGCCTGACCTTCGCCCGTCGAGCGACGGCGCGCCCGCGCCCGCGCCGGCCGCATCGGCCGCATCGGCCGCACCGTCGCCTGCACCTTCACTGCGCCGGACGCTCGCCCTGATGCTCGGAGTTCTCATCCTCGGGCTCGGGTTCGTGTTCTCGTACGTCGGCGCGTTCCACCACCCCGTGCCGCACCGCGTGCGCATCGCCCTCGTGGCTCCCGCGGGATCGGCGCGCCAACTGGTCGCTCGCCTCGACGCGCTGCCGGGGCGGCCGCTGCGCGCCCAGGCGGTCACCGGCGCGGCGGCGGCTCGTGGGATGCTGCGCGCGGATCGCGTCGCGGCCGTCCTGCAGGTCGAGCCCCAACGGCGGCGGGACCGACTCCTGGTCGCCGGCGGCGGCGGCGCCGCGCTGAGCACGGCCGTGCAGGATGTCGTGACGAGGTTCGAGGCCGCGCAACGCCGAACCGTTGTCACCACCGACATCGTGCCCCTGCAGAGCGGCGACTATCGCGGCCTCACCGGCTTCTATCTGGTGGTGGGCTGTCTCGTCGCCGGCTACTTGCTCGCCGCCGTCCTGGGCATCACGCTCGGCCCGCGACCCGGGACGGTCGGCGAGGCGGCTCGCCGCCTGTCCGCTGTCGTGCCGTACTCGCTCGTCGCCGGAATCGGGACCGCCCTGATCGTCGGACCGCTGCTCGGCGCGCTGACGGGTCATTTCGTGGCGGTGGCCGGCGTCGGGGCGCTCCTCGTGTTCGCCGCCGCCGCGGTCACGATCGCCCTCGAGGTGCTCATGGGCGTCGTAGGCATCGGCTTGGCGATCCTGCTGTACGTCGTGCTGGGCAACCCCAGCGCGGGTGGCGCGTATCAGAACGCGCTCCTTCCCGGCTTCTGGCGCACGATCGGCAACGCCCTCCCCAACGGTGCCGGTGTGGAGGCCATCCGCCGCGCCGTCTACTTCGGCGGGCACGGCATCGGCGGGCACCTCATCGTGATCGGCGCCTACGGTCTCGCGGGCACGGCAGCGACGCTGCTCCTCTCTCGCTCTCGGCCGCACCGACCCGCGGAGGATGTGTCCGAAACGAGTTGAGCACTCGATCGCGATCACGGTCGGCCGGTTCCGCTACTCCGACCCCACCGGACCGCCGCACCTGCTCGACCGCCGCCGCACCGGTCCGCTCGTCGACGGGAGCGATGCGCGTCCGCCAAGAGCCCGGCGGCGAGGCTCACATCTCGCCCGCCGGCCGCGCCGCGGCGGCCCGATCGGCGTCGGGCGTCGGAATCTGGTCCGGCGTCCGGAAGATCCGGACCTCCTGCGGCCAGTCGCACGCCATCGCGATCCGCCCGGCCCAGTAGCGGGCCGCCGACTCGTCGGGGACATCGATCGCCGCGAAACCGCCGATCACCTCCTTGGTCTCCGCGTAGGGGCCGTCGGTGATGATCGCGGTGCCGTTCCCGGGCTCGGCGTGGAAGACCCGTCCATGGTTGTCGAGGCCGCCGCTGAAGATCAGGACGCCGGCTGACCTCATCTCCTCGACCACGGCTCGGGCGTCGCGTGCGCGCTGCTGCCACCCCTCGTCGGTGGTCTCCGTCACCCACTCATCGTTGAAGAAGATCAGGTATTCAGACATGGCTGCTCCTCGGGTCGCGTGTCGGTCCGGTCGACCGTTCCATCCTGTCGACGAACGGGTCGTCCGGTTCTGGACCCCACGAGGACGAATCATCTCGATCACAGGCATCCCCCGGCGGTGTCGCTCCGCTACAACAGCGGGGTGAGCATCGAGCCGTTCGAGTTCGCGATCGACGTCGCGGGCCCCGCCGACGTCGAGGAGATCGCGCAGTTGCGCGCGCTGTGGAGCGGCGGGCGGGTCGATGCCGCGTTTCAGCGGCGGCTGATCGACTGGATCGCCGCGGAGGGGGACCGCCGGCTGACCTGGCTGGCGCGCCGGGACGGGATTCCCATCGGCATGGCCTCGCTGTTCGAGTACCGCCGCATGCCCCGTCCGGGTCGTCTGGATTCGCGCTGGGGGTACCTCGGCAACATGTTCGTCGTGGAGCGCTTCCGCGATCACGGGGTGGGGACCGCCCTGCTCGAAACGGTCATCCGGACCGCCGCCGGCCGGGGGTACGCGCGGCTCGTCCTGTCGCCGAGCCAGCGGGCGGTCCCGTTCTACCGCCGCGCCGGGTTCCGCATGCCCGATGATGCTCCCGACACCGATCGCCTGCTCGTGCTGCGCCTCTGAGGTCCGGCTACAGGTCGCGCTGGTACACGATGAACCCGCGATGCTCGGCGACTCGGTCATAGAGGGCGCGGGCGGTGGTGTTGGAGGCGTGGGTGCGCCAGTAGAGCTGACCGCATCCCCGCTCGCCGGCCCACGCGGCGACCTGCTCGATCAGCGCGCGGCCGCCGCCACGGCCGCGCGCTGAGGGATCGGTGAAGAGATCCTGCAGGTAGCAGACGTCGTTGGCATTCGTGTGCGGGTGCGTCAGGAAGTGGGCGATCCCGACGAGGCGGCCATCCTGCTCGGCGCCGCAGCCGTGAATCTCTGTGTCGGCGAGCAGGCGCTCCCAGGCGCGGTCGTACTCGCCGTCGGGCAGCGAGCGCCCGTAGAAGGCGATGTAGGCGCGAAAGAGTTGCTCCCAGCGGGCGCGATCACCGGGGCGGAGTGGGTTGATCGTCACCACGGGACGAGTCTACGTTCACCGGACGTGACGACCGGTCGCTGCCGATCCGCCGCCGGTCGGTGTCCGCCCGCCCCGCCGCGCACCGTGACACGGCAGAATCCTCCGCAGCGATGGATCGGCCTCAGGACATCCGACACCCGCGCTTCGCCCGCGTCTACCTGCGCTACGCCGAGGGGGCCGACCGCGCCGGCGTGAGCGAACATCGCCGGCGCCTGCTCGACGGCCTGCGGGGGACGGTCGTCGAGGTGGGAGCCGGCCAGGGTCTCAACTTTCGGCACTATCCGCAGACGGTGACGTCGGTCACCGCGATCGAGCCCGAGCCGACGCTCCGCGCCATGGCCGAGCGCGCCGCGCGCGAGGCGCCGGTCCCCGTCACGGTGTCCGCCGGGACGGCGGACGCGCTGCCGCTGGCGGACGGGAGCGTCGACGCGGCGGTCGTCAGCCTGGTCCTCTGCAGCGTTCCCGATCAGCGCCGCGCCCTCGCGGAGCTGCATCGAGTGATCCGGCCTGGGGGCGAGCTCCGCTTCTATGAGCACGTGATCCCGTCGGCGCAGCCGCTTCGAGCGATCCTGCAGGCGGCCGAGCGCAGCGGCATCTGGCCGCGCCTCGCGGGCGGATGCCACCCGGCACGCGACACCGAGGCGGCGATCGCCGCTCGGTTCGAGATCGAGGCGTGCGACCTCCTCCTGTTCGCGCCCCACCGCTACGAGCCCCGGATCCCGCACATCCTCGGTCGTGCGCGGCGCCCCGCCGACGATGCGGCCGACTAGCGACCCCGCTCCCTGAGTTCCTCGAGTCGCACCGCGATCAGCCGTTCGACGAGCGCCGCCGGCAGCGGCGTGTCGACCGGGAAGTGCAGCGAGCTCTTGGTCATCGTGTAACCCCGCAGCTCGTCGGCGAGCCGCCCGAGGACGGAGCCGCTGAACGGGAGGTAGCTGAGATGGTTGGTGAACGCGGCAAAGCCTGCGACGACGTGCCGGCCGACGCGAAACGCCGGCACCCGGTAGGAGGTCCCCTCCTCGGCCTCCGGGAGGAGACGGAGGATCGTCTCGCGCAGCCCCTGCAGGGCGGCACGCTCAGGCGCGCTCAGACGCTCCAGATACTCGTCGATCTCCGCCGCCGGCACAGCGGCAGTCTATGCGCGCTGCCCGCTCCCGTGGGTCCGGATTCTCGCTGACGCGGGCCCGCCGGGTCGCCCGGGCCGGACGAGCCGACCCGACGCTCCGGTGCCCGCCGGCATCACTTGAACGGGACGGTGACCGGTCCCGGCTTCTTGGCGAAGACCGCCATGAAGTCGCGATCGTCCGGGGTGAGGTAGCGGTACGGCGACTGCATGCTCTGCGGCTCGACCATCTTCGGGTCCAGGCCGTGCCGGTGCGAGTAGGTGATCAGCGTGTGCCACTCGGGGTTGATGTCGAACTCCATCCCCCGAACCGCTCCGATGTGCTGCAGGACCTGGGCCAGCGAGATCACGGTCGCCTCGGAGACCACCACGAACATCACGTTGCCGTGGGAGTCGATGCCGACGCCCGTGCGCGGCGTGAAGGTGACGCCGCCCAGCGTGTATCCCCAGTGGACGCTGTTGGGGTTGGTGTTGAGGAGCGGGTTGAGCTTTCGGTTCCACAGGATCGGGGTGAGGCTCTGGCGCGCCCACGCGATGTTCGCGGGGGCGTTCGGGCCGCCGCTCCACTTCACGATGTTCACCTGCCCGTTCCGGTAGCCGACGAGCGTGGCGTTGCCGTCGATCAGCGGCTCGTTGGTGTGGCCGTTGACAGCGGAGCCGTTGTTGGTGTCGATGTGCGTGAAGCCGCTGTTGAAGGTGGCGAGCAGCCGGTAGCGCTGGTCGACCGGCACCATCATCGGTCCACGGTCGACGGCGCTTGGCGGCTCGTAGCGCCCCGGGTAGTACGCCAGGTCGGTTCGGGTGTGATCGATCCACAGGACGTAGGCGACGATCGACGGATACGCCGTGCTCGGCCGGTAGGTCGTCACGAGCACGGGCGGCCCACCGTCGACGAGCGGTCCGGTCCGGTGCCAGATGCCCTCGCCGGGCAGCGGCTTGGCGAACACCGGCTTGATCGGCGGAGGCGTGTAACTCGAGTAGGTCGAGTGCTTGGTGCGCGGGTGCAGCGAGGCGATGCCGACCGTGGGAAGCCGCTTCAGCCCAGGTCCGCCCTTCTGGGGCGCTCCTGCCGTGTAGTGCTCGGCCGTGTCGACGAGCCAGTTTCCGAAGGGCACGCTGGAGCGGAACCATTCCGCCGACCGTTCGCTGAACGTCATGCTGGTCGGCTGGACCATGTAGCCGACGTACGAGATCCCGAAGTAGAGGAGGATGAGGATGAGCGGCGCGCCCGTTCCGAAGAGGATGCGGCGACGCCGGATCACCCGCTGGCGCTGCTCCGCCCGGCGGGCCATCAGCTCACGCCGGTCGAGCGGTCGGCCCGCGGGCTGCAGGTAGGTTGATCTCCGGGAGCGCCCGGTGTCGCGTTCACGGATGTCCATATTCGCGGGACACACCATACGTGACGAGGTAAACGGGTCTCCCACCGATCGGTGAGAATGCCCTAAGACAGCGGCGCCGGACGATCCGGCCGTGAGCGGCGCGGGCGGCGATCACCGCCGATCCGACGGCCCGGAGCGGCAGGAGAACCGTCATCGCCCGCGAATGCGTACCCGTGACCGTCTTCGCCTTCACGCGCCACACCGGCGTACGGGTGGCCGAGATCGGATTCGCGCTGATTGCCCTGGCCGGCGTCCTGCTCGCGGTTGCCCCGACGGGGCGGTTCGGTCGATCGGGCGCCGTGGCCGGTGGCGTCTCGTTGGCCGCCGGAGCGATCGTCGTGATCGTCGCCATCCGATGGGGCTCCTTCGGGTCCTACTTCTGAGGTCGGTCCGGCGCCGCCCGTCGTGACCGTCAGCGCGCGAGCGCCGCGTCCCGCTCCCGGGCCCGCTTGGTGAGGACGAGCAGCGGACAGCGCACGACGTTGGCGAGCGCGGCCGTCGTGCTCGGGTGGATCAGCAGCGCGACCGGCCCGGCGCCGCGGGAGCTGGCCACCAGCACATCGATCGAGTTGCTGTAGCCGGTCAGCTGTTCGACGGTCTGGCCGCAGGCGACGTGCGCCTCGACGCGCTCGTGCTCGGCGATCCGCTGCCGCGCCTGCGTCAGCGCGTTGACGGTCTTCTCGAACTGGCGTCGGCGCGGCTCCAGCAGGTTGTGCGGTGGGGCGACGACCTCGAACGCCGACAGCTCGGCGCCGAACTCGTCCGCCAGTTGGCGTCCGTAGGACATCGCCCGCTCGCTACCGCTGGACTCGTCGTAGGCGACCCCGATGCGATGGATGACATGGGAGGTGTCGGCGTAGCGGCGCGGCGCCACCGCCACGGGGCAGGACGCCTCCCCGAGGGTCTCGGTGGTGGGGTTCCCGAGCAGCGTGCGTGTCAACCGGCCGCGGTCGCTGCAGCCGACCACGAGGAGGTCGGCCCCCACGTCGTCGGCGATCGCGTGCAGCCCGGCGCCCACGCTCGGCGAGCCGATCCAGCGCAGGTTGGCGTCGACGCCCGATTCGCGGATCGCCGTCACGAGCAGGTCGTGCGTGCTCTCCGGATACAGGAGGGCGGGCGGCTCGGAGGCCGACAGGACGGCCGCGGTCATCGCCGCCGCCGTCATCGCCGGATAGACGTGAGCGAACGTGATCTCGGCACCGGGAGCGGCAAGCACCCGCGCGAGCGCGATGGCATCCCGCCCGTGTGTCTGCTCATCGATTCCGACAACAACCCTTTCGAACATGACCGCCTCTCCTGTCCTCGGTGCGGCCGTGACGGCGGTCGCGGCGCACTTCTCTGATCCGTCAGGCTAGGGTCGGGCGGAGGTCCGGCCATCAGGGCGCAGACACGTGATCGCCGCGGACGTCTCCCCGTCTGGACCCGGGTTTTCCGCAGGGTGGGCGGCCGTGAACCCGGCCGGACGGCGCCGTTTGCGCCCGCTCGACCCGGGCTAGGTCTCCGAACGGGAGCCGCGCGCTCCCCACTCGACGCCCACCTGCAGATCACGGATGACGACACCTCAGCAGATCAACAGCGGCCGACCCGAGGATCGGGAGCGGCGGCGGCGCGACCCGCGCGGCCGGCCCACGGACCCGGGTCAGGCGCACCCGCAGCGGGACACGGCCCGCCCCGAGGGCGCCGCCCCCTCGCAGAGCGTCACTCCCACGCGGCGCGTCGCCCCCATGCGGCGTGGGATCCGTGCGGTCGCCACCGAGCGCCGCCGCGACCTGCAGGGCGTCCGCGCGCTGGCGGTGCTGCTCGTCGCCCTCAACCACGCCAACGTGCCGTTCCTGCCCGGCGGATACATCGGGGTCGACGTCTTCTTCGTGCTCTCGGGCTACTTCATCACGGGCCTGCTGCTGCGCGAGGGCCTGGGCGGCGTCGATGAGCCCGCGGACGGTCGCATCTCGATTCCCCGCTTCTACGCCCGCCGGGCGCGCCGCATCCTCCCCGCCGCGACGCTGACGCTGGCCGTCACCGCTGTCGCCGTGTACGTCGTCTACGACGTGCTGCAGCGGGACTTCCTCGGCACCCAGCCGGCGCTGCTCGATGCGCTGGCCGCAGCGCTCTTCTACGCGAACCTGCACTTCGCCGCGGGCGCGACGAACTACTTCGCCAACGCGGCCGCGACCATGCCCTCGCCGGTCCTGCACTTCTGGTCGCTGTCGGTCGAGGAACAGTTCTATTTGATCTGGCCGTCCCTGCTGGCGCTCGCGCTCATGCTCTGTCGGCGGCGCGGCGTGCTCGCTCGTCGCCGCGCCGTCCGCCTCGTCGCCGTCGTGATCGCCGCGGTGTGCGCCGGCTCGCTCGCCTGGTCGATCCACCTCACCGCCGTGGACCCGCAGAGCGCGTACTTCTCGCCGTTCGCCCGGGCCTGGGAGCTCGGATTCGGGGCCGGTCTCGCGCTGCTTGCGCCGACGGCGGCGAGGCTGCCGCAGCTCCTGCGCACGGGGCTCGGCTGGATCGGTCTGGGCCTGGTGCTGCTCGCCGCGGTGACCTACTCGAGTCACACGAGCTTCCCGGGTGACGCGGCCCTGCTCCCGGTCGGCGGATCGGCGCTGATGGTGCTCGGTGGGCTGCGCGCGACCCGGCGCGGCGTCGACCGTTGGCTGGCCGTGCGGCCGCTCGCCTACGTGGGTGACCGGTCCTACACCTTCTATCTGTGGCACTACCCGGTGCTGATCATCAGCTGGCAGCTGGCCGGACGCGTCCTGCCCGCGACGGACAACGTCGCGCTGCTCGCCGGGGCGTTCCTGCTGTCGGCGCTCACCTTCCACTTCTACGAGAACCCGCTGCGCTTCGCCCGGTGGCTGCGCGGCTGGCGGACGGCCGCGCTGGTGCCCGTCTCGATCGGCACGTCGGTCGCGGCGATCATGGTGCCCGCGCTCACCGTCGAGGGCACACTGGCCAGCGAGGCGCAGGCGGCGCAGAACGTCCAGCTGGGACCGCTGCGCCCGGCGCCCGGGCAGGCCGATCCGGTCAGCCTTCTGGCCGCCCAACCGATCCCGGCGGTGTCGCGGGCGGTGGCGGCGGTGCACGCGAACGCCCCCCTGCCGAAGGTGCTCGTGCCCGATGGCGCGACTCTCGCCCAGGAGAACACCCGGATCACCTATGACACGCCGCACGGTTGCCAGCCGTCCTTCGGCGCTGGCGTGACGAGCCGCATCTGCAGGCTCGGCGACCCGAGCGCGAACCGGGTCGTCGCGCTCGTCGGCGACTCGCACGCCGGCATGTGGGTGCCCGCCCTCCTGCCGGCCGCCCGGGCCCAGCACTTCGCCATCGTGCTCCTCGACAAGCCCGGGTGCTTCGTCACCCGGCTGCACACGAACCTGCCCGGCTGGCCGTGCGGGACCTGGTACCGGTGGGCGATCCAGCAGGACCGCCGGCTGCGTCCCGCCGTCACGCTCGTGGCCTTCAAGCTGAGCGGCGCGGCGATGGAGCGCGCTGCGGCGAGCACCACCGCCGACCTGCGCGCGGTCCTCGGGCAGGTGCGCCACGGCGTCTGGCTGGAGGACCCTCCCGGCCAGACGCAGAAGACGGCGAGCTGCATCACGGCGCCGGGCGCCACCCAGCGCAGCTGCTCCTCACCGGTGACGAGTGGCTACACCGGCCTGGTGCGCCGCATCCAGGCGATGCTGACCGGGACCGGGCATCGCTGGATCCCGACGCTGCAGTGGTTCTGCGCCGCCGGCGTCTGCCCGAGTGTCATCGACCACACGCTCACCACCCACGACGGGGACCATCTGACCACGGAGTGGAGCACGGACCTCGCACCGCTGATCGCCCCCGAGATGCGCCGGATCCTGGCTCGGGTGGGCTGAACGCGGCGGCCGGCCCGCTGGCCGGCCGCCCGTGTCAGCGATCCGCCCCGGCGGCGGTGAGCCAGCCCTCGTCCGTGTCGGGCGTCGCCGCCCGGCTCTCCGCCTCCGCCGATCCCCGGTTCAGCAGCCAGTACAGCCCGCCGCCGACCAGGGCTCCCATGAACACGCTGAAGTCCGCCCCGCCGGTGTGGCTGGAGAGCGGCGCGATCCACGCCGGGTAGGCGTTCAGCCAGGACGCCGCAGCGACCATGCCGACGAGCTGGGGGATCACCCCCGCCCAGTGGATGCCCCGGTTGCGGTAGTACAGGCCTCCGTCGGTGCGCATCAGCGACGCGGAGTCGTAGCGCCCGCGACGCAGGAGATAGTCGGTCAGGTAGATGGCGACCCACGGCGCGATCCAGATCAGCATGAAGAGGACGAAGTCCTGCAGGAACGAGTAGAAGCTCGCCGAGAACACGGTCACGGCGGTGAGCGCGGCCGCGAGCGTCGTGTCGAGCAGCACGCACTGCCAGCGGCGGATCGCCGGAACGATCGCCTGCAGGGTCAGCCCGGAGGAGTACAGGTCGATCGAGTTGATCGCGAACAGCTGCACGATCACAAAGGCCAGGTACGGCCACACGAACCATCCCCACAGGGCGTGGGGCAGGCCCGCGATCGGATCCGAGGCCCCGGGCACCGCGGTCGCCACCGCGGCGCCGAGGAGGAGCAGCAGCGTCGCCGGGATGAAGCCTCCGAGCCCCACCGCCGCCACGATCCGGCGCGGGCTCGTCGCGGGCGGGAGATAGCGCGAGAAGTCGTTGGCGTTCATCGGCCAGCCGTAGCCGCCGGAGGAGAGCACGAAGGCGAGCGCGGCCATCATCTGCGCCCAGGTCGCATCGTGACCGGCCCCGAGCCGCGCCTTGCCGAGCGACTGGATCGCGAGCAGCAGGAACAGGATCGCGAACGGGGGGACCATCATGCGCAGGGCCCGCAGCATCACGCGGTGCCCGAACAGCGGGAGGGTCAGCTGCACGCACGCCGCGACGGCGATCAGGACCCACTTGAGGCCGTCTGAGCTGCCCACGCCGGCCTTGCCGAGCAGGGCGAGACCGGCCGAGACGACCAGGTAGAGGCCGAGCACCTCGTAGCCGACCTGGGTCACCCAGTTGAACAGGGCGATCAGCTTCGCGCCGCGCGGGCCGAACGGAGCCCGGTTGATCGTGAAGGCCGCCGTCCCCGCGCGCGGGCCCTGGAGCGAGCCCAGCCCGTTGATGAGGTACGACAGGTTGCCCACGAGCACGACCACGGCGGCCTGCCAGAAACGCAGCTGGAAGGCGACGATGAGCAGCGCGCCGTAGACGACGAACTCGACGTTGAACAGGGCGCCCGCCCACATCCACGCCAGGTCGCGCGGCCGGCCCCGCCGTTCGCTCAGTGGGATGTAGTCGATGCCCTTGCTCTCGAACAGCGGCTCGTCGCTGACCGACCCGCTCTCGACGCGACCTGGGAACGTCGTCACTCGAGCCGTCGTCCTCCACGCGCCACCCACGCGTCGATCAGCACGCGGGCGATCGACACCTCCCCCGGGAGCTGCAGGTCGTCGGCCCCATCCGTTCCGTCGGGTTGCGAGCGAGCGGCCGCCTCGCGCACCTCGTCGAGAGCGAACCATCGCACCTCGGCCATCTCGCCCTCCTCGGGCACCGGGTCGCCGTCGATCGTGGTGCGCCGGGCGCTCGCCTCGTACCCGAGCATCAGCGACGCCGGGAAGGGCCAGGGCTGCGAGGCGATGTAGCGGGGCGACTCGGCCAGGACGCCGGACTCCTCGCGGACCTCGCGCCGGACCGCCTCCTCCGGGGTCTCGCCCGGGGCGACGTACCCGGCGAGGATTGAGAAGCGCCCCTCGGCCCATCCGACCCGGCGGCCGAGCAGCACGTGGCCCTCGCCGTCATCGACGAGCATGATCACGACAGGGTCGGTGCGCGGGAAGTGCGTCTGGCGGCACGTGGGGCAGCGGCGCGAGAGCCCCGCCTCGGCGACGCGTGTGCGGGCGCCGCAGTTGGCGCAGAAGCGGTGGCGCCGGTGCCAGTTGAGCAGCGCCACGAGGTAGGCCGCGAGCCCACCCTCCTCCTGGGTGAGGAGGGTGCCGGCGGTGCGCAGCGAGACGAGCCGCCCGGCGCCGGTCTGTTCGAGCTGGCCCGCCGCCTCCGGGTCGTCGAGGTCGGCGGCGAACAGCGGCGCTCCCCGCTCGAGCCCGAGCAGGATCGGCTGGTACGGGTGGACGTGGCCGCCCACCGGCCGGCGCAGCAGCCGGGCCTCCCCGTCGGCGACGAGGACGCTGTCGGCGCTCGCCCCGAGCACGCTGGCGCGGGGATGCTCGAGCAGCCGGGCGATCTCGCCGCGGTCCCGGCGCAGCTCGCTCGCGCGGTCAATCGTCGTGCCGGTGAACGGCGGCGTCCGTGAGGCTGATCGTGTGGTGCTTGGGCCGGCCATCCTGACTCGTCTGGACTGTAGCCACCGGCGGCTCGGCGCCCCCGAGGTAGCGCGGCGGGTCGGCCTCGAACATCTGCCGGCAGCCCGAGCAACAGAAGTGGTAGGTGTGCCCCCCGTAGTGGAGTCGCTCGGACCGGTCGCGGTCGACGGCCATGCCGCACACCGGATCGATCGCCCCACGCCGGACCGTCAGCGCGAACAACGCACCGAACAGCAGGAGGCCGAGCGCGTTCAGCACGAGCTTGTAGTCCACGTGCACGCCGGTGAAGATGTCGCTGCGGGTCGGCCGCGCCCCACTCGGGATGAGGCCGAGTCCGCCGAAGAGCAGCTGCACCACCAGCGCCCCGCCGACCATCGTCACGAACAGCAGCGCGACGAGCCGGATGGTGAAGGCCGTCCCGTAGTACTTCCGGTAGATCGCCACGAGCGGAAGGATGATGAGGTCGGCGAAGATGAAGGCGAGCACGCCGGCGAAGCTCAGGCCGCCGCTCCAGAGCACCGCCGCGAGCGGTACGTTGCCGACGGAGCAGACGAAGCTCGCCATCGCGATCAGCGGTCCGATCAGCGCCCCCCACAGAGTGCGCACCACCGCGGAGGACCCGCTCAGAAAGACCGTGTGGAAGGCGTGCTGGTTGATCTGCGCCACGAAGCCGGAGATGAGCAGCCCGATGCCGATCTCCCGGTAGAGCATCTGCCAGTCACCGCGGAAGTTGTGTGCGACATCCGACCAGGCCGCCGCGCTGGTGAGGCGCTCGCGCATCGTGAGCGCCTGCCCGGCCATGTGATGCTGATGGCCGGTCTGTGCCGCCTGTGCGTGCGTGCGTGCCTGCGCCTCGAGCTGCGCCGGGATGAAGCGCCGCAGCAGGATCGCCATCAGCGCGATCATCACGAGCCCGCCGAGGTACTCGGCGAGGGTGAACTGCCAGCCGATCAGCACCCACAGGACGAAGCCGAGTTCCCAGACGAGGTTCGTCGAGGCGAGCTGGAAGGCGAACGCCGCCGTGGCCGAGGCGCCCTTCTGGAACAGGCTCTTGGCGATCGCCGTCGCCGCGTAGGAGCAGGACGAGGAGGCGGCGCCGAGACCGGTGGCCTTGGCCAGCGGGCCAAGGCCACCGCCGCCGAGGCTCGACTCGATCCGTTCGCGCGGGACCCACGCCTGAACGACCGCGGAGACGAAGAAGCCAAAGGCGAGCGCCCACCACACCTGCCACGCCATCAGCAGCGTGTCGCGGATGCCGTGCCAGAGGACGTCGAGGATCGCGACCATCGTCCCCTTCAGTGTCGCAGCCCTCCCCCCCGGGGGATCCGGGAACGGCCCGTAGAATGATGGGGCGGGCCCCCATGGTCTAGTGGTTAGGACGCCTCCCTTTCACGGAGGAGATCGCCGGTTCGAGCCCGGCTGGGGGTACTTACGATTTCCCTGGTAATCCCGAATTTCGGGGACAAATCCTTTGCGTGAAAATGGCTCGAATCCCGTTTGGCTACCACTTTTGGCTACCAAACGTGATGGGGATTGAGCCATATCGCCGTCCTTCTCGGGACTGGGGACAGGCACGCAGCGGCGCGGCGTGTTTCACGACCCGTCGCGGATGGACAAACCGAAGACATCTCTGGACAAACCGGGGACATCTCTGGACAAACCGGGACACAGCACCGGGTGCGTGGAGTTTGGTCCTCTTGGGGGAGTTGGTGTACGGCGCGACCAACGGCTTCGCTGCACGCCGCCGGGAACGCCGACACCGAGCGTCGCGTCAACCTGATCGAGCGTCAGCGAGATCCCCAGCGAGAGCGCAGCGGTCACCATCGCGCGACAGCCGACACGGCACGTCGCGGGTGCTCTTCATCGTCAGCCGGACTCCGCATCGCCTCCAAGCAGGCGCGTTCACGATGTCGTTACCGGCGGGATGGCAGCGAGTGGTCGAGCGCGGTCACTACCGCAGCTGCACCAACCCGATCATTCGCCTTGACGTCGCGTCCTACCGGCTGCCGGTCGGGTTCGGAACGCACGAAGGGCCCATCGTCGTTCCCGCCAATGGCGTCCTCATCAGCATCGTCTCTGCGCCGGCGAGGGCCACCGCGCGCGTCTGGCAGCACTGGCGGCTCCCCACATACGCGGCGCGGTCCGCACGCAACGTCGGTCCTAACCGCTACACCGTGGAAGTCGACCTGCCGAGGAGCCCCGCCACCAGCGCCACGGCGTGGCTTGGCACGGATCCGCTCCCACGGCCGGTCCTCACTGCCGCAAATCAGCTCCTGCGAAGCGTGCGGATGGCGCGATCCTACCGGTGCAATTGAGATCGAACTCCTGTTGCTCGCCCCACGACAACCACGCCTGCGCCGGCTTCGCTTCGACACACGCTTCTCAGTCGCGCCATTTGAGTCACTTCACCTGCGCGGGTGGCGGGACCGCGACTGACGCCGCGGCCATGACCCGGTCTCCAGCGGACGGACCCGTTTAGAGTCGCGTCGTGTTCTGGATCATCGCCATGGTCAGCGTGGTCGTCGTTGCCAATGTGTGGCTGCGCCGGGGCGGCTGGCCACCCCGCTGAGGGCATTGGGCTGAGCACCTACTCGCGCTCGTCCGCGAGGATGGCGACTGCCCGGCGGAATGCGCGCTGCGCGGCATCGACAGCGGCGGGAGGTCGGCGACTTCTCCCGAGGACTGACGCGGCGCGTGGTAGGCGCCGTGCCGCGGGTCTCCCTCAGCCGGGGTAATCTCCGGGTCGGGAGGCGAACACCACGCGGACGACCACGCGTGCGGCGGGAAGAGAGGTCTTGGTCAGCTTCCACCTCCAGGTACCCCCCGCATTGCCGCCGGCGGCGAGATGGATGGTGCATGTGGTCGACCGAGCGGTCATGCTGCAGAACTGCTTGTCGCGTGTGCTGAACCTCGAACCGGGAAACCCGAAGTTCATGTCGAGTATGAGCTGCGCACCACGCGGCGCTCGCATTGTCACGTCGTACGCGTGGTCGGCCGGAGCTTTGATCGTGATCACGTAGGTGCGTTGTCCCGGCGCCAGTCGAACGCTTCCGCCTCTCACGTCGGGCGATTCGCCCCGGGAGATGTGACCCGACGGCCTCCGATCGCCACCGGCGCCTCCACCGGTGAACACGTACAACCCTGCTGTCACCAGCGCCGCCACGAAGAGGGCGGCGAGGCCGAGTCTGTGTCGCCGCTGCCGAGACCGCGCGTCAACGATGACTCCCGCATCCGGCCCCGGAGGCTGCTCGTGCTCATCGTCAGTACTGAGACGATCCCGGAGAAGCACCATTGAGCTATTGTGCTTGGCACATTGCTCGACGTCAAGATCAAGCACGAACTCCGGGCGGACCCGCGTTGGCTGGGGCGGAGGTGTCTCGCGCTCAGCGGCTATTCTCGCGTTCAGCGGCAAGATTCGCGCCTTGCGCGGCCAGCGGGCCGGGCGTTGACATCCTCGGCGTTACATGTAACCTAGTGGGTGTGTCTTCGACTCGCGACAGAGTGCGTCAGCACCGAGAGCGGCTTCGTCGCCAGGGCCTGCGGCCCGTGCAGATCTGGGTGCCGGATGTACGCGCGCCCGAGTTCATCGCCGAAGCCCACCGTCAGTCCGTTGCGATCGTGATGAGCGAGGGTGAGGCAGACGATCAGGCGTTCGTTGACGCGATCTCCGTCGGACTGGACGAGGACGACGAAGAAGCGTCTGCGTGACGCGCGGCGAGATCTACACCGCGGCCGCCCGCGGAGCCTTTACCGGCAGGCCGCGCCCGGTGCTGATCGTCCAGGATGATCGTTTCGACGCGACAGCGTCGGTCACGGTCTGCCCGTTCACGACCAGCCCGGTCGACGCTCCGCTGATCAGGATCCCGATCGAGCCATCGGACACCAACGGGCTCGACCGGCCAAGCAGCCTCATGGTCGACAAGATCACGACCATGCCGCGCACCGGGCTGGGCGAGCGGCTCGGCCGCCTCGGCGACGACGGGCTTGTGCAGCTCAACCGATCATTGATGGTGTTCCTCGGCCTCGCGGCCTCCTCACAAGCCTGAGCAACTCGACGACCTGCGTTGCTCGGCCGGCGCGCATCTCCTCGCCCGCACGCTCAGACGCGCTTCGCGCGGCATGCGAAACCGTGGCAAACCACTTGCGCGAACGGAATCCTGTGATGGATGCAAGTGCACGACGTAGTCTTCGCGTATGAGGCGTACCTTGCCCGCCGTCTCCGCGATGGTGCTCGCTCTCGGCGTGGCTGGCTGCGCGGGCACCGGTTTGTCCTTCCTGGGCGGCGGGCCGTCCCGGACGACTGCCTCGAACCGAGCGCAAGCAAGAGCCGATACGGAACGGCTGTTGGCGATGGTTCGAGTCCCGGCTGGCTCGGTCTTGGCTTCAACTCCTCATGACACAGGCTTTGAGCAGGTCCAGCGCTTCATCGGTGTGTCGGCGAGTGCCACCGCCTCCCGTACGTGGGTTGTCCACGGCGGCGTGAATCGACTCCTCAGGTATGTCGTAGCGCACCTGCGGCCTGGATCGAAGCTGGAAAGCAGCGGCGGCGGTCCAAATACCATCGACGTATCGCAGATCCGATACTGGCCGCCGGTGAGAGGCGTGCTGGACGGTCGCTGGCTTGAAATCGAGGCCTACACCGACGGGACCCACACCTACCTGACGGCCCGCGCGGAGTCTCAGTGGGTTGTCGCGCGCGAGGCGAGCGAGAAGATCCCATCGAGCGTCACCCAGATCACGCTCAGGGTCGCCAACGCTCGCGGCCAGAGCGTGCATCAGATGACGGTCACGAACACACGGGTGGTGCGCCGGATCGTCGGGCTGTACAACTCCCTCGGCGTGATCCAGCCAGCCATCATCATGGGTTGCCCACCGGAACCCGCAGGAGTACTAACGGTCAGGTTCTACAACTCACCGACGAACGTGATCGCTACCGCGAGTTCTCCTACTGACGCGAACCCACGCTGGCCAGCATCAGCCGCAGCGTGGGCCTGCTTCCCCATCCGCGTCAGGCTCGCGCAACGCAGCTACCCGAGCCTCAGCGGGAACGTCATCACACCGCTCGAACGGCTGCTTCACACCAAGCTGAATCCGTAGGCGCGCATAGGCAGGCGCCCACCAGACCTAGGCAGATCGTTAGTCACCTGGGCTGCTGCTTGGCCACGTGAACGCAATCCGCGCGAAGCACGTCTCTCGACGCCCGGCCCGAGAGGCTCGTCGTGTGAGAGAAGCAGGGTGGGCGCCGCGCGCGGGTCCGGCGGGCGTCGACGCTCGACGTTCCGGGTTCACACCGCCGAGGGAAGAACCTCGGCTCCATGGTCGGGCGGAGACCCATATGCGTAGACCACTAGGTCCTCGTTGCGATCGTTGACAATCTGCAGCGGAGTTCCGGCCCGCACGTGGACAACCCCACCGACGGGAACATCGTGGCGTTGTGGCGGCTCACCGAGAAGCATCGTGAGGTGGCCGGCGAGAACAACGAAGGTTTCCTCCTGTTCCGCATGCACGTGGCGCTTACCGTGCGCTCCGGGCTCGTAGCGCCAGAGGTTCGCGCGAGTGTTGCTAAAGCCGACCAACGGGTGCAGTTCGGCTACGTATCGAGCGGGCTCGTCGGGTTCGTGGGGGCGCGTGAGCCAGTAAAGCTGGTCGGGTAGAACGATCGAGAACGACATCGCCCAACACGATAGGGACATGGTCGCGCCATTACGGGCTCAGGCCTGCAGGCCGCGCCGAGCAGGTGCATCGACGCGCCAGGTGGGATGCACCTGGCGCGATCAAAGCGGGGCGTGGTTCGGGTTAGGACCGGCCGCTCTCTCCGCTGATGATCAGGTCGGCTCGTTCGTCGGGCTGTTCACGAGCGATGTAGTCGTCTTCGCCTGCCATCCATTCCTGCCATAGGGGGAGGGCTTGCGCGCCGTCTCGGTCCAGGCCGCGGCGAAGTCTCTCGGCCCGGTCGGTGTGTATCCAGACGCTCGCCGTGAGATACGGCCTGAACGCTTCGCGTGAAGCGCTGACTCCCTCGAGGATCAGGAACGGGGAGGCTGGCACCTCGCGCCACTCCGCGAGAACGTTGCGATCCCAATCGAATCGCTGGTATCGAACTCGGCCGCCATCGGCGAGCGGACGCAGGACCTGGTCAAGCAGCCGCCGATACCAGTCGAACTGGTTCTCCCAACTGGCGAAGTCGTCGGTGTGAACGACGGGCACGCCTCCCAGCGCCTCGCTGAGTCGCGCCGCGAGCGTGCTCTTGCCCGCGCCGCCTGGGCCGTCGATCCCCAAAACCTTGCACGACAAGCCCGGCGGGACCGGCTTGGCGCGCAGCAGTTCGGCAACCATTTCGACTGCGCGCTCGGCGGGAACGATCTTCACCCCGGGCACCCTACCCGCGTAGCGCACGACACCGGGCTGCTACGACCGGGTGACTCCTCGGCTTCACGGCTCAAGCACCATACCGCGCAAAGCTGGCATCTCGGTGGAGGGTGGCAGACACCTTTGGGTGGACGAATGCGGGTTCCGCCACCGCATGTCCGGTTGGATCACCGCGACCGACTGCGCCTATCGTGCCGCCGCAGTTTGGCTGTCTGGCTCATTGGAGACCGTGTCTTGGCTTGTGGGCTCGAACTGGCGCCAGGCTCGCGAGGTGAGCTGAGCGAGTGCGGCGATCGCGATTGTGGCGGCGTCGAGCGGGAAGTAGAGCCGGGGGCCGGTGAGGTGGATGACGAGCCCGGCGATGAGTGTGGAGATGGGCATCATGCCGACGCTGGCGAGCATGAGCACGCCGGTCAGGCGGCCAAGGAGTTGGGGTGGGGCCCATTGCTGCAGGCCGGTGATCAGCAGCAGGTTCCCGACCGCGATGAGGATGAATGCGGTTGTGATGATCGCGGCGGTCGGGATCAGCGTTCCGCTGTAGGGGAGTGCTGCGATCAGTGGGACTGTGGGTAGCAGCGCGAGGGTGTACACGTAGAACGGTCGGCGTACGGCGGGGATGCTTGCGGCGAGGATCGTGCCGAGCAGCAGGCCAGCTCCCATCGCGGCGCTGAGCGTTCCGTAGCCGCTGGCATCGAGATGCATTGCTCCTCGGGCGAGCGCGGGGAGCGCGACCCTGCCCATGCCGGTTGACCCGAGGTTGACGAGCGCGTCGGTGATGAGCATCAGCCGCACGATCGGCTGCGCGAGGACATCGCGCAGGGTCACTGTGCCTGCTGTCGAAGCCGTTGAGCTCGAGGCGGGCCGTGGGCGGGGTGCATCGCGGCGGACCCCGATGAGCGTCGCAGCGGAGATGACGAAGGTTGCTGCGTCGATCGCGAACCCCCGTGCCGGGCCGACCCGGGCGACGAGTACTCCGCCCAGCGCGGGGCCGGCGAGCTGGCTGAGTTGGGTGGTGCCGGAGATCAGTGCGTTTCCTGCTTGCAGTTCCCCGCTGGGGAGTAGCGCGGGGACGATTACCTCAGACGCGGGGATGAACATCCCCTCGCCGGCTCCGAGCACGATCGCGATCAAGATCAGAACCAGCCCATGCGGTGTTCCAGACGCGGTGGTGACCGCGAGGGCTGCGACAGCGAGGCTGCGCACAGAGTTGGCCCAGAGCATTACCGTCCAGGGCCGGTGGCGGTCGCTCGCGTGGCCGCCGAGGATCAGCAGCGCGGTGCGGGGCGCACCGTATGCCGTCAGCACGGTGCCGAGGAGCAGCGCCCCGCCGTGATGGGCGAGCACATACCACGGCAGGGCGATCAGGAATATCCCGTCCCCGAAGTTTGAGATCAGCTCGCCGGTCAGCAGCAACCGGAAGCTCGGGTGACGGAGCGTCGACATCGCCAGCTTGCTGACTCAGTCTCCGCCCGCCGGTATTGGATAGCCGATCGACAGCAGCTCGACCGGCAACGCGTCCGCGGGTCGAGCGGCCGGGTCATCGCGCCGCTCCGGGAACTCGCTCGAGATCAGCTCCGTGATCCGATCAGCCAGGCCGCCAAGCTCCTCCGGCGTCAGCCACACGACGCTGTGGCTGTGATACGCGGCCTCGCGCCATTCACGCGAATACGCCGAGCGGCCCTCAAGCCACGCGCGATAGCGATCCAGCTGCCGATCGCGCAACAGCCGCTCAAGCGCTGACCACGCGATCGCCGCTTTCGGATCGTCCTGCACGTTGGCGACGCGCATGCCGCGTCGCGACAGTCGCCACGGGCGCGCGCGACCACGAACCCCTTCGACCGCCTCCACGAACCCGAACTTCGCCAACTGCCGCAGGTGAAACGAGCAACTGGCCTGCGACTCCCCGAGCGCGGCAGCAGCCTGCGTGGCATTGATCATGTCCTCGCGCCACAGCAGCTCGATCAACGCGAGGCGCAACGGATGCGTCAACGCCCGCATATCACGCGGATCCGTCAGCTCATAGCCACCATCGCCCGGCTCACCCGCCCTATCCAAAGACATGTTTGGATACTACCGCGCCACCGCGCCCGCATCGCAACGCTCTGTTCGCGGTGCGCTATTCCACGCGAAGGAGGGCTGGAGTCTCGACGCTCAAGATGCGTGCGCCGAGACGAAAGCGGGAGGCCACGACTACGTGATCTCGTTCGCGGCTTGTGCGCTTTGCGTGGCTCTCTGTGCCGACGGTTCGGATTAGGTGAGGGAGCGTTCGTAGCGGCGAATGACCTGCAGTTCGTCGCCGAGCCTGATCTCATCCGTTTCGCCGGTGGGTGCCCACCCAAGCGCCTCGTAGAACGCCCGAGCTCGCGCGTTGATCTCAAACACCCACAGCATTGCGTTGTCGAACTGCGTCTTGGCCATCCGATCGAGCAACTGGTCGTGTAGTCGCCGACCGACACCGCGCCGCCAGATCACGGGCCGCAGATACAGAGCTCGCAGCTCACACATCCCAGCTGCCGACTCGACGGCACGTTCCGGCCCGATCGTCCCATAGCCAACGGCTCCGGTTCCTTGGACTGCAACCCATACTTCCACCTCGGGCTGCTCGGAGAGGATTCGGTCGAACCGGGCGGTCTGTTCGGTCATGGACATGCGCGAGAGCGTGTCATCGGAAAACAAGCCCCGGAACGCGACCCGCCAGCTCTCGATATTGATCTCCGCGAGCACCGCAGCGTCACTTGGAGCGCCTCGGCGGAACGTGATCTCAGGCATCGCCAGGCATTTCAACGTATAGCGTTCAGCAGCCCGACCCAGACCGCGAGCCTATCCCACCAGCGGGATGCGGCACGGAGCCCGGACGACCCACCCACTCGCGCCTCCCGCGCCAAGCGAGTGCAGCGGTGTGGATGATGCAAGACCCGTCGAAACACGAATGCGGGTCCGGGTGTTGGCGGGCACCCATGACCGTAGGGCGCGAGCTGATCTCAGAGCTCGCTTGACCTGGTCCCTGGGGCATGGTCGATGATCTTGGACATGGATGAAGAGCACGAGCAGGTGCTGCTCTCAATCGGAGAGTTCGCAATGCGCACGCGGTTGACCCGCAAAGCGCTGAGGATCTATGAGCGCAGCGGGTTGCTGGAGCCAGCCGTGGTGGATGAGTGGACCGGGTATCGCCGCTACCTGCCCCAGCAGATCCCGGTGGGACGGCTCGTCGCGTTGTTGCGCGGCGCCGATCTCAGCCTCTCGGCGATCGAGTCGGTGATCACCGCGCTCCCAGACAAGGCGGGCGCGTGTGCACAGTTGGAACTTCTCTTGGACGCGATCGAGCGTGACCACCACGGCCGCCAGCTCGTCATCCGCCACGCACAGTCAATCCTGCGAGAGGAGACAGATCCGATGTTCGAGATCAAGACCCGAGAGGTTCCCGTCCGCCGGCTTATGTCGATCCAACGCCGCCAGCACGGCGACCAGACCGACGCGTTCGTCACCGAAGCAAAGGCCGCCTTCGCCGCCCACCTCGGGCCTGTCAAACCGACCGGTCCATTCACCCTGATCTTCCACGGCGCCGTCAACGACCAGGCGGACGGTCCGATCGAGGCCGCTCTCGCGGTGCCGGCAGAGATCCAGCCAACTGACCTGATCGGCATCCGCACCGAGCCTGCTCACACCGAGGCATACACCACGATCACCAAACGCCAGTGGGACTATCCCGCGATCCTCGCCGCCTACGATGCCGTCGCCTGCTCGCCACAAGCGACCGCCCGACCCGGATCGCCGCTCTCATGCCGCGAGGTATACCTAGCCGAACCCGATGCCGTCGGCGACGATGATCCGATCTGCGACATCGCCTACCCACTCGGCAACTGACACCAAGCCCAAAGCTCAACGCCACGCATCCGGTAGTCGCAGCAAAGGCCAGCCCCTGGAGGTCCCTGCAGACCGCCAAGGCACGTCTCTTGGGTTGATGCGTGAGATGTCTGCCTGGAGATCAAAGCGGAATGCTGCTTTACGTATTGGTAGACTCGTAAAGCAATGAGCAAGGTATCCAGCAAACATCAGGTGACGCTACCGGTCCGGGTACTCGAGGACGCAGGCCTTGAGGCTGGCGATGAGGTCGTGATTCGGGTCGTCGGTCGCGGGCGGATCGAGGTTGAGCGTGCCCAGGACGTGATCGACCGCTACGCCGGGAGCCTGCCGGCCGGAACCTACCCGCCCGGCTACCTTGACCAGCTCCGCGACGAGTGGCGCGCGTAGCGCTTGACGCCGACCTGCTGATCGCGTTCCTCGATCCAGGGGACGCGCAGCACAAGCGCGCCGTTAAGGAGTTGCGTCCGCGTCTGGCGGCAGGTGACGAGCTGCTCATCGCAGCGACGGTCTATGCCGAGGTGATCGTCCGCCCGCTGCAGCAGGGAACAGACGCGACGGTCGACGGCTTCCTGGAAGCAGCGGGCGTTCGGCTGATACCTACTGACCGTTTGATCGCTCGCCGAGCCGCGAGGCTCCGTGCCGACCGGGCCGGGTTGCGCCTTCCGGATGCGATGTCACTCGCGACCGCGTTGGTGAACGGCGCAACATTGCTCACGCTGGACAAGAAGCTGAACCGGATCGCTCAGCAAGTCGACGGCAACAGCTAACGCGACGCTAGTCCCAACGGCCTCGCATCCCGCGCAAAGGGCGCATCTTGAGGCGCCGCCGGAGATGCCTCAGGGGTGAGCGATGCAGGTGCCAGTCCGGGAGTTCGTGAGTCGATCTGCTCCGGCCGAGCACTCCGCCAATATCTGGAGGGTGAGGCTGAGTCGACATGCACGGAACGAGATGCGTCTGTACGGCATCAGGGTCGAGGACGTCGAAGCGGTGATCGCCGCGCCGGCCCATCGAGAAGTCGACGAGCGTGGCAACGCACGTTTGACCGCGGACGTCGGCGGAGGGCGCCGTATCCTTGTTGTTGTCGCCGGGGACGATCCCAGCTTCGTGATTACTGTCTTTCCCAGGAGTTGACGTGCAGGCGGATTACGACAGCACTGCCAACGCGATCTCGATCACCATCACCGCTGCCGATCGTGCCGACCGCAGCGACGAAGTTCATCCGCGCGCGATTGTCGCGCTGCTAGACGAGCAGCCAATTGAGGTGCAGCTCCTGTACCCGGACCTCGGCATCTCCGAGCCGCTTGCGGCGGTTGCCGACCGCTATGGCTTGGATCATGAGGCGCTGGCTGCAGCCGCGCAATCCGCGCTTGCCGCCCCAGACCGCGTGATCTCTCTCGAGGTCGCCGCCCGCTCGGCCGCCTGAGCTCATCGCCACCGGCGCCCCCTTCCGCGCATTGCGTGTATCTCGATCCGGACCACGAGTTGAGCGTCGCGACGTTGAAGCAGGAGTCTGCGAAAAACGCTACCCGACATGGTATGACCTGGTTATACTCGCTGGTGTGAAGACCGCGATTTCTTTGCCAGACGAGACCTTCGAGCGTGTCGAGCGCGCCGCCGCCCAGCTGGGTGTGTCCCGCAGCGAGTTCTTCGCGCGAGCCGCTGAGCGCTGGCTGCACGACCTCGACGATGACCAGACCACCGACGCGATCAACGAAGCGCTAGCTGGGATCGAGCAAGACACGGCATTCACCGACGCCGCGGCAGCCGTCCTAGCTCAACGCGCCGACCGAACGTGATCGCCCGCGGAGAGGTTTGGTGGGCTGATCTCGGCCTGCCACGCGGGTCAGCGCCCGCCCTCCGCAGACCCGTTCTGGCCATCAGCGCCGATCAATACAACCGCTCACGGCTTCAAACCGTCACGGTCGCGGTCATCACCACCACCCAGCAACTGGCAGGGCTACCGGGCAATGTGATCGTTCCCGCGGACGCGAGCGGATTGGAGGAGGACTCGGTGCTGAACGTCACCCAGATCGCCACCATCGACCGCGGCGCGCTCGAGAACAAGATCGGGTCTCTCCCAGACTGGCTGATGGCGCAGATCGATGCCGGTCTCGCACGCGCGCTCGGGCTCAACCGAGCCTGACCCGCACAAGGCGGTGCGCGAGTTCCGCGCATTGCGGGGAAGTCGGCGCGGGTCCGTGAGATGCCTCAGCGGCGATCGAAGCGGGACTCATGTGTGATCCAGTTCGTCGCTTGTCGAGACTGAGCCTCTGTCGGGGGTCGCGACCGCTCCGTGCACACGCGGGGCCTGAACTGGGCTGCCCGGTATGGTCGCGCGACGATGGCCGACAGCCAGCTACCCGAGCGTCACGTCGTCGTCTTCGATGTTGGCGAGACACTGGCTGATGAGACCCGCGCCTGGTCAGAGGCAGCCGATGCGGTGGGTGTCACGGCGTTGACCCTGTTCGGTGCTTTGGGTGCGCTGATTGAGCGCCGGGCCGACCATCGAGGCGTCTGGGACCTCCTCGGAGTTCAGCGTCCATCTTTGACCAGCGAGATCCTTGCCTCCGATCTCTATCCCGACGCGCTCGACTGCCTGCGGAAACTGCGCGAGGCGGGCTTCGGGATCGGTCTGGCGGGAAACGAAACCAGCCGCAATCAAGCGAGATGGCGCTGGCTCGCCTTGGTTTGCCTGTCTCATTCCGCGCGGCTTCAGCGGTGTGGGGAGTGGAGAAGCCGTCGCCCCGCTTCTTTGAGCGCGTGATCGACGCCGCGGGGGTGCCGGCGGAGCGGATCGCGTATGTCGGAGACCGCCTCGATAACGACGTGATCCCCGCTAGCAACGCAGGCATGTTCGCCGTATTCCTGAGACGCGGCCCGTGGGGTTATGTCCATGCCGCGTGGCCGGAAGTCGGCGAGGCGCACGCGCGGATCGACTCCCTGCACGAACTCCCTGAAGTCGTATCCGACTGGCGTAAGCGAGGCGTTCGCGTCACGACTGCGTCCGAGCGGCAGTAACGCGATCTTCGCCGCCCGACTCAAGGCGGCCCGCGTACCGCGCAAGGCGTGCATGTTGGTCGGGTGCGGGCAGGTGCGTTTCGCGGCATAGGAACGCGAGCTCACCGTCGGCTCCCGGCCCGGCAGCGCAGCAGCTTCGGCTCCCCCGGGGCGCGAAATGAGTCCCGGGACTCGAGCGCCGGTCAGATGGAGTTCAGCCAGCGGTCGTGCTCGTATAGGCGCTGGTAGGCGTGCTGGTCGGATTAACCGGTACGAACTGGTAGATCGGGGTTCCGTTGATTGTTCTGCCGGTGTTCTGCAGGGTGTAGGCGGTGGTCGCGAAGCAGCTTGGGACCGGGGGCTTGATCGATTCGACCACCATTGCGACCTCGCCGTTTGGCAGCTGCTCGGCTGCGACGACGTCCGTGTACCCCTGCTGCACGCTGCTGGTGCCGATCGTGATGGTGTCGGTGGCGGTGGTGTGCGGATACACCATCATCGTGTCGCCGAGCGCCGGGCTGCCGGTGGCACAGTTCGCTTGCACCGGGACGATCTTCGTATCGGCACCGATGGCGGCGAGCCGCGCGTTGAGCGCGGGGACAGCGGTTGCGAGGTCGTGGATTGTGACGGTGATGGTGCCGTCAGAGTTCTGGGTCACCGCGTAGGCGGGTTGCGTGGCGGGGGCGGCGAGTATGACCACCGCGATCACCGCCGCCAGAATGGCGATGCCACTGCCTAAGAACATCGTCGGGCGTCGTGCAAGGCCAGAACGGCCGGCCATCCGGCCACGTCGGACCTGATAGCCCTCAGCCCGGCGGCGGTGCCTGATGCTCAAGAAACCTGGCACTGTCGAGAGTCGAGCAGAGACGGGTGGCAGCGCGTGTTCAGCCACTGCGTCCGACGCGGGCGGGAGCGGTCCGCTGTTGGCGGCGTGGCGCAGCTCGGCGCCGAGACGATCGATGAAATCAGGCATGTCCGTTGGCCTCCATTGCGCGTCGCAGAACCCCGAGAGCGCGGCTAACGCGCTTCCTTACAACAGCTTCCGAGCAGCTCATCTCGGCTGCGATCTCGCTGTACTCACGCTCGTCCAGCACACGAGCGCGTAGAGCCTCGAACTGGTCAGGCTCAAGCGTGGAGGCCAGGACCCGCACGAGGTCCGTCTCCGCCGAGATCTCCTCAAGTCGCTCGAGATCACGGTCGTCCAACACGATCGGCTGCATCGCAAGACGTCGACGGGCACGATCATCCACACGACCGCGGCGCTGGCTGTCAATCAGCAGGTTCCGTGCCGTGACCAGCAGCCACGCGATCGGGACCGGCGGCAACGCCTGCTGCGGGTTCCTAACCAGCTCAAGGAGCGTCGCGAACGTCTCGGCCATCAAGTCGGCGGCCAGCTCCGGCTGTGGTACGCGCCTTGCCAGAAACGCCAACACAACCGCGTGGTGGCGGCGGTACAGGACCTCGAACGAGTCGCCAGCTCCGCCCCGGGCCTCCTCAAGCAACCGCAGGTCCGCTTTGGTATCGGGATGTCCCTCCGCGTGCTCGTTCGGCATTCACAGATCTAAACGAAGACCCACCCCGATTTGTGACCGACCCGGCCCTGGCAGTGATCAGCGGCCCCTGCCACAAAGAATCGGCGCGACGTCACGCTAACGCAACCCGCGCAATCCAGGTGCTTTGGCACGACCGTCAGGATGCACGTCTCGAGGGCAATGCGGGTCGCTGGCGCCGAGAGGGGATCGTCGGTGGGTGCGCTGTGCCGCCTGATGACATACAATGTGTGTCGCTATGAGGACTGCGCGGATGAACCTGCGGCTCGCTGAAGAGGCGGATGACCGGATCCGGCGTGCGGCCGCCGTTTCTGGCGTGAGCACGAGTGCGTTCGTGGAGCGTGCGGCGTCTGTGGCCGCCGACATGGTGCTGGCTGATCGACGTGAGTTCGTTCTTGATTCCGTGGACTGGGATCGCTTCGTTGCAGAGCTGGATCGCCCGGCGAAGGATCTGCCAGAGCTGCGGCGCGGTCGTGAGCTTCGTGATCGTCTGATCACGCCTTGAGCGAACTTCGGATCGGTCCGCTCGAGCGCGTTCACCTACTGGATGCGTTCGACAGTGGCGCCGACGAGCTTGATCGTTGGTTGCACCGGTTCGCCCGGATCGCCGACGGCGCTGGCACCGCCAAGACCTACGTTTTAACCAGCGGCAACCGGGTGCTTGGCTATTACGCGCTGACGCCTGCGGCGGTTAGCCGAGAGGAACTTCCCGAACGGCACGCCAGAGGCATGCCCGCTCATCCGATCGCTGTGATCCTGCTCGCACGCCTTGCGGTCGACAGGTCCCTGCAGGGACAGGGATACGGACGTGCACTGATGGCCGACGCCTCCATCCGCACGCTCCAGGCCGCCGATCTCGTCGGCGCACGCGCGATGCTCGTCCACGCACGAGACGAACAAGCCGCCGGCTTCTACGAGCGCCTTGGATTCACCCGCTCACCCACCGACGCGCTGCACCTCATGGTCCTCATCAAAGACCTCCGCCGCACGTTTGGCTGATAGCCCAACGCCCTGCTGGCCGCGCGAAGCGCGTGCCTCGAAGTGGTCGGCGGGATGCCCGTTGTGTGAGGGATGCGGGTGCCGCGGTGTCATCCATCTAGTGGCGGAGCGCTGCTGGGGACTCGCGACGATCGGATGAGGCCTTCGATCGAGCGGGAGGCCGCGGCTCGTCGGCTTCAAGCGGCTGGCTGAGTTCTAGGAGGAGCTCTTTGAGCTGGCTGAATCGGTCTTGGCCGAGTCGCGCCTGCCAGTCGCGCTCGACTTCGCTGACAGCGTCACGGACCGCATGAGCGGCCCGTATACCCCGGTCGGTGAGGGCGATACGTTTTGCTCGGCCGTCACCGGCGTCCGGGCGTCGCTCGAGGTATCCGAGCGCTTCGAGCTGACCGAGGAGGTAGTTGGCAGCCTGCTTGCTCATGCCTCGTCGGGCGGCGAGCTCGGAGGGCCGGAGGCCCTGTGGGCCGGGGTAGAGCAAGAGGTTCATGTGGGCCATATCGACGTCATCGAAGCCCTCAGCGTGCAGCCGCTCGAGCATGCGGCGCACAACCTGCTCCCACGGTATCCGCAGGAGCGCGCCGATCATCGGCGGACCGAAGTCCTCCTCCGGGGCAGTAAAGGCACTTGACTTTGTTTGCTCTTCCATATACAGTCAAGGCACTTTACCATCCTGAGTCCTGGAGACGACCACATGACGACCAGCACGCATGAGGAGATCCTGATCGGCGGAATGGCGATCCATCCCCGGATCGAGCCCGCTGAAAGTGACGGCGTAATCGCGATCCACGAATTCGAGGTCCCGGCCGGCATGAGCCTGGCCGTCCCTCACAGCCACGACGCCTACGAGGAGACGATCTACGGCATCAAGGGAACAGTGACGTTCACCGTCGAGGGCATCGCTCACGACGTCGAACCTGGCGACACTCTCTTCATCCACCGCGGCGCGATCCACACGTTCGCCAACAACGGCGAGGTCAATGCCGCCGCGCTTGCGATCATCACCCCAGGCCTGCTCGGCGCCGACTACTTTCGGGAGGTCGCAGCCGTCATCGACGCCGCAGCCGGCGGCCCACCCGACCTAGCCGCTATCGCTGATGTGATGCGCCGCCATGGACTCACCCCGGCCATCTAGAGCCATCGCAGCCACGCTTTCCCCCGGGTCCTGAGGCCATCGAGAAACCCACGGAAGGGATCCGCCCGCTGGTGTTGCCACACTCACGCGCGCGCAAATGAAGCATCTCAGCGCACCACTCGAGACACCTCTGCGGTGATGATTGCGGGTCTGGCGCCGCGATCGCATGCGTTGCGCTTGTAGCGGTTCGGGCAGGCGACCCGAGAAAAGCGTTCGTTCCGGCCGTTCCACGGCCGGAACGGCCGGAACGGCCGAGCGCTGGGTGGGGGTGCGGTGCGTCGCTGTCGCGGCATGGTGTCGGAATCGAACAGTCGTGCGGGTGCTCGGCGATTCTTCGAGCCAGACCCGAGGATGGGTGCTTCTTGGAAGAATCGACCGGGGCTGCGTCGATTCTTCGACTGGAGCATGTTGTTGCTGCCGCCGGGGGGTGAGCCGCTGGCCGGCCCGCGCCGGCCAGCGCCGGCCGGGCCCCAACGCGTGTGGGTGAGCGCTCGGCCGTGCAGGGGTCGCCGGCCCACGACGGCGCCACGCCACCGGAACGCATTCCGCGCGAAGCTGGCATCTCGACGCACGGCCCGAGACACCTCTCCGGTGATGAATGCGGGTTCGGCATCGTGATCGCCTGCGTGGCAACGCGATCGTCGCGAACCGGACGCCGAGACGAGTGCTTCGAGCGAAAGCCGCCGCGATCACCGCCCTGCGCGATAGGCTCCGCAGCGGATGCCTAGGGGACGCGCTCTCTATGTGCTCTTCGTAGCCACGGCTGCCGCTCAGCTCGGTGCTCTCGTGGTTGTCGGCGATACGCAATTCAACAAGGGCGGCGGCATCGTTCTCATGGGCATCCTCGCGGCTTGGCTCGGACGTCGCTCGCGCGTTGCATGGTGGCTGTTCGTCGTTGGCAACGCATGGCTGCTCCTGGGCAGCGGTCTGCTGTTGCTAGGGGGCGGTCACGTGATCTGGGGGAACGCGATCGCCATAACACTCGGGTCGGCTGGGCAGCTGGCGATTCTCCTGTCCCGTCCGATGCGCGCGTGGGTCAGGCCACCAACTGACGACGTGGGCCGTGCGGTCCCGGCGTAGATTCACTGTCTCGCGCTTAGAACGAAAGGCGCCAGTCAGGCAAGGTCGAGAGTCGCGATCGCAACGCCACGCTTTGCGCATTCTCCTCGGAGGAGCGATGTCAGCTGGCGTGGTGGGCGTCGCGTCTGCGATCGGGCGAAGGTTGATCCGGACCTGCTGTCCGCCTGGGTGGGGATGATCCGAGCATCGGAACTCTGGAACATGATCAGCAGTTGCTCTGGTCGACCAGCGATGACCGGCAGCTGATGCCGCCGGAGCGGCAGTTGCTTGAGCAGATCGCCGCCGGCGAGCTCGATCCGCAGCTCATTGCGATCGCGGACGCCGTCGAGGCGCGCCTCGAGCTGCTGCACACGGTCCGCGCCGCGAACGCGCTCGCCGAGCTCTCCGTCGGCGACGCGGTGATGTTCACCGCGAGGGTTCGCCCTCGGTATCTCGAGCACGAGCTTGCTGTCATCGAAGCGCTTGACGATCGCTCGGTGACCGTCCGACTTTGGCGACCCGTTGGACGGTTCAGAGACGGAACCGTGCGCTGCCCGCCGTTGGCGCTGCGCAAGCTCTCGACGCAGCCGCAAGACTGAGGCTCCTGCGCGAGTTCCGCGCATTCCGGGTCTCTCAACGCGCGCCGCGCGATGCACTAGCTGTGAGCGATGCAGGGCTTACGGCGTGAACATTCGGGTGGGGCAGCGGCTTTGGCGTTGCTCCTAGCAGCGGTTGAGTGGGAGGCTGCTGCCGCTGGACCACGTGAACTGTTCGGCGTGGGCGTGCAGGACGCGTATTTGGTGGGTGCCGTTGGGGCGGGAGGCGTAGATGCTGCCGCCGTTTGCGAGCCACGCGATCCCGGTGTCGTTCGGAAGCCACACCGGGTTCGACGCGTCCGAGCTCCTGGGCGTGATGGCGTGTAGCTGTGAGCCGTCGGCGTTCATGACGTCGATCCATGACCGGCCGGAGGCGCGGGCGATGAACGCGATTTGCCTCCCGTCGCGGGACCAGCTCGGTTGCTCGTAGGAATCGCTGGTGCTGGCCCGGAGCATGATTGCTCGTGTGCCGCTGGTGTTCATCACCCAGATCTGGCCTCGGCCGTGCGCGTATCGCATGAACGCGATTTCGGTGTTTGTGGGTGACCACGCAGGTGAAGAGGCTTGACGCGTGGCCGCTGTCAGTCTGGTTAGCCCGGTTCCGTTGGCGTGTACCTTCCAGATGCCGTCACCGCCGTCGAAGACCAGCGACCTTCCGTTCGGCGCCCATGACGGCGTCGATGCGATCGAATGGGTGATGCGCCGGGTTGTGCACCCGTTGGCGCTGGTTAGGTAAAGAGCGTAGGCGCCGTCCGCGATGCCCCAGTACCCGCGGAACGCGACCGTTTGATCTGTCGGGGAGATCGCTGGATCCCACTGCGGCGAGGGCCCCTTCGGATCGAGCAGATGGCCGCGCTTGGCTCCCGGGCGGCGTATGCAGAGGGTCCCCCCCTCACAGCGGTACACGATGAAGCCGTGGGCTGCCCACGCCGGGATCCGAGATCCGTAGCCGGGAGCTGATGACGCCGAAGCCACTGATGCGGCTCGCCCGCCGCCACCGAGCAGCGCGAAGTCTCCGCCCGCGCCGGCCGTCAACGCGAGCAGAGCCATCAGTCCTCGCCGCCGCCATCGCCGGTGCTGAAGCTCACGTGCCTCCGGGATAAGCGCCTCAGCCGGGTCGGTTCTAGGGTCGTCCAGGTGTGGATCGAGGACGGTCACGATGCTTCTCCTCAGCCTGCCTGCCTCAGCATCTCGTCGAGCTCGTTGATGTCATAGCCATAGCTGCGAGCGAGCTCGACCAGCTCACGCGCCTTACCCAGTAGGACGCTTCGGGCGGGGGCTGCCCCTGTGACGGTGGCGCCACGTCCACGGCGGAATTCGAGCAAGCCCTCTTCGCGGAGTGTGCGAAGCGCACGCAGCACGGTGTTGGTGTTCACGCCGAGCACCGTCGCGAGATCCTTGGCGGGCGGCAACCGGTCACCAGGACCGGCTTCCCCGTCGGCGATCGCTCGACGTATCGCCGAGGCGACCTGCTCATGCAGCGCGACCGAACTCGAGTGATCGATCGCGATCGGCCGGGCGCTCATCCCCAGCCCGCCTGAACCGGAACCCGCACCCGAGTCACGAACGTCTTGCCGTGACCGGTCCTGATCGTAAGCCTCACGACCGCAACGGGCGTACCGACTATGACGTCAGGCGTTCTCAGATACGCGTGAGGGACCAACCCAGCCGGCTTGGAGAAGCCGATGAACTCCCGCCGCCGGACATGGCCGACCATCACGATCCCGCTGCGGTCGCCCCGGCTGAGCGACGAGCCGGTCCCGATGCTTGTCGCCGCTACAGACCGCGCCGGTCGTTTGAGCCAGACCGCCAACCCGATCCGGTAACACGAAGCCGAGCTCGGGTGGCACACCGCGACCCCCATGTACGGAGAGCGAGCCAGAATCGCTGACGGCCGCACGGTGATTGTTGTGACAGAGCCGCGACCGCCAACGCCTGTCCCGGTCCCGCCCGTTGCCCACCAAATCAGTGCTGCCGCTGTCAGCGACATCAGCCCAGTCAGCAGCAGCCGGAAGCGGCGCCGGTGATGCTGCTCCCAAGCCTCCGCCATCAACGGAGCAACGTAATGCATAACGCCAATGTAACTAGCACTAACCCGGGCGTCAAGCCTACTTGCGCTCAGCGCCACACCCGCCCCGAACAAGTTTCCGGTCTCTGCCCATCCGTGTCCGTCGCGCGTACAGCCGGTACTCGTTCGCAGAGCGCGAGGCGGGAGCGAGCCCCGTTGCGTTGGTTCAGTTGTCACAAGATCGCGAGAGGCGGCAACTTATGCGTGCATGGCACAGCCCGAGGCGTTCACCACCTTGTACGAGCGCGACGCCGAGGCCGTGCTGTTGTTCTTCACGCGTCGCACGCTTGACGTCGAGGTCGCGCTCGACCTGACCGCGGAGACGTTCGCGCAGGCGTGGCGCGGGTGGCCTCGTGTGCGGCTCGACAGCGACGTGGAGGTCCGGGGCTGGTTGTTCACGATTGCCCGACGGCAGCTTGGCCGCTACTGGCGCCACGGGCGAGTTGAGCGGCGTGCCGTGGAGCAGCTCGGCCTGTCGATCCCAGAGCTCGCCGAGGATGACGTGGCGCAGATCGAGCGGGCAGCGGAGCTTGAGGAAACACGTTCGCTGCTCGGTGCCGAGCTGCGGAGGCTGAGCGACGAGCAGCGCCGTGCGATCCACCTGCGGATCATCGAGGAGTTGCCATATCCGGAGGTCGCTCGGGTGTCGGGCACGACTGAGCCGACCGCTCGAGCGCGTGTCTCACGGGGGTTGCGGGCGCTGGCGGCGGCGCTTGAGCCGAGGCTCGCGAAAGAGAGGCACACGCCATGAACCAGCGTTTGCAGGCCTTACAGGAACTTGGCGAGCAGTTCGAACAAATGAGCATCGTCGGTGTCATCGATGAGCGTGCCCCTGGCGCCCGTCGCCACTCGCTGCGGCGGCCGCGGATGCTCGCGAGCCTGCTGATCGCGCTGCTTGCGGTCTCCGGTGCCGCAGCCGCGATCACACTCACCGTGGCGTCCTCCCCGCCGGTCCGCCTGCCCAACGGCTCCGGGTTATGTCCGCAGTCCTACACCTACGTCGCCAACACGAGCAAGAAGCTCGTCTATCCCCCGAACTACCCGGGGCTCCAACCCGGCAAGGCTCGCGTCACACGATGCTTTACATCCCTGGACGACGCGCGCGCAGCCGGGTACAGGCTCGCGCCACCCCCGGCCGGGATCACCATGCTCGGGCCGATCTACATGGGGCCTGCCACCGCCCACGTGCGTCGGGTGTGTGAGGCTGCGCAACGCCACACCCACGCGGTGATCTACTGCCCGACTCGCCTTCCGACTCCATGGCTTGCCCCGGTGAACCCCGACTGCCCAAGCGCCGGATGCGCAGCCCCAGAGCTCAGCATCGCAGGCAGCTTCGCCGCACCGCCCTCATACATCGGATCAGGGCCCGGCGAAGGCGACATCTCACTGTGGTCGGCCACCCCGTATCAGCTGCGGCACGATCCCGTCCCCCTCGGCTGCGGCGGTGCCTTTGGGCCGCTCCATCACGCGCGACCGATCGGCCACACATCATTTCGCGGACACCCGGCCGGGTGGTACGAGTGCACGGGCACGGGACCGTTCGTGCTCGCGTGGCACATCGGCACCCAGTCATACGGCATCACCGCCAACGGCCCCAAAGGCTTCCGCAAACGCCTCGCGCGATACATCGCCGCACACCTCGTCGCGCTCTCACGGCGATGATCCTATGTCCGCTGTCCGGCTCCGGCCATGCCGCCGAGGCGGCACCCTCACCGAGGCCCCTCCTGCCCGCGCAAGGCGGGTGCTTCGCTGCGGTGGCCGCCATTCACGCCGCGTGTGCGAAGTGGGTGTCGGGGACCTGGTTGGCGGCGCGGGCTGGCAGCAGGTGCGGCTACCGTTCGCGGCACGGATCCCGCTTGTGAGTACGCCCTACACCACGCGACCTCTAGATCCCAGTACCTGGGAAGCATTCGAGGAGCTCGTTGTGCGTAACAACGGTGTCTTTGGCGGCTGCTGGTGCATGGGCGGCTACCCCGAGGGCCTCTCGCGCACCGACCCGGAAGTCAACCGCGCGAACAAGCATCGTCGTGTCCACGAGGGCGGCGCCCACGCCGCCCTCGTCTTCGACGAGCACGGCCGCGCGCAAGGATGGTGCCAGTACGGCGACCCAGAGGAGCTGGCGCGGGTCAAGCACAGGCGTGCCTACGAAGCAGAGCCTCCAGAACACCCGGATTGGCGGATCCAGTGCTTCTATGTCGATCCGCGCCACCGCGGCCAGGGAATCGCACGCGCGGCGCTGGAGGGCGCGCTTGAGCAGATCGCCGAGCACGGCGGGGGGCTGGTCGAGGCAATCTCCGAAGTGACCACCGGGCGCCAGGCGCACGGCAGGTTCCTGTTCAGCGCCACCGTTGAGCTCTTTGAGCAGCACGGCTTCACTCGAGGACGCAAACTTGGCAAGCACGCCTACCTGGTCAGCAGGTTCATCGAGCCGCCAAGAACCGGCTGAGCCAAGCTCGCAGCGGGATTGATCAGGCCGGGGTTCCGCCACCCGCGCAAGGGGGGCCCGCGGCGGTGTGGGTCACATGCTCCCGCTACCGGAAGTGCAGGGCGCTGGCTGGTCTACGCTCGGGGGTGTTGCTGGCGCACCCCGGCAGCGGCGCTGCCGTGATCGATCTCGCGCTCGGCAACAGCGAGGCCGGCCTGCCAACCGGGCGCGCGTCCTCCCTTCGGGGGATGGATCTCGGTCGTGTCGATTTCGCTTCGTGTGAGCAGCCACGAGATCAACGAGTTGGAGTTCCACATGTCTCCGACCCGCGAGTCGTCCCTACCCCAGACGAGGGTGGGGACCTTCGGCACGAGCCCGAGGATTCGTGCAGCGCACGCTGGGTCGCTGCTGAGACGGACCGGGCTCTCCACCGCCTGGTCCACGTCCGGGATGTGTCCGCCGCGCCAGCAGCGGATCTCATAGCGGAACAGTCGAAACCGGCCGGCGTGATGGTGACCGACGGGGCCTTCCGCGACCACTCCCCGTTCCTTGGTCCGCTCGTTCCAGACAGGCGCCATCTCGATGACATAGTCCACGGAGTCGATCTGGACTCCAAGCGCCGAGTGGTATAGGTCGCCCATCTCCCGGCGCTGCATCCTGGAGCAGAAGGCTTCAAATACCCGCCCGCTCATTCGCACGCAGTGCCCACCCGCGCCGAGCGGCAGCCAATACAGGTCAGCCGCAGCGTTTCGGCTCATCGTTACTGCGCGAGAGTCGAAGCTTCGCGCGCCGTCGTATTGGCTGATGCGCCTCAGCGTGTCGTTCATTGGCTGCACCTTTCTCTGTGTGGCGGTAACGCTGGTGTTCTTCCAAGGCATCTTTCTCCCTGGATCGCTCACCACCAGCGTGACGGGAGCATGAGCGATCGACATCAGTGGTCCGGTACTTTCGGCCGCAGATAGGTACTCGCGCGCGTCGCATCAGCTGCGCTTGCATCCCGCGTCGAGGAGGGTTCGCGCCGCGGCTGCCGGGATACGCGTCCGGACGCCGAAGCAAGAGCGCGTCTCGCGCAACCGACCGGCGATAGTCACAGGGGCCTGTGCGCGGTATCTGTTCCGTCGGGTCCGGGTGCAGACGGTTCTTGGCCGGGCTGGTGTAATGCTCGTGTGCACAGCCTTGTGATCGGGATCGGTTTGGGAGCTGGAGTGGGCGCCCAGATCGGGCCGATGTCGCTGTTCTTGATCAGAAGCACGTTGCGGAATGGGTGGTCGGTCGGCTTGGCCATCGGGGCCGGGATAGCGCTGATCGACGGTCTGTACGCATCGGCAGGCGCAGCCGGGGTCGCACCGCTGCTTAGCATCGCCCCGCTGCGCCTCGTGCTCGGCGCGATTGGTGCGCTCGTACTCGTCTGGCTGGGTGCACGAACGCTTTGGAGTGCGTGGCGGATCCGGGCTGGTGGTGAGACGACAGCCGAGGCCGCGACCGCCCGACGAGCCTTTCTCACGGCACTCGGAGCCACGGCGTCAAACCCGATGACGATCGTGTCGTGGGCGGCGATCTTTGCTGCCGCGAGCACCGCCGGGGCGGCACGCACAACCCCGGCAGCAGTTCTTCTGGTCTGCGGGGTGATGGCCGGTAGCGGTGCGGCAGTCTCGCTGATAGCGACGATCACCGCGGTCTCTCGACGGGCGCTCGGCCGCCGAGCGATGCGCTTGGCTGATGTGATCGCCGGTATCGCTTTGCTCGGGTTCGGCGGCGCGCTGGGCATAGCCACCGCCCACGACCGTTGACCGCCCACCACCGAGGCGGCCCCGACGGCCCCTCGAGCTACCCGCCCCAGGGGCCCAGTCGGGAACGAGTCCCGGAACCCACCAGCCCGGGATCCGCGCAAAGGGCGCATCTTGAGGCGCGGCCGGAGATGCCATAGCGGTGAGCGATGCGGGTGATAGTCCGTGAAAGTTCGTCGACCGCCTTGGGCTGGTCCACCCAGCGAGAGCTCGAAGTCGAGGTCTTTGACTAGATCGCGGTCGGGGCTGTTTTCTCCATGCCGACGACGGTGGTGGGGATCGAGCCGGCGGGGACTATCGCTGGCGACTTGTTGTTGGCCTGCCCGCAGATCCGCGGGCTCTCGTCTGACTGGTGGCGTCAGGCTTGGATCAGCGTCGCCAACTCTGTGGCGTTGACGACCTCACCCTGGCGTGGGTAGATCTTGGTCATCAGGAACTCGTGCACCTCGGCGTCAGGGTCGGCGCACAGGTCGGCGGCGACAATCACGCGGTAGTCACGGTCGGCCGCCTCGCGGATCGTGGTGAGGGTCACGCCGGAGGTGGAGATCCCGGCCAGCATGAGCGTGTCGATACCCTTGGCCTGCAGTTGCTGGTGCAGGTCGGTGGTGCTGAACGCCCCGACCCGCGTTTTGCGGACGACGATGTCGCCGGCCTGAGGCGCGAGCGCGTCGACCACCTGGGTTGCGGGCGCGTCGGCGTGGAACATCTTCAGCTGCTCGGGGTCGAGCCGCCGACCCATTGCGCCGCCAGGGGTCTCGCCATCGGCGAACCCGACGCGAACGTAGCCGATCGTTGCGCCGGCCTGCCGGAACCGCGCGAGCGTCTCGGCGGTGCGGGCGACGAGCGCGTCGGCGTCGGCGATCATCCCGGTGATCCCGTTCTGGTAGTCCATCACCAGCAGGGCGGTCCTGTTCGGGTCCAGCTTCGCGGTGGTCATGCAGGGGCTCCTTGACTCGGTGGGTTCGGACTGCCTCGCAGGAACGAGGCGACTGCAGCGACCGCCGCCAGGGCGGCGGCGGTGGCGAACACGACGACGAGGCCGTCGTGAAACGGTGCGGAGATCAGGTGCGGGAAGAAGGCGCGGCCGGTCAGAGCCTGCCGCCCCGCCGGGCTCAGGAAGTGAAGGGCGTGCTGCTGTGCGAGCAGGTGCCTGATCGGGTTGACGCCCAGGAGCGCGCCGAACATGCTCGCGACCGGCGGCAGACCAGCCAGCCTGGCGGCGACCACGTGCGGTGCGCCGGCTCGGAGCAGACCGCTCTGCAGCGCTGCGGGCAGACTCGAGGCGACGCCGGCGATCACCAGCGTGAAGAACACGCTGATCGAGAGCGCCGTGCCGGAGTTCTGGAAGGTCGAGCGCATGCCGCTGGCCACCCCGCGCTGGTCGGCCGGGACGCTGCCCATGATCGAGGAGCTGTTGGGCGAGGAGAACATGCCGGTCGCGGCGCCGAGCACGGCCAGCAGCAGCGCGAACACGGGGAAGCTGAAGTTGACCGGGAGCAGCAGCAGGCCGATGAACGCCAGGCCGGTGATCACGGCGCCGGCCGTCGCCAGTCCCCGCGATCCGAGCCGGTCGCTGAGTGTCCCGGAGATGGGTCCCGAGATCAGGAACCCGATGGTCAGCGGGAGCATGTAGATCCCGGCCCAGAGCGGCGTCTGGCTGAAGCTGTAGCCGTGCTGAGGCAGCCAGATCCCCTGCAGCCAGATCACGATCATGAACTGCAGCCCGCCGCGTGCCAGCGCGATCGTTAGCCCCGCCAGGTTGCCGGCGGAGAAGGCACGGATCCGGAACAGGCCGAGATCGACCATCGGAGCTCTGACCCTCGACTCGATTGCGAGGAACAGGGCCAGCAGCACGATCCCGCCGATCAGGCCGGCCAGCACCCACGGGTTGGTCCAGCCCATCGTCTGGCCGTGATAGGGCTGGATGCCGTAGGTCGATGCGATGAGCAGCAGCGAGAGCCCGAGCGCGAAGGTGACGTTGCCCCACCAGTCGATCCGCTGCCGGGTTTGCGGCCGCGTGCCCGTCTCGCGGAGCTTCAGGTACGCCCAGACGGTCCCGTAGATGCCGACCGGCACGTTGATCCAGAACACCGCGCGCCAGTCCAGCGTCGACAGCACGCCCCCCGCCACCAGGCCGATGAACATCCCGGCCAGGCCTGCCACCTGGTTGGTGCCGAGCGCGAATCCCCGCTGCTCGGCCGGGAAGGCATCGGTCAGGATCGCGGCCGAATTGGCCTGCAGCATCGAGCCCCCGAACGCCTGCGGGAAACGCCACAGGATCAGCCACATCGCGCCGTCCACGCCGCGGAACGGGTCGAACGACAGTGCGACGCTGGCGAGCGTGAAGACCGCGAAGCCGGCGTTGTAGATACGGACCCGGCCGAACAGGTCGCCGAGGCGTCCGACCGTCACCACCAGCACCGCCTGCACCAGCCTGTAGCCCATGATCATCCACAGCAGCAGGCCGATGTTCTGAGGCTGCAGCGGGTCGAGATGGATGCCGACGAAGATCGCGGGCAGCGCGATCAGGATGATCGAGCCGTCGAGCTGGGACATGAACACGGCGGCCGTGGTGTTCGCCAGCGCGACCCACTTGTAGCCATCCCGACGCTCGGCGGTGGCGCTCAAAGCGCCTCGCCGATCCGGGACAGCACCGGGAGGGCGGCGGCGAGCTTGGCGAGCTCATCGGCGGTGAGGGTGGAGACAGCGCGGGTGAGCTGCTCCGCGCGGGCATTGCGGCGGGCGTGAACGACCTCCTCGCCGGCGGGGGTGAGGGAGAGGATCACGCGCCGACGGTCAGTCGGATCCGCAGCCCGCGCCACGAGCCCCTTCGCCTCCAGGGCGGCAAGCGTGGTGCCGATCGACTGCGGGCTGATCCGCTCGAGCTTGGCCAGCGCCGCAGCGGTCGTCGGCCCGCTGCGGCCGAGTTGGGACAGCGCCGCCGTCTCCGGGAGCGTCAGATCGCCCAGCTGCTTGGTCTGCCGGATTCGCCGGTACAGCGCCCCCAGAAGCTCCTGCAGCTCGGCGGCGGTCTGTTCGGGGGTCGGGGCGGAGCTGGTCGGCATCAGAAATCATCAGTATAGACTGATAAGCCTTACCTGATTAGTTGCGGCAACCGCCATGTTGAGCGAGTGGCCGGAACCCCGCATACCCCACTGTGACTGGCCCGGTCAGCGCTATCCGCAGAACGCGCGTACTGCCAAGAGCACTGAAAGATCCGCCCCTGCCCGCGACCGCCAGACCTAGCCCCCTAGACTCCGCGACGACGAGTCCATTCCTCGGCTGCGCACCCGCGCCCACACCGATGCAGGTCTTTGGGTCAAACACTCCGCAGACGTGCCTTTCGCCAGAAGCGCGTCGCCCACATCCAGCCCGCGCTGACGACACTGCAGCCCCGCTCACGTTCCTTCACGTCACGCACAGCTCCCAAAGACTGGCACCGACGGGATCCCTGGCGACCGAGTTCGATAGCCGCGCGTCAGTGACCGCTCCGCTCCCGCTGAGGATCTCGCTCCGCTCGATAGAAGTCACGCGACGCCAATGGCGCCCGTCGTCAGGCCGTGCCCCAGGCCCCGGCCAACGCTCTCAGACAACTCGACAACCAGACACACACTCCACGCACCCCGGTGCTTTGTCCCTGTTTGTCCCGAGATGTCCAGGTTTGTCCCAGCGCTGTCACCCGCGTGTGGAAGACTGCTCCGTCGCCTGCGTTAGCGCAGGGCAGGTGGCGCGCTTCCGCCGTCGGAAGGCGCGCCGCGCGGGGTAAACTCTGCGCATGTCGCTGCTGGAGCGCATTACAACGAATCCTGACGTGGTGCACGGCCGGCCGGCGATACGCGGCACACGGGTTCGGGTCGCCGATGTGCTGTCGCTACTTGCCGCTGGAGCGACGGAGCCCGAGATCCTTGCTGACTACCCGTATCTCGAGCACGAGGACGTCAGGGCCTGTCTGGAGTACGCGGCCGCCCAGGCCGGGCACATGGTTCTCGGCACTCGGTAGCGAGTGCGCTTTCTAATCGACGCCCAGCTGCCGCCGGCGCTTGCGCGGGCGCTGGCCGCTCGTGGTCACGATGCTGAGCACGTGGCCGACGTGGGGCTGCTTCGGCCTAGGATGAGGACATCCTGCGTCATGCCATCGCATACGACGCTGTGCTCGTCACCAAAGACGAGGACTTTCCCGACTTGATCACGCTGGGCCAGGCGGCACCCGTCGTCGTCTGGATCAGAATCGGCAACACGACGCGCCGAGGTCTCCTCGAATGGTTCGAGCCGATGGTCGACCAGGTCATTGAGAGGATCGACGCCGGAGAGCGACTGCTCGAGGTGCGCTGACGAAGAAATCACCGGACGACCATTGAGACGTCTTGCCGCGCGTTCCTGCAGCGCGGCTTATGCCACCGGCTCGAGCTCGCGCGCATTGTGAGAGGCGAACGCGGCGGTGAAGGCGGCGGCCTGCTGCGTCGCGGGTCGTGCGTGGAGGTAACGCTCGGTCGTCGTGATCCGCTCGTGACCCATTGCAGCCTTGACCGTCACCGTGTCGATGCCGGCGGCGACAAGAAGGGAGCCGAACGTATGCCGGAGGTCGTGCCAGCGGAGAGGCCGCAGTCCGATCGCATCTCGAGCGCGGTTGTACCGGCGGCCCAGCGCCGTGCCGTCAAGGTGGCGGCCGTACGGGTTGCAGAGCACGAGGTCATCCGGGCTCGTGAAGTCACCGCGAAGGGAAAGACGCTCGAGCGCCGCCATCGCTTGGTCCGACAACGGCACGTCGCGGAAGTGGCCGCTCTTCGGTGCGCCCTCCACGCCGGCGCTGAGAGCGCGCGACACCGTGAGCTTGGCGCCCGCCCAGTCGACGTCCTTCCAACGCAGCGCGATGAGCTCACCTCGGCGGAGCCCCGTGTAGGCCGAGAGCCGAACCGCCTCCGCATCCTGAGCGTCCTGCCAAGCCTGACGTGATCGATCCTCCTCGCCGGCGGTTCCCGAGGGCGCGGGCCGGCGGTGAACTCCGGCGGCAAGTCCGCGGGCGACTGCCTCGATCTCTTCGGGTAAGAAGTAGATCAGCGGTGCAGGCTTGGGCTCACGCCGGAGCTCAATCCCGACCGCGGGATTGTTGGCAAGCTTGAACCTTCCTGTCCCCCGCCGGACACCGTGGTTGAAGATCGCGCCGATCAGGTTTCGGTACTTATTGACATTGCGGGCGGAGAGGCCGTCCGCCGTCATTGAGGAGAGCAGGCGTCGCACGTGCTCTGCGGTGATCTCCTCGGCTGAGAGATCGCCGAGCGCACGCATGATCCTGCCCTCGGAAACGCCGGAGCCGCGTCCGTGGGCAGTCCCGGGCTCAGCGAGCTTATAGGCGTGATCGCGCAGCGTCGTCGGCTTGGCGCCGTAGTCACGCGCCAACCACTGCATGTAGCTCCAGGCAAGCTCGCGAAAGGTGGCGGGCTTCTGAGCTACACGCCGCATCGCTGCCCCGTCTGCCAGGTAGGCAGCCGCGACCTCAGCCGCCCGCACGTGAGCGCGCCGCTCGTCGAAGTAGCCGTCCGGAACTCGGCCTCGCCGGGGTACCCACCGGCCGCATGAACTCCGCTCGAGCCACGCCGGTCCAACCCGGCGCATCACCTGCTGGGTCCCGTCTCGGAACTTCGCTTCGTAGTAGGGCTTGCCGTTGTGAGAGCGGACGACGAGGGCCGGCGGCGTGGTCACGGAGCCGATCATACGCCGTGGCTACCACGTGGCTACCACAAAAATTGTCTGAGCAGATGGCTACCACTTTGGCTACCAAACTCGCTGAATGTGGCGCTCCTATAGGCAATTTCGATTTGCGAAACCGCCCGTATTTGTTGGGATTGCGCTATCAGCGCCTCCCTTTCACGGAGGAGATCGCCGGTTCGAGCCCGGCTGGGGGTACTACTACGAGAGTGCCGGCCTGGTGGTCACCAGCGCGGCATCGCGGTGCGCGGCGCTCGACCCAGACACGATCACGCTCCTGGGGTCGATCAGGCAGATCGAGGCGCGGGTGCTCGTGCCGACCAACGCGCTCAGCCCGAGGCTGCCCAGCCTCGGCTCGGCACGCCCAACGATCACCCCGGAGCCCGCGCAGGACGCCCTGCGTTGGCCGCCGGGCCCGATGGCCCCCTGCAGTTCCAGCAGATTCCGGCCCGGCACGGCCACTCGCTCGTCCTGCGGCCGTCGTCGGTCACCCTGCTCGGCCAGAGCGCCCCGCCGCGACTCGCTGATCCTCACCGGCGTGCCAACGTCTCCCGGCCGCTTCGCGCGCCCCCCGGCCTGCGACCCACCGATGTGCGTGTGAGCGACACCGCCCTGGTGATCCGGCTCGAGAGCCACGGGCCGACCATCGTCACCACGCATCGGCTCCCGCGCCAGGCATGCCGGTGAACGGCGAGCGAATCACACCCGACCGTGACGGCTTCGCCGCCGGCACGGGGATGGGCAGCTCAGGATCCCCGGGTCGCCGGGGCGCCGGGGAGGAACGCGTCCCGGAACGGAACGCGGGGCGCTGGGCGCGTGAAGCGCGCGTAGGCCTCGGACGGGAGCGAGGTCTCCCGTTCGACACCCGCGCCGCGCCTGAGCGCCGTCTCGTCTCGTGGATAGAGGATTCGGTCGGGCCCCACGCGGTTGCCGACGGCGAGGACGAGTGACGTCGATTCGCCGCCGCCGAGGATCGCGTGGGGCACGCCAGGCGGACAGTGGAAGTACTCCCACTGCCGGAGCGCCATCTCCTGACCTTCCACGATCAGCAGGCACTCGCCCGCGAGCACGAGGAAGCCCTCCTGGTAGGCCTCCTGGTGGTACATCGTCATCGGTTGCCCGGGCTGCAACGCCGTCAGATTGATGCCGAACTCCGGGAAGGGCTGGCGCTCCGCGTCGAACTCGCAGCTCGCTCCGAGCTCGTTCTCCTGCCACGGCAGTTCGCGGACGCTCGCGACGAACCAGGCGCTCATGCGAGGGAATCTACCGCGGCCCGGGCGACTCAGACCGTGATCGCACGCTGCGGCCGGCGTGCGCGTCCGAGCGCTCACCTGGACTCCGGCGCGGCACCCGTGGATACTCTCGCGATGCGCGGTCGACCGTCGCGACTGAGCCGGTTGGCCCCGGCCGCCGGCCTCGCCGCCACGGCGCTCCTCGTGAGCGCCTGCGGTGGATCGACGCACACCCACCGGGCGCCGACCGTCGTGCACCTCGACGGCAGGGTCACGGGGGACTACGTCCGGGAGACCTCGGCGAGCGGCGCCGGCTTCCTGGTGCCAACCGGGGTGTTGGCGGCGCAGGGCACGACCAGCTTCGACGTCTCCTCACCGCCTCCGGCGAACAGCAGCGCGATCGTCATCGGGCCGAGGTTCACCGTCGCGACCCAGGCGCGGTCCCAGCGGTGGGAGAGGACCTGGTTCCTTGGACCGTCGATCACGGGGACGACGCCGCAGCGCGCCCACGTCGAACTGCTCGTGACCGGCGACCCCGGTCGCCGGATCTACCTGAGCTTCGAGGAGTCGTGCGGGTTCGTTCATTTCGGCCCGACCCGCCAGAGCGAGTCGGCGATGACGGGCGCGCACGGACAACGGATCCTGCGAACCCCCGCGGTCATGCTGGTGCCGACGCTGACGAGCCAGCCGGAGAACAGCTGCTACGTCTCGGGCGTCGTGGTCACGCGCGGGCGCAACACACTCCACATCAGCCTGATCGACTACTGATCCGGCGGAAGGGGCCGGGCCCGGTGTCGTAGGCTGCGGGGATGACGCAGGGCGGATCGTCGGTTGCCGAGGTGCGGGCGCTGCTCGCGGCGCTCGTGGCCACGAAGCCGCAGGGACGCGTCGCGGAGTGCGGAACGGCCGTGGGTGAGGGCGCGACGGCGATCGTCGGTGCGCTCGCACCCGGTGCGACGTTCGTGACGGTCGAGCCGGATCCGGAGCGGTTCGCCATCGCGCGGCGGGCGCTCGCAGGCACCCGCGCCGAGGTGCTCAACGGCAGCTGGCAGCAGCTCCTTCCCGCCCGCGCGCCGTTCGACCTCATCTTCCTCGACGGTGGCGTATCGGACGACACGGTCGACCTCGCCATCGACCTGCTCGCTCCGGGCGGGATCCTCGTCAAGGATGACCTCACGCCCGGCATCCCGGTGGAGGGCGACCCCGTCCGTGAGGCTCTCCTGAGGACTCCGCGGCTCATCGGCGCGGAGCTGCTCGCCCGTGCCGACATGGCGGTGATCATCGCCACGCGCCGGGCCTAGCCATGGGCGAGGTGGGCCCGTCCCGCGGTCTCAGCGGAACAGGGCGTCAAACGGGGCGACGTCGACGCTGCCGGCGGCCGGGGAGCGCACCTCCCGTTGTCCCCCGTGCACCATCAACCTGATGGCTCGGCACCTGATCGTTGACCGCGACGGCGACCTGGTCGTGCAGCGCGACCCGGACCGTCCCGCCGGGCGGCTGTTGCGCCAGGACGACGTGGACGCCTCCTACGTCGACCTCGGAGATCCGCGACACCTCGAGTTCGACTACCTGCGCTGGGCGCGCCTCGTCCTGCGCGCCTCCGCCGCCCGGCGGGTGGTGCACGTCGGCGGGGCGGCCTGCACGCTCGCCCGCGCGCTGCTGGCCGAGGATCCGGACTCCCGCCACGAGGTGCTCGAGGTCGACGAGCGGGTGCTCACGGTCGCGCGCGAGCACCTCGGCCTGCGCCGACAGCCTGGTCTGCGCGTCCGGGTGCGGGACGGACGGGTGGGCATCGCGGCACGGGCGGCGGCGAGCGCCGACGCGATCATGATCGACGCGTTCCTCGGCGCGCGGGTTCCCCGTCACCTCGTCACCGTCGAAGCTCTCGCGGACTGTGCTCGGGTCGCGCCGCTCACCGTGGTGAACGTCGTCGACACGGCGGGTTGGCGCGAGGCGCGCGCGATCGCCGCCGGCCTGGGCACGGCGTACCCGCAGGTCGCCGCGCTCGTCTCCGGGTCGCGGCGGGCCGGCAACGTGCTCCTGTTCGGCGCCCGAGCCGCCCCCGACGCCCGCCGGCTCGAGAGCGCCGCTGCGGCGGACCGTCACCCGGCGCGGCTGCTGCCCTCCGGCGACCTCGGCGGGGTGCCCCCCTGGCGGGACGACGCCGACGGGACGAGACGGCCGACGGCGAGCTCGAACGCGCGGGCGATCACCCGGTACCCGCGGGCGTCCGGATGAATGTTGTGGCCGATCGGCGGTGGTGAGCAGGCCCAGGTCAGGGTGCACGTTCGGGCGAGATTCGCCGGCGTCGCCCGGCCGCGCCAGGCGACCGAGCCGGTGTCGCCGGTGTGGAAGGCGCCAGCGACCTCAGCGGTGCGAACGCCGAGGCGCGCGTCATCCGCGATGATCGTGGCGTTCGCCTGCCGGTAGGCGGCGAGGAACGCCCGTGCCGCGGTGGGGGTCGCGCCGTCGGCGGCAACCTTGCCGAGATACGTGTCGTACAGGGTCATGGCGGCGAGGGTGGCACCGGCGGGAGCGGCGGCTCGCAGCGCGCGCAGGATGCGCGGAAGGTCGGTGGTGATGGCGTCCTCGCCCGCCCGGAGGCATGGCCCCGGATCGGCCAGCGCCGCGCAGCGGTTGAGGTTGTTGATGCCGATGTCCAGTGTGATCAAGGGCACCTCGCCGGCGCGGCGGTGCGTTCGCAGGAACGTGAGGGCGGCCTGGAGCTGCGAACCGCCGCTGCGGTCGCAGTGCAACCGCAGCGCCAGGGGGTCGTTGCCGATGCCGCTGCGCAGGCTCGTCGTCGTGTCGCCCGGACAGCCGACATCGACCAGCTGGAGGCCGGACGCGGCCCGCCGCTCCCGGGCGAGAATGTCGTCCACGTAGCCCGAGTGGGTCTCGATCCCCTCGCCGCGCAGGGTCGGCTGAAAGCCGGTGGAGAGCGAGTCGCCGAGCGCAAGGTAGTACCGGGCACCGCCCGCGGTGGCGCTCGCCGTGCCGGTCACCGCGGTCACGGTCGCCACCCCGAGCAGGAGGAGGGCGGACACGAGCCCCGCGTGCCGCCTGGTCGTCCGGCCGGCGATCCGCAACGTCGCGCCCAGCCGGTTCGGGCGGTGAGCCGGCATCCAGATCAGTGGACGCCGAGCGCCTGGAGGTCGGCCTCGAGGCGGCGAGCCATGTGCCGGTAGCCCAGGTTGTTCGGGTGGCCGGCCGCGTAGTTGATCATCGTCGCGTCGTCACCGGTATGCCGCGTCCAGGACCCGGTGAACCAGTGCTCGGCGATCGGGTCGATCCAGAGCGTCCCCGGGATCCGCCGCTGGGCGACGTGAATCGCATGGCGGACGTACAGCGCGCGCTGGTCGGGGAACCCGTCCAGCCACACCGGGCCGACGACGACGATCGTCGCGTGCGGCAGCGCGGCCCGCAGGGCGCTCAGGTCGCGGTAGGCGGCGGCGCCGGTCCGCAGGTCGTCGACACGGGGCATCGCGTCGTTGTGGCCGCACTCGACGATCACGACCTGCGGCTGCGCGGCGATCACCGCCGCGAGCCCCGCCGCGATGTCCTTGTTGTCGCGGATGGCGACGCGCACGTAGCCGCTGCCGGGCAGGCCGACAACGCGTGCGGTCCAGCGCTCGTGCCGGGCGACGAGGTAGGCGTAGCCGTTGGTCGGCGCCGTGGCGCCGACGCCGAACGTGTAGGAGTCGCCGAGGAAGGCGACGTGCACCGGCCCGGTGACGGGAGTGGCCGCGGCGGCGCGCGGGACCCCGGCCGGGCACGCGACGAGCGTCACGGCGAGCGCGATGAGGAGGGCGCACGCGAGCGCAGCCCCCCGTCGCACGCGCGATACATAACTGGGCACGGGAGTGGGTATCGGTTCGCGCCGTGAGCCGCTTGAGGCGCGGCGGACCGCGATAACGGGGCGCTAATCGGGGTCAACGTGCGGTGACCACGTTGCTGGGGATCGGCCGGGCCCACCGGCAACGCGGGCTGACGAGGGCCGGCCCGGCTCGGGTGGGCTCGAGGGCCGGGCGAGATCACCGGGTGATCGGCGAGAGGTGCCCGGTAGTGTGGCGCCGGTGCTGACCGCGGTGGCAGAGCTCGACGGAACGCCGGCGGTGTCGGTCGCCGGCCGGGGTCTCGCCTACGGGGAGTTGCGCGAGGCTGCCGGCGCCGTCGGCTGGGGGCTCGACGGCGCCGCGCGGGTGGCGGTCTGGGCGGAGCCCTCGCTCGAGTTCTGCGTCGCGGCGGTGGGGGTCCTCGGCGCGGGGGCGACCCTCGTGCCGGTCAACCCGAGGCTCGGCCGCTCGGAGCTACGGCACGTGCTCACCGACAGCCGGCCGGAGGTGCTGATCGGCGCTCCCGAGCACGGCCTGCCCAATCTCGACCCGAGCCCCCGGCGGCTCGAGGTCGACCTGACCGCGCGGGGCGGGGAGCTCGCCCAGCTGGACGCGGAGGATGAGCGGCCGGCGCTGATCGTCTACACCTCCGGAACCACGGGGCGGCCGAAGGGCGTGGTCCTGTCACGCCGCGCGATCGCGTCGAACCTCGACGCGATCGCGGCGGCGTGGGCGTGGACCCGTGACGACGTGCTGGTGCACGGGCTGCCGCTCTTTCATGTGCACGGACTGGTGCTCGGGCTGTTCGGCCCGCTGCGCCTGGGTGGCTCGGTGCGGCACCTCGGGGGCTTCGACCCCACGGTCGCGGCCGCGGTGCTGCGCGACGGCGGGACGATGCTGTTCGGGGTGCCGACGATGTACCACCGCCTCGGGCGTGCCGCCGAGGCGCCCGGAGGCGGCGAGGTGGCGGATGGCCTGCGCCGGGCCCGCCTGCTCGTCTCGGGCTCGGCGCCGCTGCCCGCGCCGGAGTTCGAACGGATCCTCCGGCTCACGGGGCAGGGGGTCCTCGAGCGCTACGGCATGACCGAGACGCTGATGAACCTCACGGTGCGCGCCGACGGCCCCCGCCGCCCGGGCCGCGTCGGCGTTCCCGTCCCCGGCGTGGAGGTTCGGTTGCTCGACGAGGCGGGCGCCGAGATCGCGGCCTGCGACGGCGAGACGATGGGTGAGATCGCCGTGCGCGGGCCGAACCTGTTCAGCGGCTACCTGAACCGCCCGGAGGCCACCGCCGAGGTGCTGCGCGACGGCTGGTTCCACACCGGGGACCTCGCCACCCGCGACCCGGACGGCTACTGGCGGATCGTCGGTCGCCGTGCCACCGACCTGATCAAGACCGGCGGGTACAAGGTCGGGGCCGGCGAGGTCGAGGCCGCGCTGCTCGATCACCCGCGCGTGCTCGAGGCGGCTGTCACGGGAGAGGCGGACCCGGACCTCGGTGAACGGATCGTCGCCTGGATCGTGCCGAGCGGGCCGGTGGACGGGCTCGAGCGCGCCCTCGTCGCGCACGTGGCGGCGGAACTGGCGCCGCACAAGCGCCCGCGCGAGGTGCGCGTCGTCGAGCAGTTGCCGCGCAACGCGCTGGGCAAGGTGATCAAGCAGCAACTTCGGCGCTGACTCCGCGCCGCCGGACCCACGACGGAAAGGAAGAGAGTGAACGCGAGCGACACAACGACGCGGATCGGCTGGATCGGCACCGGCGTGATGGGCCGGTCGATGTGCGGGCATCTGATCGATGCCGGATACCCGGTGACCGTGTACTCGCGGACGCGGGAACGGGCCGAGCCGCTCCTGGAGCGGGGCGCCGCCTGGGCCCAGACCCCGGGGCTCGCGGCCAGGGAGGCCGATGTGGTGTTCACGATGGTCGGCTATCCGGCGGACGTGCGGGAGGTGATCCTCGGCCGCGACGGGGTGATGGTCGCGGCCCGCCCCGGCCTCGTGATCGTCGACATGACCACGAGCCAGCCGTCCCTGGCGAAGGAGATTGACGCGGCGGCGCGCGGCAACGGCGCCAGCAGCCTCGACGCGCCGGTGTCCGGCGGCGACGTCGGCGCCCGCAACGCGACCCTCTCGATCATGGTCGGCGGCGATCCGGACGTGCTCGCGCAGGTGCGGCCACTGCTCGAGGTGATGGGCCGGACGATCATCCACCAGGGGCCCGCCGGGGCCGGGCAGCACACGAAGATGGTCAACCAGACGCTGATCGCCACCGGGATGGTCGGCGTCTGCGAGGCGCTGCTCTACGCCCACCGGGCGGGGCTCAACCCCGAGACGGTGCTCGAGGCGGTGGCCGGCGGCGCCGCCGGGTCCTGGTCGCTCAGCAACTACGCGCCCAGGATCCTGCGGGGGGATTACGCCCCCGGCTTCATGGTGGAGCACTTCCTCAAGGACATGGAGATCGCGCTCGAGGAGGCCAGGCGCATGAACCTCGCGCTGCCGGGGCTCGCGCTCGCGCACGAGCTCTACGTCGCGGTGCGGGCTCAGGGGGGCGGCCGGGACGGCACCCAGTCGCTCATCCGCGCCCTGGCGCGGATGTCCGCGGTCGAGTGGGACGTGGCGCCGCCGGCGTAGGGCGCAGCTCGTAGTAGTCCTCGGTGGTGAGCGGCTCGAACCCGAGCTGGGTGTAGAGCCCCAGCGCCCCCTCGTTCTCGACCTCGACCTCGAGCTCCACGTGGGTGGCGCCGGCGGCGAACAGCTCCGCGCAGACGCGGCGCAGCGCGATCCCGCCGATGCCCTGCCCGCGCCACCGCGTCTCGACCACGAAGCCGTAGATCGAGCCGCGGTCGCCGTGGTGGGCGGCGGCGATCGTCCCGACCGGTTCGCCGCCCCGCAGGATCAGCATGGTGCGGGTGCCCTCGCGGGTGAGCCGGCCCGGGTCGACGTGGCCGCCGTCATGGAAGCCGTCGTCGAAGAGGTGTGAGAGCACCGGAATGTCGGCCAGGGTCGCGGTGCGCAGCTCGATCTCCGCCTCCGCCGATGGCTCCGCCGGCCCGGGCGCGGGTGCGGCGGACAGGCGCAGCGCGTGCTCGGAGTGGTGCAGAGCGAGGCCGAGGCTCCGGGCCAGCCCCGCACCGGGCCGGGAATGGCGCGGCACGACCATCAGCAGGCGCTCCGCGCCATGGGCGTGGCAGAGCGGCAGCGCCGCCTCCCACAGGGCGCGTGCGATCCCGCGACCCCGCGCGTCAGGATCGACCATGCCGGTGACCTCGAGCCACTGCCAGTTGAAGCCGTAGAGGCCGGCGAAGCCGAGCAGGCGCCCGTCCTCCCACCAGAGCAGATCCCGAACCTGATCGCTCGGGCGGCTGCGCAGGACACCCCACTCGAGCTTCAGCCGCCCACCGTCGCTGGCGATGACCCGGCGCTCGAGGCCGGCGATGGCCTCGAGCGCCGCATCGTTGAGTCCGCAGGCGTGCTCGATCATGCGCGCCGTCCGTATCCGTGGCGGCGTGTGCAGCGAGCCCGCGCCTCGGCGCTGCGCTCCTGGATCAGCAGCGACCGCCACCCGCCGACGGCCAGGCGCACGCGTAGCGATCTCAGACCGGGCAGGACCGCGCGCCATCGCCCCTGGCGGGGCAACACGCTCGCGGTCAACGTGCGAGTCAACATACGGTTCCTCTCTGGTTCGTGTCAGTCAATGGGCACAGTGCAGTGACTCGTTACAGGACGTGTCATCCACACGCTCTGGGGGCGGGCCGTCCGGCACTGCTTGGGTACTTGGTTGGGGTCGGCGGGCGGGCTAGCTCATCGGGCCCGGTCGTGCGTCTGGATCCTGTTCATGGCACCTGGTCGGTCGATCTGGGCAACAAAAAAGGGCGGCCCCTGTGGGGTCCGCCCTCGCTGAATCGGTTGATGTGCGCTGAACTCAGCGCCTGCACCTCACAGCGAGGGATCCATCCGTGAAACCGGCTTCGATTGCGGTCAGCGACGACGCAGCGCGACGCAGCTGCCGTCCGCAGCCGGTTGGCGTATTCACGTTGAGCTTGTGCGTGGTGAGCGTCGTCATGGGAAACCTCGTCGGTTGTTACCGCTCGCCCACCGTAACCGAAGTGGCGAGCCGATGCAAGGCAAATGGTGAATTTTTTGTGACACCGGGCGGTGGTGAACGGACCGGCCACCGATCCTTTGCCCTATCGTCCCGCTTCCGATGCGTGTCCTGACGATCGTCCACGAGGCCGACGCCGGCCCCGGGGTCTTCGCCGACGTGCTCACCGGCGCGGGAGCGGAGGTCGAGCTCTGGCTGCCCGCCGAACAGACACGCGTCCCGAGCGACCCGGCCGCCTACGACGCCGTGCTCAGCTTCGGCGGCTCCGCCCATCCCCACCAGGACGACCGCTTCCCGTGGATCGTGACGGAGCGGGCGCTGCTCGCCGGTGCGCTCGCCGCCGACGTGCCCGTGCTCGGCATCTGCCTCGGGTCGGAGCTGCTCGCCGAGTGCGCCGGGGTGCGCGCGCACCATCTCGCCCATCCGGAGATTGGCTGGTGTGAGGTGCGCCTGACCCAGGACGGAGCCGAGGACCCGCTCCTGGGCCCGATCGGGGAGACCTTCGAGGCGCTCGAGTGGCACAGCTACGCCGTCGAGGCGCCGCCGGGCGCCACCGCGCTGGCCCGGAGCGACAGCTGCCTGCAGGCGTTCCGAATCGGCGCCCGCGCCTGGGGCCTGCAGTTCCACGCCGAGGTGACGGCGGAGGACTTCCAGCACTGGCTCGACAACCACACGCTCGACGAGGACGCCGTGCGCGAGGGCATCGACCCGGTCGCGATCGCCCGCGAAACGTCGCCTCGCCTCGCCGAATGGCACGAGCTGGGCCAGGGAATCTGCGCCCGCTTCCTCGACGTCGTCGCGGCGCGATGACCTCGACCTACCGCACCCTCTTTGACACCGTCCTCACGCGCCTGCCACCCGAGCGGGCACATGCCCTCGCGCTCGGTTCGCTCGACGCGGTCACGCGCCTCCCCGGGTCGGTCGGGTTGCTGCGGCGCCTCACCCACATCGACGACGAGCTGATCCGCGTGCGCGCCCTGGGGCGCACGTTCCCCTCGCCGCTCGGGGTGGCGGCCGGGCTCGACAAGGACGCCCAGCACGTGGACGGACTCGGCGCGCTCGGGTTCGGGTTCGTCGAGGTCGGCACCCTCACGCCCCGCGCGCAGGCGGCCAACCCACCGCCGATCCTGGCACGGCTCCCCGGCGACCGCGCCCTGCTGAACCGCATGGGCTTTCCAAACCAGGGCGCCGAAGCAGCGGCGAGGCGCCTCGCCACGCGGCGCTCACCGGTGATCGTCGGCGCGAATGTGGGCAAGAACCGGGAGACCGAGCTCGAACGGGCGGCGGCCGACTATGTGGCGGCGGCGACCGCGGTGGCGCCCCACGCCGACTACCTCGTGCTGAACGTCAGCTCGCCGAACACCCCGGGCCTGCGCGACCTGCAGGCCGTCGGGCACCTGCGGCCGCTGATCGAGGCGGTGCGCGACGCGGTCGGGGAGCGACCCGTGCTCGTGAAGATCAGCCCCGACATGGACGGCGAGGACCTCGACGCCGTCGCGGACCTCGCCGTCGAGACCGGCCTGGCCGGGATCGTGGCGACGAACACGACACTGCGGCGCGAGGGTCTGCGGACGAACCCCCGAGAGGTGGCACGCTTGGCTTGGGCGGAGGGTGGGGGCATCTCGGGCGCCCCGCTGAGCGCGCGCTCGCTCGAGGTGCTCCGGCGGCTGCGCGGCCGGGTCAGCGACCGGCTCGTGCTGATCTCGGTCGGGGGGATCGAGTCGGCGCAGGACGTGTGGGAGCGCGTCCTGGCCGGCGCGACGCTCGTGCAGGTGTACACCGGTCTGGTCTACGGGGGCCCGGCGTGGGCGCGGAGCGTCAACCTCGAACTCGCGCGACGAACCTGGGCGGCCGGGTGCCCCTCGATCCAGGATCTCGTCGGTACCGGTGCGCCCGAGCCGGGAAGCGATCAATAAGCTGGCGGAACGACACGACACCGAGGAGGCGTAGGCATGCAGCTGGGAATGGTCGGACTCGGGCGCATGGGAGCCAACATGGTGCGCCGGCTCGTCCGCGACGGACACGAGCTCGTCGTCTACGACGTGTCGGCTGAGGCGATCGCCGCGCTGGCGCAGGAGACGGGCGCCACCGCCGCGACGTCGCTCGAGGACATGGTGGCCAAACTCCGGCCGCCACGGGCGATCTGGACGATGGTGCCGGCCGCCTTCACCGACGAGACGATCGGCCAGCTCGCCGAGCTCGTCTCGCCCGGTGACGTCCTGATCGATGGAGGCAACAGCTACTACCGCGACGACCTCACGCGGGCCGAGCACCTCGAGCCGCGCGGGATCCACTACGTCGACGTGGGCACCAGTGGCGGGGTGTTCGGCCTGGAGCGTGGGTACTGCCTGATGATCGGCGGCACCGAGGAGGCGGTCGGCCTGCTCGACCCGATCTTCAAGTCGCTCGCCCCGGGCGTCGGTGACGTCGAGCGCACGCCGGGTCGCACCGGGGAGCCGGTCACGGCCGAGCAGGGGTATCTGCACTGCGGGCCGGCGGGGGCCGGGCACTTCGTGAAGATGGTGCACAACGGCATCGAGTACGGGCTGATGGCCGCCTACGCCGAGGGACTCAACATCCTGCACCACGCGAACTTCGGCACCTCACTGCAGGAGAAGGACGCGGAGACCGCGCCGGTGACGGGCGCCGAGCGCAACTACGCTTACGACATCGACATCCAGGCCGTCGCCGAGGTCTGGCGACGCGGCAGCGTCGTCGCCTCATGGCTGCTCGACCTGACCGCCGCCGCGCTCGTGGAGTCGCCGGAGCTGGCCGAGTTCACCGGGCGCGTCTCGGATTCCGGGGAGGGGCGCTGGACGGTCGAGGCGGCGGTCGACGAGGGCGTGCCGGCGCACGTGATCTCCGCCGCGCTGTTCAACCGCTTCAGCTCGCGCGGCCCCGCGGATTACGGCAACAAGCTGCTGTCGGCGATGCGCAAGCAGTTCGGCGGACACCAGGAGAAGACGGTCGCCGGGCTGTAGGCTGGCGGCATGACCTCGCAACCGCATTTCGGCCTCACCGGCCTGGCGACAATGGGGGCGAACCTCGCGCGCAACGTCGCCCACCACGACATCCCCGTCGCCGTCCACAACCGGACGACGAGCCGCACCGAGACGTTCATGGCCGAGCACGGCGCCGAGGGCCCGCTCAGCGCGCACGACTCCATCGCCGGGTGGGTGGGGGCGCTCGCGCGGCCGCGCGTGCTGATGATCATGGTCCAGGCCGGCGCCGCAACCGACGCGGTGATCGAGGAGATCCTCCCCCACCTCGAGGCGGGGGACATCCTGATCGACGGCGGCAACGCGAACTTCCGCGACACGCAGCGCCGGCACGAGGCGGTCGGCGCCCACGGCGTGCACTTCATCGGCTCCGGCGTCTCCGGGGGCGAGGAGGGCGCGCTGAACGGCCCGAGCATCATGCCGGGTGGCGACCGCGCGCCGTACGAGGAGTCGGTGCGGCCGATCTTCGAGGCGATCGCCGCCCAGGTGGACGGCACCCCGTGCTGCACCTACGTCGGTCCCGACGGGGCCGGGCACTACGTGAAGATGGTGCACAACGGCATCGAGTACGCCGACATGCAGCTGATCGCCGAAAGCTACGACCTGCTGCGCCACGGCGCCGGGCTCGAGGTGCCCGAGATCGCCCGGCAGTTCGAGCGCTGGAACGAGTCGGAGCTCGAGTCGTTCCTGATCGAGATCTCGGCCCGCGTGCTCGCCAAGACCGACGAGGCCACCGGGCGGCCGCTCGTCGACGTGATCCTCGACTCGGCGGGCCAGAAGGGCACCGGCCGCTGGACCGCGCAGGACGCCCTCGAACGCGGGGTGGCGCTCACCGGGATCACCGAGGCCGTGTTCGCGCGGACGCTGAGCGCGCTGAAGGACGAGCGGGTCGCCGCCGCCGACCGGCTCGCGGGCCCCACCGGTCGCGCGGGCGGCGCCGACGCCAGCCTGGCCGAGGACCTCGGCCACGCCCTCTACGCGTCGAAGATCGTGTCCTACGCGCAGGGTTTCGCGCAGATGGCGGCGGCGTCCGAGGCGGAGGGCTGGCAGCTCGACCTCGGGGCGATGGCCACGATCTGGCGCGGTGGTTGCATCATCCGCGCGCGCTTCCTGGACCGGATCCGCGAGGCCTATGACGCCGAGCCGAACCTGGCGAACCTGATGCTCGCGGAGTTCTTCGCCCAGGCGCTCGAGCGTGCGCAGGAACCGTGGCGCCGGGTCGTGGCCCGCTCGGCGGAGCTCGGGATCCCCACGCCCGCCTTCTCCTCCTCGCTCGCCTATTACGACGGGTACCGCCGGGCCCGCGGTCCGGCGAGCCTGATCCAGGGGCTGCGCGACCTGTTCGGCGCCCACACCTACCGGCGCATCGATCGCGACGGAAGCTTCCACATCGCCTGGGGAGGCGATGGCTCGGAACACGAGCTGGGGTAGCCTCCGCGTCGGACGCCCCGTCAGCACGGGCGGTTAGCTCAGCTGGTAGAGCGCCTGCTTTACACGCAGGATGTCGGGGGTTCGAGCCCCTCACCGCCCATCCAGGAATGCCTGGTAATAGCTAGTTTTTGAGGCCTGTCCGGACTGGAGGGCGAGCTTGCGACAAGCGTGGGTACCACACGTGGGTACCAAACGGACTGGTACTTAACGGCGCCGAAGTACTCGCGGTCTCCTTGTCAACGTGTGCCGATCCGTGCGGCAGCGTCCAACACGGCGGAGCTGCGTCGCGGTGGTCGGCGGCGTTGCAGGTTCGCGCGTAGCGCTCTTAATCTCAAGGTTGCAGGTTCGATTCCTGCACGGCCCACTCAAGAAAGGCCCCGTGGATCGGGGCTTTCCTTGTTTTGATGGCGGTGGGTTGGCTGCTGGTCGCTGGTTTGAGTCCGGTGTTTAAGTCCGGAATCGCGGTCGGCGGTGCGCCTCGAGGCGGTACGGTGGTCGGCGTGCTGTTGCGCTGTACCGCACGTCTCCTGAAGCTGATGGGGGCTCGTTCGGGGGTGCTGGTCGAGGCTGAGGCGGGGGTCGATGACTGGTACGCCAACGTGTTCATTGTCCAGCGCCGCAAGTGCCTGCTGCTCGTTCATGCCGACACGCTGTTCCCGGTGCTGGCCGCCGATGTGCGGGTGGGGCAACTCGATCATCTTGGAGTGTTCGTCGCGGGTCTCGTCGTTGATGCGCTTGCGTCCGAAGGTCTCGCCGGGACGGCGCTCGGCCCCACCGACCCGGGAGGTGTTCGCGTCGCGCGGACTGCAAGTCGGAGCGTGGTCGGGCACATGACGGAGATGACGTTTGAGGCGGAGCGCCTGATCGCACACACCGGAGGGCTCGAGCACGCGCACCTTGGTGAGGTCAACCGTTGGCTGCGCCGCGGGCTTCGCGGCCGCGGCGGCGGCTACGTCGTGCCGCTCGAGCTCGCCGCGGGCAGATCAGCCTGACCAGGTCCGCCCGTGATCCGGCGTGGACGCCACAGCATCACGATCGGCCCGTCACGGGCGGTTGATGAACGGTCGGTCCGATCGTTGTCGCTTCACAGGCCGCGGTCGCTGGCGAGAGTGACTTTTAGTCGCGAGGCTGTCGCAAAACTCCTCGGCTGGAAGGTGGCGGTCGGCAGTGACGTGATCGCCGTCGAGTTGTGAACCGTCGCGCCCTTGTTCAGGCTGCGGCGAGTTGGTGGCGGTGGAGCTTGGTGAGGTTGTGGGTGGCCATCAGTAGCCGCCATTCGGTCCGCACCGCGATCCTGCCTCTTCGATGGAACCTGGTGATCAGCCGGTTGTGTTTGGTGTGCGCGAACACGGGCTCG
>DAIDJO010000028.1 GCA_027451345.1 Solirubrobacterales bacterium
CGGCTGACACCGTCGAGGACCTCGTCCACGACTCCAATGTCGCCCGGTCGCGATCGTTGACAACAAGCATGGATGAAGGCATAGACCATTGTCCGGACCTCCACCCAAACTGTCAACTAACTTAAGCCGCAGGACACTAGCTGCGTCCGCAGGTCACTGGATCCACACGGCGGTGCCGATGCCGACGAGGCGCTTCAGCTTCAGGATGTCGGGGTTCTTCAGGCGAACGCAGCCGTGCGACGGATCACCGGGGATGAGCCACGGCTCGTTCGTGCCATGGATGCCGACGATCGAGCCGTCCGGAAACTCCGTGTCCCGGGCGTAATCCGTCGTGCCGAAGGCCCACGGGCCGTAGAACGGGTCCGTGGAGGGGAACGCCTCGGCGATCCAGAAGTGGCCCGTCGGCGTGTTCGTCTTGTTCGCGACGTTGCCGGTTCCCGCCGGCGCGTTGAAGATCAGCTTGCCGTAGCGATAGACCCAGATGTGCTCCGCCTTCTGGCTCACCACGATCAGCGTGTGCGAGGTCTGCTCGGAGCCGATCCAGGACTGCTCCACCCACCCCGTCTGACCGTTCGGCCGGCCGGGAACGTCGATCTGGTCCCAGACGGTCGTGCGGTATCGGTAGCGGAAGTGGTAGCGGTAGCGGTAGCGAGACACCCGAACGCGGATCGACCGCCTGGTGATGATCCGGTAGGTCTGGAGCGCCTCGCGGTCCGGCGTGTAGAACACGAGCCGCTTCACCTCTCCCGACGTGAGGCTGGGAGCCCGCCGGATCCAGGTGGCGACCTCCGCGATGGCGACCGTGGTCGCCACGTCGTAGCGGCCCGGCTTCGGGGGCGGGGGCTTGATGTTGTAGGGGGGCGTCGCCGTCGCCGCTCCCGCCGTCCACGCGGTCACCAGGCCGCTGAGGACAACAAAACGGGCCGCGCGCTGGAGCGCGCGGCCCTTGGATCCTGCACGAGCGCGCCGAACGACGGGCGCCACGTTCATGTCAGCCGGTGAAGACCGGTGTCGAGACGCACACCGCGAACCGAAGGGTCTTGGTCGCCGTGCGGCCACGAATGTCCATGACCTTGACCACAACGGGATGCCCGCCGACGCCGAGACCGGCGGTCGACAGCGTGAGCCCGTTCAGCCGGTACTGCGTCTTGCCCTGGCCCCGGAAGGTGACGAGCTTGATCGTGCGACCGCCGACCTGCACCTGGATCCTGCGCAGGCCCGCGTTCGACGTGAACGTCATCGACGGCAGGGTGAGGGTATGGCCGGTGCTCACGCACTTGGCGCTCACAGGCTTCGTCTTGATCTTCGGCGCGGTGCACGCCGCCGTGTACCTGGTGTTGCAGCGCCGCGTGGCGACGTGCGTCGACTGGGTCGCATGCCCAGTCTGGCTCGCCGAGGCAACGCCCGAGGCTCCGGCCACCAGCGCACATGCGACCGCAACGGTCGAAATGGCTTTCCGCAATGTCAAACCCCCTGCGATGGAGTCCCAAACGCGTGTCGTTTTGCCCCTGCGAGTAGCAGGACTCGCGGCACTCTACCATCAAGTTCCGCCGAAATGCGCCGTTTTCCTTTCGCATGGCTGAGGTGACCACAGCGCCCCCGGCGGCGGGCCGGCCCCTGGCGCGGTATGGCGGCGTGACCGCAGACCGGTTCCGTAGCGTGGCGGCCTGGGGCGGCGCGCTGGTGCTCAGCGTCTACCTCGGGCTCTCCGGCGGCGGGTACGACATCGTCGTTCGCAGTGAGATCGGGCTGATCATCTGGTGGTTCGTCCTGCTCGGCGCCCTGATCGGTGTGCTCCCCCATGCGCGGGCCCCCCGCGCCGGTTGGATCGCCGTCTCGCTGCTCGGGGGCTTCCTGGTGTGGACGTGGATCGGGCTGCGCTGGTCCAGCAGCCACGAGCTGACGCTCGACGAGGTGTGCCGGCTCTCCACCTACCTCGGCGTCTTCCTGCTCGCGCTCTGCGCGCTCTCCCTGCGGAGCGCTCGCGCCCTTGTCAACGGTCTCGGCTGCGGCATCGCCGTCGTCTCGGGCGTGGCCGTCCTCTCGAAGCTGACACCAGGGCTGTTCCCGGCCGACACGGCGCGCAGCTTCTACGCGACGGCGCGGCTGAGCTACCCGTTCGACTACGCCGACGGTGTCGGGGAGTATGCGGCGCTCGGCCTGCCGCTCGTCCTCTACATGGCCACGAGTGCGCGCACGCTCGCCGGCCGCGCGATCGCCGCCGCGGCGATCCTCCCGGTTCTGCTCTGCCTCGCCATGACGGTCTCCCGCGGCGGGCTCCTCGCCGCGGCCGTGGGGACCATCGCGCTCATCGCCCTCATCCCCAACCGAATCCCGCGGCTGCCGGTGCTCGCCCTGGCCGCCGCGGGCATCGCGGTCCTGATGGTCGCGCTGCTGCACCGTCCGGCGCTGCGAGATTCGGTGGCGGCCGCGCCGGCCGGCCAGCGGCATTCGATGCTCGTGCTGATCGTCATCGTGATGGCGGCGACGGCGGTGGTGCAGGCGGCGTTGCAGTTCGCGATGCGGCGCAGAAGCCGCCCGGGCTGGCTCTTCGTGTCCCGCCGCAGCGCGCGGGCGATCAGCGCCGCGATCCTCGTTCTGGCGGTGGCGTTGATCGTCGGCGTCGTCCTCGGCGGCACCGCCGGCAGGCTCTGGCACGACTTCAAGCTCTGGCAACCGACGACCCACTCCAACCAGTACTTCCGGTTGCTCTCGCTCGCCGGCAGCCACCGCTACCAGTACTGGCAGGTGGCGTGGCAGGCCTTCTCGAGCTCACCGCTTCATGGCATCGGCTCCGGGACGTTCCGGTTCTACTGGGAGCGGCACACAACCCACGCCGAGTACATCCTGAACGCGCACTCTCTCTGGTTCGAGACGCTCGCCGAGACCGGAGCGGTCGGGGCGGCGCTGCTCATCGGCTTCTTCGCGCTGGTCGGTGTCGGCGGCGCGGTGCGGGCGCTGCGGACTCCGGGAGACCACGGCGCCCTGATCGCCACCGCCACGGCCGGGGTCCTCTCCTTCTGCGCCGCCGCCTCCTTCGACTGGGTGTGGCAGATCGGCGTGGTCCCGATGGTCGCGCTGCTGCTGGGCGCGGTCACCCTGCTCCCGGACCGCCTCCCCCGCTCCGCTGTGCAGGCCGGAGCCCGGCGGCGCTGGACAGCGCGCGCGAGGCCCGCCGCCCTCCGAGCCGGTCTGGCTGGGGCGTCGATCCTCGCCGCCGTCCTGATCCTCATCCCGCTCGCCAGCACGGTCGCGCTCCGCTCGAGCCAGGCGGCCGCCGCGGGCGGTCACCTCGCCCGAGCGCTCGCCGACGCCAACACGGCCCAGGCGATCGAGCCGAGCGCCGCCTCGCCGTACCTGCAGCGGGCGCTCGTCTACGAGCAGGCCGACGACATCCCCGCCGCGTCGCGGCAGATCGCCGCCGCGATCCGCCATGAGCCCGACAACTACACCCTGTGGATGACGGCCTCACGCATCGCCACCGAGGCCGACCAGCCGGGACGCGCCCTGCGGGACTACCGGCGCGCCCATGCCCTCTATCCCACCTCGACCTACTTCATCGGATGACCGAGCGGAGTTGCACCCCCACCTATGATCGGCTGATGCGGCTGATCCGCCCGAGCCTGGTCGTCTGCGGCGCCACGCTCATCCTCGCCGCCCCGGCCCAGGCGGGGAAGGTGAAGGTGTACGCACCACCCGGCAAGGCCGGCACGAGCGAGTACTCGGAGATCGTCCCCACCGCCGGCGGGAACACCCAGACGCCCGCCATGGGCGGCGGCAACCCGACCGCCGCACAGATCTCGCACGTCGGCCTGGGTCGGCTGGGCGTGCGCAAGCTCGCCAAGCTCGGGAAGTCCGGGGCCGCCGCGGCTCAGTTCGCTCAGGCCACCGCTCCGAGCGTGACCGTGCCCCATCACGGATTGGGCGGCACCGTCCCGGCGACGCGGACCGCCACGCTCACCGCGGCCTCCGGCGACTCGGCCGCCGGTGGCGTCTGGCGCGTGCTGGGCGGCTCCGACGCGGGTGGGATCGGCGTGTTCCTGCCGCTGCTGCTCGCGTTTGGACTCGGCGCCGCGGTCACGGCCGGTGTGCTCAGGCTGATCCGTCAGCGGGACCCGGGCGCGCCCGGCGCCTGACGGCCGCTGCGGCCGCGTGGGCCGCGACGGCGAGCATCTGCAGCATCCCGAGCAGTGGCACCAGGGAGTGGGCCCAGCCCGGGAGCTCTGGGTCGGTGGCCAAGCGCCGCCGGACCGCTCGCGCGTTCTCGAGCTGATGCACGGGGCTTCCATAGAGGCCCCAGGCAGAGCCCTCGTGCTGCAGGTAACGCCGGCCGGGGCGTTCCGTCCAGCCGACGCGACCCCGCCAGACCAGCGCAGCCCCGAGAGACCAATCCTCGCCACTGTTCGCGTCTCCGAACCCGCCGCAGGCGCGCACCACCTCCGTGCGCATCGCCGTCGCGCCGGTGGTGGGAAACATCGACCAGACCGTGTGAACCAGCGCAAACAGGAACCGGTGTGGAATCAGGTGAGCCACCCACCGACGCGGCCACCGGTGCCGTTCGCCGGACGGATCCTCGATGATCGCCGCGCCAAAGGCGACCAGATCGGGCTCGCGCGCCAGGCCCTCCTGGAGAACGGAGAGCGTCCCGGGCAGCATCAGATCGTCCGCATCCCAGAACACCACCGTCGGTGTGGTCACGAGGCTGAGGCCCAGATTTCGGGCCGCCCCCACTGACACGCGTTCACCGGTGCGAACGAGGCTCACTCCGGGAATCTGCGGAAGAGGGACCCCGGAGGCGTTATCCACCAGCAGGACAAGGGGCGCCGGGTCCTGTCCGGTCACACTCGTGACGGCGTCGATGAGCCGCTGGCCCACGTACGAGTCCCAGACCGGGATCACGACCGTCGTCTGCGGCAACTCGTCTGTCACGGTGGTGCAGTATCAAGCAGCACCATGCTGAACGGCACCCGCCCCATCCGCATCATGCGCCTCATCGCCCGCCTGAACATCGGCGGACCTGCGATACAGACCATCACGCTCACCCGCGAACTCGAGGCGTTCGGCTACCGGACCCGCCTGGTGCGGGGTGCCGAGGATCCCGATGAGGGCAACATGGACTACCTGGCAGCCGAGCGCGGCGTCGTTCCGACGCTGATCCCATCGATGCGGCGCGACCCGGGTGCCGGTGACCTGCTCGCCCTCCTGCGCGTGGTCCTGTTGCTCTGGCGCGACCGACCCCAGATCGTGCACACCCACGCCGCGAAGGGCGGCACGCTCGGGCGTGTTGCCGTGCTCATCGCCTTCCCGCTGCCACGGTGGCGACCGGTGGTCATCCACACCTACCACGGGCATTCCCTGACGGGCTACTTCTCGCCGCGGACCGCCGGGGTGTATCGCCTGATCGAGAAGATCCTGGCGCGCGGCAGCGATGTGCTGCTGGCCGTCTCGCCGGAGGTGCGCGACGAGCTGATCGCGCTCGGCGTCGCGCCCAGCTCGAAGTTCCGGGTCATGCCGCTCGGCTTCGACCTCTCGAGCTTCACCATGGACGCCGAGCGGCGGGAGCGCCGCCGGGAGATCCGTGACCAGTGGGGCGTCGGCGAGGAGGAACCCGTGGTCACGCTGATCGCGCGCCTCGTCCCGATCAAGCGCGTGGACCGCTTTCTGGCCGTGGCTCGACGGGTGTCCGAATCCTGCGACGCCCGGTTCGTCATCGTCGGCGACGGAGAACTGCGAGCCCAACTGATGGCAAGCGCCGATGCCTTCGCCCTGGGTGATCGGCTCATCTGGGCCGGATTCCGGCGGGACATCGCCGACGTCTGCTTTGCCAGTGACGTCGTGATGCTCACCTCAGACAACGAGGGCACCCCCGTCAGTCTGATCGAGGCGCAGGCCGCCGCCGTCCCCGTGGTGGCCACCGACGTGGGTGGCGTGCGGTCCGTGGTGCGAGTCGGCGAGAGCGGATGGATCGCGCCACCGCCTCAGGTCGAGCGGTTGGCGGATGCCGTCCTGAGGCTACTGCGCGATCAGAACCTCCGGGCCGCCGCCGGGACCGCTGGCCGGGCCCATGTCACGTCCCGCTACACGCTCGAGCGTCTTGTCTCGGATCATGCGGCGCTCTACGATGAACTCGTGGCCATGCGGGCGGCATCGCCAGACGGCGCTTCCCGCGGAGAAGTCGCGCGCTAACGCGCGGTCGATTCGCTTCCGATACCGAACCCATGACGATCCCCGCATCGGATCCGGCTGCCGGCGTCCTCATCACGATCCTGTTCGTCGGGGTCGTGCTCATCTACATGGTGCTGCGCCTCAGCCGAGTCCGCCCCGGGTTCGGGATCATCGGCAAAGCCCTGATGGTGGCGTTCGCCATACGGCTCCTCGGCGTCGTCGCGATCAACGCGACCGGCATCGGCTCCTCCCTGCGAGGCGGAGACGAGATCACGTTTCTGACCTTCGCGCAGGGACTGGCTGCTCAACCACTCGGTCATGGCGATCTACCGCACGGGATCTACCAGCTGCAGACCGTGCTCTTCGCACTGCAGATCAAGCTCGGCTTCATCAACGTCACGGGCATCCGGGTGACGCAGGCCGGCATCGCGCTGCTCGGCTACGTCTTCATGCTCGCCGCCACCTATGACCTCGGGGGTCCGAGGGCGGCGCGCCTCGCCGCGTGGCTGATCGCCTTCGAACCCTCGAACGTCTTCTTCAACACCGAGATCCACAAGGAACCGTTGATGGAACTCGCGGCCGGCGTGGTCGCGTTCGGCGGAGTCTGGATCTGGAAGCGCCTCGATCTTCGCGGCATCGTGATCGTCGCGATCGGCTGCCTGATCGGGATCGAAACGCGCAGCTACGCGGGATGGTTCCTGGCGGGAGGATGCGTCATGCTGATCCTCCACGCCTCGCTGCGCAACATACAGCGCAAGGGCACCGCCGTCACGCTCGTCTACGCGATCGTCATCGCCGGGATGCTGGCCGCGCCGACCGTCCTCGCCGCCACAGGGGGGAAGAACCTCAAGCGGCTGCAGGCTTCCCAGGCGGCGAACGCGGCGGGCGCGGGTCAGGGCGGCACGGGAGCTGCAAATGGCTCCAACCTCGCGCTCGAGTCGGTCAACGTCTCCTCGCGCGGCGCGGTCATCACGAGCCTGCCCATCAAGATCGAAGAGCTGCTGCTGCAGCCCTACCCCTGGCAGCTCCATGACACGAGCCAGATGTTCGGTTCGATCGGGACGCTGTTCGCGTATGCGATCCTCATTCTGCTGGTCCGTTACGGCTGGATCAACCGCGGCGAGGTCTTCGGGCGAGCGGGGCCGCTGCTCTACCCCGCCCTCTTCAGCATGGTCGCCTACGCCGTCACCGTCGGCAATGCGGGAACGGGCTTTCGCTACCGATCGCACCTGGTGACGCTCGGGATCTGCGCGATGGCGATCCTCCGAGAGGCCGCGCGAGGGAGACAGCATCCCTCTGCCGAACCTCCGGGGGCGATCGCGACGCCGGACCGCATGGCGGCGGCGCTCGAGCCGGTCACCGCTTAAGCTACCGGAGACCAACGCCGATGACCCACCCATGGCGACCACCCGCAGAGGAACCACCTGATGCCTGAATTCACCGGCCACCGGGACATCCGAGCCTACCTGCGCACCATCTGGCGCTGGAAGCTGCTGATCCTGGTGCTCGTCGTCGGGGCCCCTGCGGTCGCCTACCTGCTCGAGCGAGGGAAGCCAAAGACGTATGCCGCGAGCACGCTGATCGCCTTCACCGCACCGCCCACCTTCCAGAACTTCACGCTCCCCAACGGGAACTCTGTCTACGCCGCCGGCAACATCAACGCGATCGCCCGGTTGGTGACGACGAGTCCGATCGCCATGGTCGCCGGACAGCTGATGAAGCCTCCGGTCAACGGCGCGAACATCGTCGGCGATGTCTCCGCCACCGCGGATCCGACGACGAACTACATCACCATCAGCGCGACGGCGACCAGTCCCACCCAGGCGGCCGCCATCGCCAACGCGTTCGCACAGGCATTGAACGTCAACGAGAACGAGGTGACACGCGGAGACATCGGCCGTGCGATCTCCACCCTGAAGGGTGAGCTCTCACGGATCAATCCGACCAATCCGAACTACGCCTCCTTGCGCCAACAGTTGCTCTCCGCCCAGACAGCACTCGACGCGCCCGTCAACGGGATCACGCAACTGCAGAAGGCGACCCCGAATGCCACCCCCACGGGTCCACACGTGCGGAGAACGGTGGAGCTTGGCCTGGTCATCGGGATCCTGCTCGCCGCAGCAGCGGTGATGCTCCTCGACAGCGCCGACCGGCGCCTTCGCTCCCCGGACGAACTTGAGGAGTTCACCAAGCTCCCGCTGCTGGCGGCGGTGGCGCCGAGCGCGTTCGCGGACGGGTTGGACACCACGCCTGTGGACGAGGAGGCCTTCCACACCCTGCGAACCTCCCTGAGATATTTCACGATCGACCAGCAGATACGCAGCGTCCTCATCACGAGCCCCGGCGAGCAGGAGGGCAAGAGCACCGTCGCCGTGCGCCTCGCGCTGGCGTCCGCGCGCGCCGGGCTCAACGTTGTGCTCGTCGACGCGGACCTCCGTCGCGGCGGGGCAACCCAGAAGTTGGGGCTCACGATCACGACCGGCCTTGGCCTCGTGCTGGCAGAACAGCGCCCCGTGGAGAGCGCGCTGGTGGAGTGGCCCCTCGGTCCGGACGAGCCGGGACGGCTGCGGGTGCTCGGCGCCGGAGCTCCGCCCCCCAACCCAGCCGCGCTGATCAGTTCAGTCTCGATGCGAGAGCTGGTGGGAATTCTGGAGAGTCAGGCAGATCTGGTGGTCATCGACACTCCCGCAGCGCTCGCAGTCAGCGACGCGGTCCCGCTCATGCAGAACGTCTCCGGGGTCGTCCTCATCTCCCGCATGAACCGGTCGAGCCGAGACACAATCAGGCGGCTACAGAAGATCATTACCGCGGCGCACGGACAACTGCTTGGGACTGTGGCCACTGGGGTCTCGAGTGGACCTGGCTACGAAAAGTACTCGCAAGCCTACTACGGCACCACTACTCACACCAAAGGTAGAGGCCTTAAGCGCCGGAAGAGCTTGGCACAATGGGATAAGAGTGGTTCCGACGCAGGGATCCGGGTTGTGAAACCTGACGAAGTGAGCCAGGAGCAGCCATCTGAGCCAAAGGTGCTCGATTAGCCCTTGGCTCGACCAACGCCAAGACCACGTGGCACCGGATAGTCCGATTCGGGTTGACGCGTTCACCGCGTACCCCCCCACCGTGGCGAGCGCCCGTGTACGAGTCGTCAACTTCCAGCCGTTCCTGCATGAGCATGCGGTCGAGCTGTCTTTCCGGCCCACGCTATCGGCACGCGAATATGACCTTCTCGTATCCTCCGCTCATCCGCTTAGGAAGGCCATAGCGTTAGCGAGAGGTACTCTGCGCCGGGCCATCGCTGGCCAGCCAAGTGGACTCGTGCTTGTCCACCGTCTCGTGTTGCTCGCCTCTCTCCGCGGCGTCGACCCTCCTGCGCGCATCGACGCGTACGACTTCGACGACGACCTGCTCGTTGGCTCGCCAGCCGACGCAAATCAGAGCTTCCAATGGCTCAAGCGGGAAGCACAGCGTGCCTCAGCCTCGATTCGGCGTGCGCGTGTCGTGATAGCGGCCAATCCGTTCCTGGCGGCTCGGGCGCGACACCTCAACCGTGCCGTCGAGGTGATCCCAAGTTGTGTCGACCCAGCGACACAGGCACTGCACCAGCATCGTGACCACGAGCAGGTCACGATCGGCTGGATCGGCTCGCATACGACTGTTGACTATCTGAGGCCGGTGCTCCCCGTGATCGCGCGCCTGAACTCCGGTGGCCGGTCGATCAAGCTCGTCGTCGTCGGCGGCGATACGGGTGTCCGTGAACCCTGGCTCGAGCATCGGCGTTGGACACTCGCAACGCAAGAGGATGACCTTGCCAGCTTTGATATCGGAATCATGCCGGTTCCTGATACGAACTGGGCCCGGGGTAAGTCCGGATACAAGATCCTGCAGTACTTCGCCGCCGGCGTACCAGCGATCGCCTCACCCGTAGGGCTGAACGTCGAACTCGTATCTGATGACCGTGGTCTGCTCGCTGAGACCGAAGCGGACTGGAAACGAGCGCTCCTCGAGATGACCACGGACACCGAGCGGCGGCGGGTCAATGGTGCAGCAGCACGCTCCTTCGTCGAACGGGAGTATTCGTATCAGCGCTGGGCCCCGGAGCTTGCGTCACTGCTACGCAACCTCGCGTAGCACACGAAGCCCTACCAGTCGTGCTTGCGGAGAAATAGCTCCAGGGTCAACAGCGTCCAGAGCGCCTGCCCGTGCATGACGCGGCCTGACGCGTGTTCGGCAAGCATCGCGTCCAGCGTATTTCCACTCACGTGCCGGCGCACGCGTGCCGGTTGACCCAGCATTGCGGTGGTGTAACTCGCCAGGTCCTCGCGGAACCATCGGTCGAGGGGAACGCCGAAGCCACGCTTTGGGCGGTCAAGAACCTCAGGCGGGAGAACGTCAGACACGGCTCGCTTGAGGACTCGTTTCAACGAGAGACCGCGAGCTTTCAGCGTCGGCTTGAGCCGCACAGCGAACTCGACCAACTCCGTATCGAGGAACGGTGAACGGACCTCCAGCCCATGAGCCATGCTCATTCTATCCGCCTTGACGAGCAGGTCATCAACGAGGTAAGTCTCGAAGTTCAATGCGAGAACCCGATCCAAGGGCCGCGCGCCTCGGGTCGATTGCCACTGCGAGCAGTACAGGTCGCGGGCCCAGTCATCCGGCGCCAGCAGCAGCCGCTGACGCCACGGTTCGGAGATGTAGCCGACCCACCCGAGATAGGCCAAGGGCAGATCTTGGCCGACGGTCTCCGCGAAGCGTTGCGCCTTCCCGACCCGACCGCGCAATCCGCTCGAAGGGAGTGCGTTCAACCACCTTCGAGCCGGCGCTCCCGTAAGTCCAGGGACCCGACGCGTCGCGTCCACTGCGAGCGCTCCCATGAACCGCTCATACCCAGCGAACAGTTCGTCGCCTCCATCGCCGGACAATGCAACCGTGACGTGATCTCGAGCGAGCTTGTTGACCAGAAACGTCGGTACGGCACTCGAATCACCGAACGGCTGGTCATGATGGTCTACCAGCCGATCCACCAACTCGACCATCTGCGGCCGTGCAACGGCCTCATGATGCTCTGTATGAAACCGGTCGGCGACCATGCGGGCAAAGGGGCGCTCGTCGTAGCCGTCCCGGTCATCGAAACCGATGGTGAACGTCTTCACAGGCGCCCCGGTCGTCTCCGCCATGAGCGCGACGATCGCGCTCGAATCGATCCCCCCGCTGAGGAATGCACCGAGCGGGACGTCGGAAACAAGCCGCCGATGGATGGCGGCCGTCAGCAGCCGCCGGATCTCCATCGCCGCCTCATCCATACCGATGTCCAAACGCGCAGGCGCGCCTTCGGTGCCGGGGACGTGCAACCGCCAATACCGCTCGATGCTCGGTTCGCCCCCGGGCTCATACGTCAACACGTGGCCCGGTGGCAAGCTGTAGATGCCATTGAAGAACGTCTCTGGCGTGGGCACGTAGCCGAAGTTGAGATATGCCGCGATGGCACGTGGGTTCAGTTCGCGTGGAACCGAAGGGTGCGCGAGAACGCCTTTGATCTCGCTGGCAAAGACAAGCGATCCACCACCGCGCCAGTAATAAAGCGGCTTCTTGCCCACTCGGTCGCGGCAGAGAATCAGACGCTCCCGAACCGTATCCCAGATCGCGAAGGCGAACATGCCGTCAACTGATCGCGCGATGTCTCCGGCTTGGGCGCCTTCGGCGAGGTGGGCGAGGACTTCAGTATCACCTGACGAACTCAGCGTGTGACCGTCTCGCTGCAAAAGGCCACGTATGGCGCGGAAGTTGTACAGCTCGCCGTTGAGAACGGCGCCGATCGTGCCATTCTCATTCGTCATCGGAGGGTCGCCGCTGACCAGGTCGATGATCGCGAGGCGATTCTGCGCGATGATCCCACGGCCGCCTTCAAACCAACCTTCGGCGTCCGGACCTCGATGGCGTTGCGTGCGGAGCTGGTCGGCGATGGCTCGAGTAAGCTCCACTGGCCGCTCTTGGACCACGCCGCAGATTCCACACATGGGGCGCACCATACACACCGCAAGCGCGCTTCGGACAGGCACCCGTCACCTTCAGCACCGAGGTGCGCAGCCGGATCCGCGGTCGAGCCTTCACGCTGGGACGGGTCCGCGCATGTGCTCCGTGATCAGGCAGTTGCATATCCAGGACACAAAGAAATCTCCGTGCTTCAAATCTTTCGCACGCCAATGACCTCGCAATCGCTCAGCGCAAAGCAGGACCGCACGGCGCCCGAGGTTACGGTCGTGATCCCCGCCTACAACGCGGAGGCGACACTCGCCGAGACGCTGGCATCCGTCCTGCACCAGACGTTCACGGACTTCGAACTGATCGTGGTTGACGACGGCTCAACGGACCGCACCCGTGATATCGCGCTGTCGACGGGCGACGCCCGGGTGCGGCTACTGAGTCTGCCGAATGGAGGCGCTGCCCGAGCTCGCAATCAGGCAATCGCGCAGGCACAAGGGACGTTCATCGCCTTCAACGATGCAGACGATCTTTGGCTCCCCCAAAAGCTCGAGCGACAGATTCAACTGCTCAGAGAGCGCCCTGAAGTCGGCCTCTGCGTGACGCGTGCCACACGCATCGACGAAGCGTCAAGGCCGACGGGACAGATGCCGATCCTAGAAGACGCCCGTGACTACACAGAAGCTCTACTCCTGCATTCGAGCATCGCCGGCGGCGTATCGGCAGCGGTGATGCGTCGCGATGTCCTGGAACTCGTCGGTGGCTTTGAGCCAGGTCAGCGACAGGCGGAGGATTGGGACCTCTGGCTGCGACTCAGCCTAAGAACCGCCATCGCCGTAGTACCTGAATCACTGGTCCTCCAGCGGGTCCACGCGAACAACACCAGCGGCAAGGCGGACGAACTGGAACGCGACACGTTCCCCACGCTTGACCGGTTTTTCGCATCGCCACTTGCGAGGCCATACGAGAGGATCCGTCGACGGGTTTACGCTCGCCATTGGATGATCTGCAGCGGCTCCTACCTGCACGAACTCCGGCTCAGCGATGCGCTTCGGTGTCTCGCGCGCGGTCTGTTCACGCACCCCGCCAGCGTCAGCCGCCCTCTCGGGATACCGGTTCGGTGGCTGACTCGCGGGATCTCGAAACGGAAGAGCAGCGCGTGACGTCCGCGCAACCAGCGGCTTGCGTGTCGGTCGTGATCCCGGCCTTCCAGGCGTCCTCGACGATCCGAGATGCCATCGACAGCGTCCTGCGCCAGACGGTTCGCGACCTCGAGGTGATCGTCGTCGACGACGGTTCCGAGGACTCCACCTCTGAAGTCGTGCGGTCCGTGCCCGACCCACGCGTCCGGCTCATCCGCCAGAACAATGCGGGGGCATCCGCCGCTCGCAATACCGGGATCCAAAACGCCGCCGGCGAGTGGGTCGCGTTCCTTGACGCTGACGACGTCTGGCTTCCGACGAAGCTTGAGACTCAGCTGGAACGCATGCAACGCAAAGCTGACTGCCTTGCTTCTGAAGGCTCCGCCTACTTTGCAGACAGCCAGCTTGTTCCCTTCGCGCTCCATCGCTGCATGCCGGTGGAAGAACCGCTTCTGACCTTCGCGCGTCTCCAAAACCTCCCCAATGCGGCCTCATCCTGGATCGTCAAGCGTCAGTTGCTCGACGAGATCGGGGGCTTCGACACTTCGTTGGTTATGCACGAGGACTGGGAGTTCAGCCTGCGACTGGCACGACACGCAAACCCACTGTGCATTGACGTTCCTTTGACCCTCTATCGCGTCCACGCCGGCAACCGCAGCCTGGACGTCGAGAGTCACATCAGAGATGGGCTTTCAATTCTCAGCCGACTCTTCGCCGACTCTGACCTCCCGGCTGACGTTCGCGCCCACGAACGAGAGATCTACGCGCGGTACTACACGATGCTCTGTGGCGCGATGGCGCGGGTGCGAAGACGGCGTTCTGCGGCGTACTGGGGACTCCGCGCAATGACCACCCACCCAGCGGTGGCTGGCTACATGCTCTCGACGCCTCTCAGACGCATCCGGCGACGCCCTCCAGCCTCGGCGACCTTCAAGTTGTGATGTCGAATCTAACCGAGCCTTGGCGCGCGTTGGTCGCCTTCACGACCTCAAATAGGGGCCACTTCGTCAAGCGCTGTCTTCCGCAGGTCGCGTACGAATGCCGCTCCGACGAGCGACTTGCGTTTCTCGTTGCATTGGACGGTGATGACCCTGAGACCCGCGCATTCTGTGCTGAGTGGCAGGTGCCACTGCTCTACTCCGACATCCGTGAAGGTGTAGGCATATCGAAGAACCGTGTCCTCGAGCGGTTCCCTGAGTTCGATTACTATTTCTTTCTCGAGGACGACGTTGAGGTCGTGGACGGGACCGTGTTCGCCCGTCATGTCGATCTCATGCGAGCGGCGGGCATCCATCACATGTCGCTGTTCACCGATGTGAAGAGCTACACGCCCGTTGCAGAGACCGCCACGAGCGAGGGGCTCATCCGCCACTACAACTACGGCGGCGCCCAGTTGAACGCTTTCACACGCCAAGGCCTGGTTCAGGTGGGCGGATGGCATCCCCGGTTTGCTCAATACCGACGCTGGGGTCATGTCGAGCACAGCTACCGCTTTCCACGGAACAACCTAGCCCCCGCCCCGTTCAACGTTGGTGTCGACCTCATCGACTCCTGTATTTGCCACGTGCCACCGGCCGTAACGGATTGGACGCAGCTCGCGTCTCTGCATTCCGACGGCCTTTCGCAGCCAGAACGTGAGGTGATGGCACTCGAACTGACTCACGTGCCCTTGCAGACCTTCGGCCCGTACCACCTCGAGGGCCCAGCGCCTGGGCGGCTCACGAAGCTGGCCTCAGCCTTCAGCAACGGTCGTCGATATCCCGTATTGAGCGGCGCAGACCGGCGGAGGGCCTACGGGGATTACTTCGTCTGGCGCGCCACACTCGCAAGCGGTCCCCGACGAAGTCTTGCTCTGTTCGCTCTAGCCGCTGTCATCGATCCGACGAGCGTCGCCCTGCGTCATGCGCTCAAAGTTCGCTTCAGGTGGTCAGGCTCGACCGAACAAACCCTCGACCGCAGCGGACGTGGGTCGGCGCAATGAAGGCTGACGTGCGTGGCTGACGCGTCTCACTGGACTCGCCGAAGCCCGCCACGCGCGATCACAAGACAGCCTCATACACCGGAAAGATCACGACACCGCACCCGCAGTTCTCGTTGGCCGATGCCGCAACTCGCTCCGTAACTGGTCCACCACTTCTGGGTCAAGCACCATCAGTACCATCAGATAGACCAGCGCGCCGAGGGTGACGCCCGACGCGAGCCAGACTCCGGGGGCTAGGCCCGTGAAGATGAACCTGAGCCCAACCAGGACGGCCGCCATGATCATGGCTGCGGCTAGCGGGCCACTGAGCATGCGTACGACCTCACGCACAGAGATCGCGAGCAGACCCCAGGGCTGGCTCGCCGCGTAGTAGCTGAAGCCATAACTGACGACCGCAAACGCAACCGCCACTCCGGTCGCGCCAAAGAATGCACCAGCGACAAGGCATGCCATCATCGCAAGGTACGTGGGTGTCGTGCGGCGTCGCCACATGGTTGTCTCGCCGAGCGCCAGATAGATCGGCCCGGTGCTCACCACGACGACCTGCTGCGGGAGGGTCGAAGCGAGGATCACCGTCGGCAGCGCAGCGCCACGCCACTGATGCCCGAACATGACCGCTGTCAACGGGCTTGCCAGGCACGCCAGCCCGACCCCTGACGGTATGGTGATCACCGAACTGAGGCGCAGCGCCCGGAGGTAGGTTGCGCGCATCGCGGCCCTATCACCGGCGTGACGGCTTAGCGCAGGCAGCAGGACGCGAGTGAGGACCATCGTGACCTGCGTCACGGGCACCAGCATCAGCATGTACGCGCGGGCGTAGAGGCCGAGAGCCACAGCCCCACCGACCAACCCGAGAACCAGGTTGTCGATATTTCGGGACCAATACCAGAGGGTGCTGATCCAGACCATCGGTCGCGAGAAGCCCCAGATCTCGTTGAAGGCTTCGCGGGATGGCCGCCCCGACGGGACAAGTCGCACAATTGCCCAAAGCACCGGACCCTGGACAGCAGCAGCGATTGCCGGACCTGCGACGAGACTGACCGTACCGAAGCCACTGGCAGCCATCGCAATCGTCACACCCTCTGCCGTGAGTGCCGCAGCGACATCGACGATGGCGAGGGTGCGGAACCTGAAGGACCGTTCGAGGAGAGCCGTCGGCACGAGAGTCACGCTGATCGCCATCTGCGCGCCGACAACGAACAGGACGATCCGCAGATCCGGTTGCCGGTAGGCGGCCGCCAAGGGAAAGGCGAGGGCGGCGAGGATCGCGAACAGGACGCACCCCATCAGGAGATTGATGTAGAACGCAGTAGCGATGATGTCGCGACGTAACTCGGGGCGCCGTACCAACGCCGCACCGACTCCGAGCTCCGAATAGAGCCCCAAGAAGCCGGTGAAGACGCCGGCGACGGCCACCACACCGTAGGCAGCGGGGCTGAGCATCCGCGACAGGACCGGCAATGCTGCGAAGCCAATCAGCTGGCTGCCAAGCCGAGATGCCATGGCCCACGCCGTGTCGCGGGAGCGACGGCCGGTTGGCCTGGCGGGGATTGCGTTCGGTCGAGCCTGCTGATCCTGATCAGCCATCGTCGCGACCGGAGCGTACGCGAACGAAGCCCGGCCTGGTTTCAACCGGGACGACTTGCTCCGAGACGGGCCCACAATCGAAAATGATCCAGCACCGCGGCGATCTGGATGTCATTTGCACCGGCATCGACATTGTGGGACATCAGTCTCCCGCGATGCTGACTGCCGGTAGCAGCCGCAAAATCAAGATAACCCGGCGGGATCAGAGCCAGTGGCGCACCTGCGTACAGTTCAAGAGCCCAGAACCAGACGTCATCTGCCGTCGGGCAGAGCGCGCGGGCAAGATCGGCGTCCAGCGCCAGCTCGGGCAGGGCTCTCGGTGGATACAGGATTCCTCCAACACCGGTGAGCATCACGTCGGCAGCTGTGATCCGACCGAGGTCCAGATACCGTAGTGACTCCGGTGTCCACTCGACATAGGGGCGGAGCCTACCGTCAGTCCCCTTGAGCGCTGGACGGGCCCGATAACCCACAACCGCGCCAGGACGCTCAGAGGCCGCCCGCAGGAGCCCCGAGAGCCAACTCGCCGGATACAACACGTCATCGTCCGCGGTCACGATTGTGGCGTCCGGGTACGCAGCGAGCGTCGGAATGAGCTTTGCGTAGGAGCGGAGATCCCGGTTCGTCCAGAGGATCGTGAGCCGGTCTCGCTCAACCAAATCCTTGATCCAAGCCGGCAAATCACGACCTGCAAACTCGTGTTCAAGCAGCGAGACGATGACCCGGTCGGCTTGCACGGTTTGGTTCAGTAACGACAGCAGCGGCAGACGGAATGTTTCGATTCTGTCCGGGTGGGTTGTGACGGACACGACAACGCGCGGTACGCGGCGTTGGAGGCTCGGGCGAACGCGGGCGCCCGCGCGAATTCGCATCTCGAACAGGTGTCGACGCAAAGTGCGCGTACCGACAGTCATCCCTCGTAGACTAGCCAGCCGAGCCCTGCCGGCCTGGGATCCCGGCGGCAGTGTGTGCCCCGAACGCTCGGATCGGCACACAAGCTCCTGGTCGGGGCGATGCAATACTTACGCTCGTGTCTGCGTCACACCCACGACCCGAAGTCCGACACGAGACGCTCATACGCACGTCGGAGCGGATCATCGGGCGAAGGACGACACGTTTGCTCGAACGCGCCGCCCGCAAGGCACGCGTCTACTGGCTTGCCGGTGATACCCGCGAATGCCCGGTCTGTGGCCTTTCATTTCGACGCTTTGTCACCTTCGGCCAGCCGCCAAGGCCTGAGGCGCGTTGCCCGCACTGCGGAGCACTTGAGCGTCATCGCCTGATCGCCCTGTGGCTCGCACACCAGAAAACGGAAGTCGCGGGGCGCACGCTGCACTGCGCGCCCGAATCAATGGTCGCAACGAAGCTCAGGGAAGTCAGCAGTGAGTACAAGACGCTCGATCTCCTCGAGACGACCGTGGACTTCCGTGCCGACCTGACGAATCTTCCATTCGAAGACGGTCGGTGGGACTTCGTGCTCTGCTCACACGTTCTCGAGCACATACCCGACGACGGGGCCGCCATCCGCGAGATCACCCGAGTTCTCAGCCCCGGCGGGAAGGCTGTGATCGTAGTGCCCCGTCGTAAAGGTGGCCCGACCGATGAGGACGCCAAACTGCCCGTTGAACAGCGGATCATCCGGTTCGGTCAGTGGGATCACGTTCGTCTGTACGGAGACGATCTGGAGTCGAGGCTAGCGGCACACGGTCTCATGATCACGTCCATCGGCGCGGACAGTTACCCGCCAGCCACACGAAGCCGGTTCGGCCTTGAGCCATCGGGCGGGTTTCCAGGCGCGGAGGACGCCGCCTTTGTCTGCTCGAAGCCCACCGTGACCGGTTCATCTCGTGGCTCCGGCGCATAGCGAGCGTCGGCTACGCGTCGCGCTCATCGCGAGGACCCCGTGGGATTTCCCCTCACTCCTCGCGTTGGCCACACCCGGCATCGACTTTGGGACGTTCGACATCAGTGGGTGGGGGCGTCCCTCGTACGTCAACCCGTTCCGACTCCCCATCGTTTCTGCGTGCGACGTGGTCCTTGTCAGTTCGTTCTGGCACACCTGGCTCGAGCAGAATCATCCGGACCAAGTCGAGGCCGCCTTTCGAGAGTTCGAGCGGCGGTCGCACACCGTCGTCGCCATCGATTCGGAGGACGCATTCGGGCTTCTGCTCCCCCCCACAGCGTTTGATCGCTACCAGATTGTCATCAAGGCGCACGGGATCTACCGCGATCGCGAACTGTACAACTACAGCTCAGGAGCACAATACCCGGGCGATCAGTGGCATTCGAAGGCGAAGCTGAAACGTGAAACCTACTCGCACGCGCAGCTCGACAAGCTCCGACTCGGGCTCCCCTGCTTCGCTCGCGACATCCCACGCATCCGCCGCTCGATCCGACACCGCGAAGCCGGTGCACTCGATTCGCGATCGCTCAGGTCGTACGGAGCACTCGCATTCAAGGATTCCGCAGAGCTGTGTGTCACCACCGTGCTTCGATGGTGGCCAATCCAGCACCGACCACTGGACGTCCACTGCCTCGGAAGCCTCACGCATGTGCAGCGATTGGCCGTGTTGCGGAACATTCACGGCCTCACCGGGATACAGGGCATCACTGATGTACCTGAGAAGTTTCGAGGCTTGGTGCCCGATTCCGAACTGACTCGGGAACACCGCGAGCACATCAGGGCCCAGGCGAAACCCTTCCTGCACTCCAGCACGACTCGCTTTCGCTACCAGCTCAACATGTCCAGGCACAAGATGGTCGTTGCGCCGGCAGGATTCGGTGAACTCACGTTCCGACACGGAGAGGCGCTTCGAGCAGGCGCGACGCTCATCGCACCGTCACTTGAGCACGTCGAAACGCGCTTTCCGTTCGCGGAACGGCGGAACGTCATTTGGTGCAGGACCGACGTCTCGGATCTGCGCGATCGAATCAACGAACTGCTGCGAGACGAGCCACTCCGAGCGCACGTTGCACGGAACGGGCGCCGAGACATCGCGGCCTGGGATCGTGACTGGCGGAACCTATTCGACGCCGCGATTGCTGCGCCGCTGCGCGAGGCCACGGGCAGCAGCCGGTGACCGGTCGGCTTACGCACCGGGGTTCCCGCTGATCGGACGGATCACTGCGGAGCCGTCAATCGTGAACGGGATCGATCTCGGCTCCCGCGAAGCACGATCAGGATGGCATCCACTGCGGCGCCCAAGAGCAGGAGGTTGCGAACGATCATCAGCATCGCCACAGCCCGACTTGGGGCCACGATGCCGGCGCCCCCGAGGTGCTGCCCGTTGCTGCCGCTGACGTAGATCAGGTGCTCATAGAGGACTCGCGTCACGAGCACGGATGCCGAAACCACCAGAATCGGACGGGTCATCGACGTCCCTCTGCAGCAGAATACGAAGGCGCCAACTCCCATGAGCCAGATCAGGTACTGCGGGCTAAGCACCGGACTGACAACGACGTAGCTCAAAATCGTCACGAAAAGCGCGTCGATCGCAGTCTCAGGTGGCACATTTCGGCCGTTTCGGGTCTGCGAAATCCACCACGCCAGCACGAGGGATCCCAGCACGAGCATGACGAGTCGTAGATCGGATGCCACGCTCGCTGCCGTCGATGAACTCAACTCGCGGGCACCACTACCGACCACAAAGCTGATCGGCTTCCCCGTGACCATCATGCGCGCCCAGGCCGGCAGCGTCGCGATGGACTCCAACTCCAAGCCTCGGGTGCTCTGGTTCGCGATGAAGCCGAGCGTGTTGCCGAAGTACGTCGCGGACAGCCCGGCGATGACCAGGATGGTGGCGGCCAACCGCGCGGCCGCCCTCAGCAGCTCGCGGCGAGTCGTTGCAGTGACGAGACCGAGCAGTGGCCAGACTTTCACCATCGCGCCAACACCGAGCAGCACAGCAAACCAACCAATCCGACGTCCACGCCAGAGAACGACGAGCGCCGCCACTACGAGTGCGGTGGGCACCAGATCAAACCGCATCACCGCGAGCGGACCCAGTGCGGGCAGGAGCAGCACCCACAACCATACTCCCCGGTACCGTCCTCCATGCTTAGCCACGCTGACCAGTAGGGCGGTGACGGTTAGGTCACAGGCAAACATCATCAGGCAAAAGACCGCACCGTAATGGTGGTTCACCAGGTGCGGGAGCAGAAATAGCCATGCTGCGCCGACTGGATACTGCCACGATGCCCCAGTCGGCAAGTGGTGGCTATGCACCATCGCCGAAGCCCAGGATTGATACTGGATGATGTCCTGGTAGTTCTTGGGACCACCGAACCAACCAAGCTCATCGGCAAGGTAGAGACGCGTGACCAGCCAGACAGCCGCAACTGATGCCGTCTGCGACAACCGCAGACGGTCGAGCCGGGCATCTCTCCACGCGAGAGAACTACTCATCTTGTCCGAGGTTCAGACTCGCACACCGGCCGTCGGTGTCCCCGCCTGGACTTTCTGCGCAGCCATCTCGGGAAGGCGGCGCACCTTCAACCGTCGCGACGTCTCGAACTGCCACACCAAGACGAGCCCGAACAGCGCGGCGACCCCGCCTGACGCCAGCACCCAGCCGCCGCCAGCCTGCGCAACCACGATGGTTGCAGCACAGAGTGTCAGCTGCGTGCCAGCGAGTGTCAGCGCCACGTTGCGCGGAGCTCCGAGGATCTGCGCAAGCCGATGGGTCGTGTGATCGCGTCCGCCCACGAAGACCGAGCAGCCAGCCCGCGTGCGGGACACGATGACCAAGGTCGTGTCGAAGATCACGAGCCCAACCAGGAGGGCGCCGATCACGACTCCCCGTGGCCCGAGATAGTCGCGTGTGACAGATGTCATCGCCAGGGCCCCAACCAGTAGGCCTAGCGGCAGACTCCCGCCGTCGCCCATGAAGATCCGCGCCGGACTCGATAGGTTGCGCGGCAGAAATCCGACGCATGCCCCGGCGGTCGCCAGGCACAGAGTCGCTGGGCCACGCTGATTCGACAGCAGTGCGATGCAGGCGGCTCCGAGAGCGGACGCAGCGGCTGTGGTGGCCGCGGCGCCATCCATGTTGTCCATGAGGTTGAAGGCGTTCATCACGCCCACGACCCAGAGCACGGTCAGCACCCCGTCGGCGATTCCCAGGTGGAAGACGTTCCAACCGAGACCGCCGACGGCAAGCGCGATGCCGATCGCGACCTCAACGGTGACCCGGATCAGTATCGGCAGGCTCAGCCGATCGTCGACCGTGCCCATGATCCAGACCACCACCGCGCAGACGACCACGAGCACGTAGTGCCGGTGGAGCCCACCGGCCGCGATCCCGGTCAGCAGTCCGACCATGATCGCCGTCCCGCCCAGATAGGGCGTCGGCTCGCCGTGCTCCTTGTAACCGGCCGGCCGGTCGAAGAACGCGGTCCTAACCGCCAGCCGTATGGCCAGTGGCGTCAGCAGGTACGTCGCGACCGCTGCGACGAAGCCCGCAACGACAGCGTGCATCGCGAGTCACGCCCCAGTCGCCGCGGTGGAGGATGCAATCTCAATCTGAAGACGCTCGTAGGCGATGACGTCATCGATGGCGTCATTGATCGTGAGCTCCGCCTTCCAGCCCGTAACCTCCTCGAGCGCCGAGGTGTCGGGCACCCGCGTCCCGAGCTCTTCGAAGCCGGGGGCATACGCCTCCTCGTACGGGACGAGCCTCACGCCGCTCTCACTGCCGGACCGGACAATGACCCGACGGGCGAGCTCATGGATCGAGATCAGGTTCGACGTGCCGATGTTGAACGTCCGGCCGGAGGCGCTCTCACTGTCACTGAGGGCAACCAGCGCGGCCACCGTATCCCGGACGTGGGTGAAGCATCGCGTCTGGGAACCGTCGCCGTACACCGTCAGGTCCTCGCCGGCGAGCGCCTGACGGACGAACCGCGGGAGAACCATGCCGTAGGTGCCAGTCTGGCGGGGACCGACGCAGTTGAACAGACGCACGATGGTCGCCTCCGCGCCTCGCTGCCGGTGGTAGCCGTGGATCAGCGCCTCGCCGAAGCTCTTCGCGATGGCGTAGGTCCAGCGGCCCTTGGACGGCGAGCCGAAGACCAGATCATCGTCCTCGCCGAGGAGCTGGTGCGACTGCTTTCCGTAGACCTCGGAGGTTGAGCTGAAGATCACCCGGACACCGTTACGGGTGGCGGCGTGCATGACCACGTTGCTGCCGCGGACGCTCTTCATCAGGGTGTCCAGGGGCTCGTTGACGATCATCTGCACCCCCACCGCCGAGGCGAGATGGATGCACTGGTCAGCGTCGCGCATCAGCGCGTCGACCGTCGCGGCGTCCGTGACCGACCCGCGGACGAAGCTGACCCGCTGGTCGGCCACCAGGTGCTCGATGTTCTCGAACGAGCCGGTGGACAGGTCATCCAGGATGACCACCTCGGCCTCCGCATCGCGGCCGAGGAGCTCCTCGGCGAGATGGGAGCCGATGAAGCCGGCTCCGCCCGTGATGAGGTAGCGCTTCCCCGTCGTCCTCGCCGGCGGGCTCGATGGCGGCGAGACGAGGGTCAGCCGTGATGGCGTGAGCGTGGCCCGCTCCGATTCGAGCTCCTGCTCGAGGTAGTAGTCGACGGTCAGGCGGATGCCCTCGTCGAGCGTCACCGTCGGCTCGTATCCAAGATCAGCTCCAGCGGCTGTGATGTCGGCAAGCGAGTCGCGGACATCCCCCACCCGGTCGGGCCCGTGGGTCGGTTCGACCTCAGCGCCAAGTGCCTCGCGGAGCCGTGCGGCAACCTCATTGAGGGTGACACCAGCGCCGCAGGCGATGTTGTAGACACGCCCGCCGATCCCCTCCGCAGCGATGGCGGCAAGGTTCGCGTTGACGACGTTCTCGACGTAGGTGAAATCACGAGACTGCTCGCCGTCGCCGAAGATGACGGGAGACTCTCCGAGTCGGAAGGCTCGGATGAACTTCGGGATCACGGCCGCATATTCGGAGTTCGGGTCCTGCCGGGGACCGAAGACGTTGAAGTACCGCAGCGCCACCGCCTCGAGGCCGTACACCTCGTGGAAGCTGCGGCAGTAGCTCTCCGCGGCGAGCTTCGACACCGCGTACGGTGAGATCGGCAACGGCCGCATCGTCTCGCGCTTGGGCAGTTCGCGCGCCGCACCGTAGATGGACGATGAGGAGGCGCTCACGACGCGGCGCACCCCCGCCTCTCGGGCGGCGTTGAGCACGTTCAGCGTCCCCGTGGCGTTGGACTCATGGCTGGCCGCCGGATCGGCGATCGACCGCGGCACCGACGGGAGCGCCGCCAGGTGGATCACGGCCTCGCAGCCGGCCATCGGGCCGCGAAGCGCCTCAGCGTTGCGAATGTCGCCGTCAAAGAACTCGATGTCGCCGATCACCTCGTCCAGGTTGGACATGCGGCCGGTCGACAGGTTGTCGATGACGCGGACGTCGTGTCCATCGGTGAGCAGCCGGCGGACGATATGCGAGCCGATGAAGCCCGCGCCCCCCGTGACTAGAGCACGCATATATTCCCCCTGCTGACGGCGCGTCGGTACCCCTGAGCGACGACGCCACCCGCTCCTTTAGGTTGGCGACAAACGGTCCTTGAAGCAAAAGAAACTAACCGATTTGCCAGTTTTCGTCTAGGCCCGACCTGCAATCTTCCATGCACAGGACCGATTTCCTCCCGGACGCGGTGTCTGCTCTCAGGAGTACTTCGACGGCTTGCGCTCGCCACTTGAGCGCGGGAGCCTCAAGCGCCCCCCGCGGGCGCTCCTCAGATCCCGAGCTGCTCGCGGACGAGGCGGTTGATCTCACCGCCGTCAGCGCGTCCCTTGGTCTCGCGCATCACGTAGCCGACCAGGGGTCCCATCGCCTTCATGTTTCCGGCGCGCACCTGCGCTGCCGCGTCAGGATCCGCCGCCAGGGCGGCGGCAACGATGCCCGCCAGACCGCCCTCGTCCGCCGAGAGGGCACCGAGGCCCTCTCGCTCGACGATCGTCGCGCGGCTGCCGTCCTCACGCAACAGGATGTCCAGCACCTCGCGCCCAGCGTCGCGACTCACCGTCCGGTCAGACACCATCCGCACAAGCGCCGCGAACGAGCGGGGCTCGAGGGGCGACTCGGCCGGATCCGCGCCGTCCGCCAACCGTTCCACGAGCGCCTGCATCCAGTTGGCGATCGCCTGGGGCTCGGCGCCCTCCCCGGCCTCCACCGCCGACTCGAAGAAGTCAGCGAGCTCCGGACGGAAGGCCAGCTCACGGGACCGCTCGTCAGAGAGGCCGAACCGCGTGAGGAATCGCTCCGCGCGGGCCTGCGGCAGTTCGGGAAGGGCGGCGCGCGCCGCCTCGAGCATCTCATCGGTGGCGACGAGCGGCACGAGGTCAGGCTCCGGGAAGTACCGGTAGTCGTGCGCCTCTTCCTTCGAGCGCATCGACGTCAGGCGTCCGGACGCCGGGTCGAAGTGAAGCGTCTCCTGGAGCACGGGCCGCCCGCTGCGCAGCAGGTCGACCTGCCGGTCGACCTCGGCCTTGATTCCCTGCGCGAGGAACCTGAAGGAGTTCATGTTCTTGAGCTCCGTCTTCGTCCCGAGCTCCGTCGAGCCGACGGGCCGAACGGAGACATTGGCGTCGCAGCGCAGCGACCCCTCCTCCATGTTCACGTCCGAGACGCCGATCGCCCTGAGCGTGGTGCGCAGCAGGTTCAACCACTCCCGAGCGTCATCGGCCGAGTGCAGGTCCGGCTCGGTGACGATCTCAGCCAGTGGCGTGCCGCTCCGGTTGAAATCGACCGCGCTGCGGTCGGCGCTGTGGATGCGCCCGCTGGCGCCGGCGTGCACGAGCTTCGCCGCGTCCTCCTCGAGGTGGACGCGGTGGATGCGCACGTCACCGAGCTGCCCGGAGCTGCAGAGCGGAACGTCGTACTGGGAGATCTGGTAGCCCTTGGGCAGATCGGGATAGAAGTAGTTCTTGCGGTGAAACTGGGACCGCGGCGCGATCTCACAGCCGAGGGCGAGACCGATCATGATCCCGTAGTGGACCGCCTGCGCGTTGATCACCGGGAGGGTCCCCGGGAGGCCAAGGCAGCGCGGGCAGGTGTGGACGTTCGGCGGGTCGCCGAACGACAGCTCGCACCCGCAGAACATCTTCGTGCGCGTCTTCAGCTGCACGTGGATCTCAAGCCCGATGACCGGCTCGTACTCGACCGAGGCGCTCACGCGCCCCCTCCCCCGGTCCGAGCCGGCGAACCGTCGAAGCCGATCGCCAACTCGAGCGCATAGGCCGCATCGAGCAGACGGCTCTCGCTGAAGGCTGGCCCGGCGAGTTGCAGGCCGACCGGCAGCCCCTCGCTCAGACCACACGGGATCGAGATGGCCGGAATCCCGGCGAGAGACATCGGCACCGTGCAGTAGTCGTTCAGGTACATCGCGAGCGGATCGTGTGACTTCGCGCCGAGTTCGAAGGCCACGCTCGGAGCGGTCGGCGTGACGATGAAGTCGACCTGGTCGAAGGCGGCCCGGAAGTCCTGGGCGATGCGAGTCCGCACGCGCTGGGCGGTCCCGTAGTACGCGTCGTAATACCCGCTCGACAACGCGTAGGTGCCGAGCATGATCCGGCGCTTGACCTCCGCGCCGAACCCCTGCGCGCGAGTCCGGCTGTACATCGTGGTCAGATCGGCGTCACCGGCCACCCGCAGGCCGTAGCGGACCCCGTCGAAGCGGGAGAGGTTGGCCGACGCCTCGGCCGGGGCGATGATGTAGTAGGCCGACAGGGCGTGTGGGGCGTGCGGGAGCGTGCACGGCGAGACGGTCGCCCCCAGCCCCTCGGCCAACGCGATGGCGGCGTCGAAGCGCTCGCGGACGCCGGGCTCGATCCCCCCCTCGGCGCCGATCAGCTCCTCCGGCACACCGAGGCGGACGCCCCTGAGGTCGTGGCGCGACGGCAGATCGATCTCTCCCGGAAAGGCGAGCGACGTTGAGTCGTTGGGATCGTGTCCGACCATGTGGCGCAGGAGCAGCGCGGCGTCGGTGACGTCGCGCGTGAGGGGTCCTGCCTGATCCAGGGACGAGGCGAAGGCGATCATGCCGTACCGGGAGCAGGCGCCGTAGGTCGGCTTCAACCCGACGATGCCCGAGAAGGCGGCCGGTTGGCGGATGGAGCCGCCCGTGTCGGTGCCGAGCGCCCACGGCACGAGCCCCGCCGCGACGGCGGCGGCGCTGCCGCCGGATGACCCGCCCGGAACGCGGGCGCGGTCCCAGGGGTTGAGCACGGGCCCGTAGGCGGAGTTCTCGTTGGAGGAGCCCATCGCGAACTCATCCTGGTTCGTCTTGCCGAGGAGCGGCGCTCCCGCGGCCTCCAACTGACGCACCACCGTGGCCGTGTACGGCGGGCGGTAGCCCTCGAGGATCCTCGAGCCGGATTGGCTTGGCACGTTCTCGGTGCAGAAGAGGTCCTTGACTCCGAGGGGAACGCCGGCGAGCGGAGCTCCGGCCGCCACCGAGGCGGGTGGCTGGTCGGCGACCCAGGTGAACGCATTCAGCTCGTCCGCGGCGGCGCGGGCGCGGTAGAGCTCGAACAGCTCGGTGGCGTCAAGCTCGCCCGCGCGGATCGCGGCGGCCGCGGCGGCCGCGGTCAGCTCCAGCACCGCAGCGCTCATTCCGCCGCCGCGCCTGGACTGGGGACGCCGAATCCGGCGGCGGTGGGCTCCGGCGCCTGGGCGAGGGCGACCGCCGGATCGAGCGACTGGTGCGGGGTGTCGGCGCGCAGCGCGTTCACCACGTCGACGACGTGCGAGGTGGGCTCGACGCCCTCCAGGTCAAGCGACCGGATGGCCTCGATGTGATCGAGCACCTTGGAGAGCTCGGCCGCCATCCTGTCGGCCTCGTCCTCCGTCAGCTCCAGCCGCGCGAGCCGCGCGACGTGGGCCACCTGGTCTCGCTCGAGCATTGGTAGTCAGGGGCGCAGTGCCTTGTGGGCCTGTTTCCCCATTCCCCTTTCAATCCGTGCGTGCGGTTTTCCCGCACACGGCTTACCGATGATCTTCCTGATGGTCACGACGCAATCCCCGGGTAGCGAATGGTGC
>DAIDJO010000029.1 GCA_027451345.1 Solirubrobacterales bacterium
CACGCGAACGTGCGGCGGCTGGCCGACGAGGTGCTCGCCGGGCGCCCGGTGAGTGACGCCGACCTCGCCCACGCACTCGAACGGCTTCGCGCCGGCGGCGCCGGCCAGCCGGGCGAACCCGTCGTACTGCGAGGGGTCGGCGAGCAGGTCCTGGCCGAAGATCGCGGTGAGCTCGCCGGGCGCGAGGAACGGCGCGAGGATGAGGAAGACGAAACGGCATTTGTCGCAGTCCCCGCACCAGGAGCCCAGGCGCTCCTGCGGGTCGAGCTGGAAGACGCGGTTGCAGCTGGTGAAGGCCGGGTGGTACTGGGTCAGGGTGGCGAACGCGCGCGCGATGGCGAGCTCGGAGGCGGGGCGCAGGATCGAGAAGATCCGCGGTGCGCCCTCGATCTCGGCGACGGCGTCGGCGAGCAGCCGCTCGGCGCGCCGGCTCTTGGAGAACTGGTGGTTGATCTCGACCCCGTTCCACATCAGGTTCCCGGCGGACGCGCTGCGCTCGTTGGCCATCAGCACGGCGTCGATCCCCTGGGTCGCGGCGGTGAGCAGGGCGACGCAGCTGACGATCGCCGTGATCGGGATGTGGCCGTTCAGGGCGCCGGCGGCGTTGAGCTCGAACAGGCGCGGATCGAGCGTTCGGGCGACCAGGTGGCGCGGCAGCCCGGCGACCTGGGCGGTCGCGCGGATCGGGGGCGCGTCGCCGACCGAGAACAGCCAGGTCTCCAGCCCGCTGCGGCGCGCGACCTCGATGGCGACCGCCGAATCCTTGCCGCCACCGACCGGGACGAGCAGTGACCGCGGCGCGGGCCGCTCGCCCGGGGCCGGCGCCCAGTCGACGCCCCGCGGGAACTGCGGGTCGGGCAGCCGCTCGAGGCGGTTGACGACGGCGAACTCACCGAGCCCCTCGGAGTAGAGGGCGGCGAGCAGCCGCTCGGCCGCGGGCGGCGGGGCGCCGGTCTCGCAGACGAGGTGCCGGGGGACCGCCGCCTTGAAGTAGCTGATGCCGGCGACCCAGTGCAGGAGGTCGAGCAGCCCCTCGACCGTCGGGGAGCTGCGGAAGCGCGGCCCCGGCAGCTTGAGTGTCTCCTCGAACTCGACGTCGTCGAGCGCGTAGCCGAGCCGCACGAGCCCGTCAGGCTGGAGGGTGCGGTAGGTGAACTGGAAGGCGCTGATCGCCGTGGGGTCGAAGTCAGCCGGTGCGGCTCGGGACACGTCCATTAGCGTAGTCTCGCGGGCGATGACAGGAGATGTCGCGATCATCGGCGCCGGCATCGTCGGCTGCTCCACCGCGTATTTCCTGGCCCGGGAGGGCGTGCGGGTGACCGTTCACGACCCGGTGGGGATCGCCGCCGGGGCGTCCGGGCGCAACAACGGGCTCGTCGAGCACCCGTACGACGCGCCGTCGGCCCCGCTCTTTTCCGAGTCGGTGACGCTGCTCCGGGAGCTGCTCGGCCCGGCGATGCCGGCCGAGCCGGTGGGGGCGCTGCTGCTCGCCGACGGCGAGGCGGGCGCGCGCGAGCTCGCGCGGCACTACGCCAGGTTCCCGGAGCTCGAACCGGAGGTGCTCGCCCCGGCCGAGGTCCGGGCGCAGGAGCCGCTGCTGGCCGACGGCCTGTGGGGCTGCCGGCTGCGCACCGGGTATCCGATCAGCCCACGGGAGGCGACGCTCGCCGTGGCCGAGCGGGCCCGTGCCGCCGGCGCGCGCTTCGCGCTCGGCGAGCCGGTCGGCCTCGACGCCCTGCGGGAACGCGCGGAGCACGTGGTGGTGGCGGTCGGCGCCTCGACGACGGACGTCCTGGCCGGGCTCGTGGCGCCCGGCGCGGTCCGCCCGCTCTGGGGGGTGATCGTGCTCATCGAGATGGCGGATGGTCCGCGCCACCCGATCATCGAGGGGACCGTCACGCGGGGGCTCACCACCGGGACGATCACCGACGAGGCACCGTTCACCCTGCTGCCGAGCCCGAGCTGGCTCGCCGTGGGATCGACGATGCTCGAGGGCGCGGAGCCGCGCGGCGAGGACTGGGCGCCCCGTCTGCTCGCCCAGGGCGCGCGCTTCGTGCCGGAGATCGGCCGCGCCACGGTGCGCGGCACGCTCGTGTGCGCCCGCCCGAAGTCCTTCGACAACCGGCCTCTCCTCGGCCGCGTCCCGGGCGAGGAGCGGCTGTGGCTGGCCAGCGGGCACGGCGGGCGCGGGATGTCGCTCGGGACGGCGTCCGGGCGGATGATCGCCGAGGCGGTGCTCACCGGCGATGAGCGCGGCATCCCGGCCGACCTGCGCACCGAGCGCCTCCTGGGCGCCCCGCTCCCTCAGAGCGTGACCCGGTAGCTCGCGAGCGCGAGCGTCCCGAAGCGGCCGGCGGCGGTGAGGAACCGCAGCGTCGCGCCGGCCGCGGCGGCGGTGGTGAGCGTCGCCGCCGGTCGCAGCAGCGTCACCGGCCCGCTGCCGCGCAGCACGACGGCGCGCGTCGTGCGCCGCCCGAGCGCGTCGGTGCGCACGATCACGAGCAGGCCGTTGGCGCGGTGGCCGGCCTGGCTGCCGGCGTACACGGCGACGCTCTCCCGACCCGTGTCGGCCGCCACCGTCCAGCCGTTCGTGTAGGCGAGCCCCCGCACCGTCGGCGCGCGCGGGTCCAGCGGCCCGAAGCTGACCTGTGCGGGCTCGTTGCGACCGGTTCCGAGGTGGGAGCTTCGCCGCCGGCCGAACGCCGCGGCGAGGATCGCCACGCAGAGGACGACGAGCATCACGAGCCAACCGCGGTGCCGCACGACGGCGTCCATCGACGCTCACCCCTCGGGCGCGAGCCGCCGCTGGAGCTCCGACCAGAGCGCGGCGTAGGCGACGGCGGCGGCGCTGGCGGGGGCGAACACGGTGACCGGGTTGCGCTCCTCCCCCATCAGCTCGACCTCGTCCGAGACGGGGATCGCCGCGCCGAGCACGGTCACGTCGTCGATCCGGCGCAGCCGCTCCATCACCTTGAGGTGCAGCGGCCGGGTGACGTCGGCCATCGAGAAGAAGGCGAAGATCGCCGTCGTGCCGTGGCGGCCGACGTGACCGCCCCGCGCGAGCTCCTCGAGCTGCTCGTAGGCGCGCGAGGAGAGCGTCGCCGGGATCACCGGCACGAGCAGCGCGTCGGCGGCCTCGAACACCGCCTCGGAGACGAGCGAGATGCTCGGCGGGCAGTCGAGGAAGATGTAGTCGTAGTCCCCCCGCAGCGGGGCGAGCACCTTGCGCAGGCGGGCGGCGGGCCGCTTGAACTGATCGAGGGCGAGATCGAGGTGCCGGTAGGAGAAGTCGGCCGGCAGCAGCTCGAGACGGTCGTGATCGGTGGCCTTGATGTGCGCGGCGGCCTGGCCGCGCTTGCGCAGCAGCCCGCGTCCGCCGCCCTTCACCTTCGGACGCACCCGGAACAGGTAGGTGCTCGCCGCCTGCGGATCGAGGTCCCAGAGGAGGGTGGGATGGCCGTCGCGGGCGGCGAGATGGGCGAGGTTCACCGCGGCCGAGGTCTTCCCCACCCCGCCCTTGATGTTGTAGGTCGCGATGACCCTCGTGGTGCGCTTCGGCGTCGCCATCGTCCCGGTCTCAGCGGAAGGCCTGCGCCACCAGCTTGCCCTGTGCCTCGGACGCGAACTCGGCGAAGGAGGCGGCGAAGCGGCCGCGCGCCTCCACCGCGTCGGCCTCGAGGCGGTCGATCAGGCTGCCGATGGCCATCAGCGCGTCCGCCCCACCGGGTCTGCCCACCAGCTCCTGACCGAGGTCACGGAGCATCTCGATCTGGACCTCGCGGTCCTGGTGGAGGCCGAGCACGTCCTGCAGCCCCTTGAGCGCCCGGACGAGCGGCCGGACGACGGCCGGGTCGAACAGGGGCTCGCCGAACAGCTCGAGCAGGTAGCGGAGCTCCTTGCCGCGCTTGCGCAGCTCGTGGTACTCGGCGGGGGGTGAGGCCGGCGTGATCGCCCGGCCCATCCGCACCATGCGCCGGTGGACGCGCCGGATGCGCTCGCCGGCGAGCGCCCCGACCGGACGGGCGGCATCGGGGCCGGGGGTGTGCTCGCTGCGCTCCAGGCGCCCGAGGAGCTCGCCCCACCGCGCCCGCAGGGCGAGGGCGCGGTCGCCGATCAGCGCCCGCTCCATCTCCGCGCGCGCCCGCGCCCGGCGTTCGCGCAGCAGCGGCTCGATCGGCTCGAGGCTCGCGCGCATCGTCAGCGGCGCCCGAGCGCGCAGGGCGTGGAACTCCTCGAGGTAGACGTCGAGGTCCCGCGTCGCGCTCGTACGGTCCTGCAGCCATTTGAGGTCGGCTCGCACCGGCTCGAGCTCGTCCGGCACGAAGACGCCGCGCATCTCGCGCAGGACCGAGCGCGCGCGCCGGATGGCGACGCGATAGTCGTGGAGGAACTCGACGTCGGCGTCGGCCAGGGACCCCGGCAGGTTCGCGTCCTGGATCTCGAGCAGCCGCCGCAGCACGCGCGCGACGGCGACGTCGGCCCGCTCGGAGGGGTCGAGCGCGACCCGCGCGCTCTTCCACGCCTCCTCGGTCTGGAACCCGGCGGCGAGCAGCCGCTGCCGGATCCGCTCGGCATCGTCGCCGTACCCGCGCAGCGGCTCGAGCGCCAGCCAGAAGCTGTCGCCGGGCACGGCCCGGACCGTGACCCGGCAGACGAGCTTGTCGAGCTCGTCGCGCAGGGCGATGCCCGCCCCACCGCTGCTGATCGCGCTGTAGCGATCGGCCAGCGCGGACCGGACGGCGTCGAGCGGCCAGTCGAACGTGACGAGGTCCCCGCGTGCGGTCACGGACCCAGCCGACCGAGGCGGGCGACCGCCTCGTCGATCTCGCTCTCGGTGACGATCAGCGGCGGCTCCATGCGCAGGCTCGACGGGCCGGTGGCGTTGATGACGAGACGCTCCTCCAGGAGCGCCCGGCGCGCCAGCTCGATCGCCGAGGTCCCGGGCGTCAGCTCGGCCCCGACGAGCAGGCCGCGCCCGCGCACCGAGGCCACGAACGGGAGCTCCTCGAGCGCGGCGGCGAAGCGCTCGCCCATGGCGGTGACGTGGGCGAGCAGCTGCGGGTCCGAGCAGATCTCCAGTGCGACGAGCGCGGCGGCGCACGCCACCGGGCCGCCGGCGAAGGTCGAGGCGTGGTCCCCGGGCTGCAGGGTGTCGGCGAGCCGCTGCCCCGTGATCAGCGCGCCGATCGGCAGGCCACCGCCGAGCGCCTTCGCGCTCGTGATCGCGTCCGGGACCACACCGGTCTGCTCGTAGGCCCAGAGCGTCCCGGTCCGGCCCATCCCCGTCTGGACCTCGTCGAAGATCAGCACGGCGCCGGCGCGGTCGCACGCCTCGCGGGCCGCCCGCAGGAGCTCCTCGTCGAGCGGCAGGACGCCTCCCTCCCCCTGGATCGGCTCGAGCAGCACCGCGGCGGTGCTCGGACCGACGGCGGCGTCGATCGCCTCCGGCCGCTTCTCGGCGACGACGAACCCCGGCACGAGCGGGGCGAAGGGCGCCTGTTTGGCCTCCTGCGGCGTCGCCGAGAGCGCCCCGTAGGTCCGGCCGTGAAAGGCGTCCCGGAGCACGACGATCTCCCCGCCCGAGCGGTGGCGCCGGGCGAGCTTGATCGCCGCCTCGTTCGCCTCCGCCCCCGAGTTGCAGAGAAACACCTTGCCCCCGAGCGAGCTCTCCGCGAGTGCCGCCGAGAGGCGCATCGCGGGCTCGGTGTAGTACAGGTTCGAGACGTGCGTGAGCCGCCCCGCCTGCTCGCGGATCGCGGCCACCACCCGCGGGTGGCAGTGCCCGACGTTCAGCACCGAGATGCCGGCCAGGAAGTCCAGGTACTCGTCTCCCGCCTCATCCCACAGCCGCACGCCCTCGCCGCGGACGAACTGCACGGGGTTGCGCAGGTACGTCGGGATCACCGCGCGGCGCTCGAGGGCCTGCAGCTCCTCGAGGCTCACCGGTCCGCCCCCGCGTCCGGGACGATCATCGTGCCCTGGCCCTCGTTGGTGAAGAGCTCGAGCAGGAGCGAGTGGGGCACGCGGCCGTCCACGATCACGGCGCTCGGCACGCCCCCCTCGACGGCGGCCAGGCAGGCCGCGAGCTTCGGCCGCATCCCGCCGCTCACCTCCGCCAGCGCGGCGCGCAGCTCCGAGACGGAGGTCTCGGCCACCAGCGTGCCCGGGTCGTCGCGGTCGCGGAACCAGCCGGCCACATCGGTGAGGAACATGACCTTGTAGGCGCCGAGCGCGGCCGCGACCGCCGCCGCGGCGTCGTCGGCGTTGATGTTGTAGGAGTTCCCCTCCTCGTCGGCGCCGACGCTCGCCACCACCGGGATGTAGTCCTCGGCGACGTGGGTGAGCACGCCGATGTTGACGCTGTCGATCCGGCCGACGAAGCCGATGTCCTGCCCGCTCGGCGCGCTGCGACGGCTGCAGCGGAAGAGCAGCCCGTCGTCCCCGCTCAGGCCGACCGCGGGCTGGCCGTGCCGGCCGAGCAGCAGCACGATGTCCTTGTTGACCTTCCCGACGAGGACCATCTTGGCGAGGGTCACGGTCTCGGCGTCGGAGACCCGCAGCCCGTCGACGAAGTTGACCGGCAGATCGAGGCGCTCCATGTAGGAGGTGATCTCCGGGCCGCCGCCATGCACGATCACGGGGTTGATCCCGACGTACTTCAGCAGCGCGACGTCGCGGGCGAACTCCTGCTTGAGCGCCGGGTCGGTCATCGCCGCCCCGCCGTACTTGATCACGACCGTGCGGCCGTGGAACTCGCGGATGTAGGGCAGGGCCTCGAGCAACGTGACGACGTCGCGCTGCGTGCGGACCGGCTGCTCGGGTCCGCTGGGCTCCGCCCGCGTCTCGGTGTCACTCATGTCGTGTACTCCGCGTTGATCGTCACATACTCATGGCCGAGATCGGAGAAATAGCGCTCGGCCTCCGCCCCCTCACCCGGGAGCACGACCTCGTACTCCACCTCCTCGCGCCGCACCGCCTCGGCGAGCGCGCCACCGTCGTGCTCGACGTAGGCGCCGTTCACGCAGACGACGATGTCCTCGATCGAGATGTCGACCTTGAGCGGCGCGGCCCCGGGCAGGGCGGCGCCGACCGCCTGGATGATCCGGCCCCAGTTCGGGTCGGCGCCGTACAGAGCGGTCTTGACGAGCGGCGAGTCGGCGACGGCGTGGGCCACCCGGTCGGCCAGGTGCTGGTCGCCGCCGCGCACGAGGATCCGGCCGACGCGGCGGGCGCCCTCGCCGTCGCGCGCCACGAGCAGGGCGACCTGGCGCAGCGCCGCGTCGAGCGCCTCCCCGAACACGCGCTCGTCCGCGGTGCGGGGCTCGATGCGCACCCCGGAGGCGCCGGAGGCCTGGAGCACGATCGTGTCCGAGGTGGAGAGCTGGCCGTCGACGCTGATGCGATCGAACGAGCGCTTCGTGCAGACGGACAGCAGCAGGTCCGCCTCGTCGGCCTCGAGCACCGCGTCGGTCTGGACGAACACCAGCAGCGTCGCAAAGTTCGGCGAGATCATGCCGGCGCCCTTCGCCTGCACGCACAGCCGCACGGTGCCCGCCTCGAGGGCGACGTCGAGGGTCACCTGCTTGGGGAAGGCGTCGGTCGTGCGGATCGCCTCCGCAAAGTCCGTGGCGCCGGCCGCACGCAGGTCGGGCCCCAGCGCCGTGATGCCGTGGCTGATCCGCTCGATCGGGAGCGGCACGCCGATCACCCCGGTGGAGGCGACCGCGACCTGGTGGACGTCGACGCCGGCGACGGCTGCGGCCGTCGCGGCCATCGTCGCGGCGTCCTCAAGCCCCCGCTGGCCCGTGGCGGCGTTCGCGTTGCCGGAGTTGACGACGACGGCGCGGATCTGCCAGAGCTTCGTCTCGTGCCGGGTGTGGAGGACCGGCGCGGACTGGGCGCCCGAGCGGCTGAAGCGCGCCGCGCTCGTGGTCTGCGCCGCGTCGGAGACGATCAACCCGATGTCCCTAGCCCCGTCCGCCTTCACGCCGCACGCGCCGCCCGCGGCCCGGAACCCCCGGGGCAGCGTCCCGTCCGCCACCTCGGTGACGTGGTCGGGCGCCGGCACCCAGCGCGAGCGGAAGAACGATCCCTCGCTCATGGGGCGATCCCCGTGCCCTCCGGCAGCCCGAACATCAGGTTCAGGTTCTGCACGGCCTGCGAGGCGGTCCCCTTCCAGAGATTGTCGATCGCCCCGAACACGATCGCGCGGCCGGTGCGATCGTCCCGGTGCAGCGAGATCCGGCAGAAGTTCGTCTCGCGGACCGCGCGCACACCGGCGGGCTCGCGCACGAGCTCGATGAACGGCTCGTGGCCGTAGGCCTCCCGGTAGAGCGCCTCGAGCTCCTCGGTGGCGATGCCGGGGTCGCCGAGCGTCACATAGCAGGAGACGAGCTCGCCCTGGTCGAGCGGCAGCAGGTGTGGCGTGAAGGTGATGCGCGTGTCGGCGCCGAGCACGGCGAGCTCCTGCTCGATCTCCGGCGTGTGCCGGTGGCGCGGGACCCCGTAGGCGTTGACGTTCTCATCGACCGTGACGAAGTGCGTCTTGTCGGTGGCGGCGCGTCCCGCGCCGGAGACGCCCGATTTGGCGTCGACCACCACGTCGGCGATCAGGCCGGCGCGGGCGAGCGGGGCGAGCGCGAGGATCGTCGCCGTGGGATAGCAGCCCGGGTTGGCCACGAGCTCGGCGCCCGCGATCTGCTCCCGGTAGAGCTCGGGGAGCCCGTAGACGGCGTGGTCGATCAGATGGGGCTCGGGATGCGCGCCGTACCACTCCTCGTAGGTGGCGAGCTCGCGCAGACGGAAGTCCGCGCTCAGGTCGACGACCTTCGCGCCGCGGTTGCGCAGCTGGGCGACGAGGGCCGCCGAGGCACCGTGCGGGTAGGCGACGATCGCGGCGTCGACGGCTCCGTGGCGATCGACGTCGGCCTCCTCCAGGATCATCGGCACGCGATGGTGCGGGTAGACGTCGTCCAGGCGCCGTCCGATGTCCGAGCGCGCGGTGACCCAGCGCAGGTCGAAGTTCGGATGGTGGTGCAGGAGTCGTGCGGCGAGTGACCCGGCGTAGCCGGCGGCGCCGAAGACGGCGACCGAGATGCGCTCAGCCGGCACGGATGACCCCCTCCAGCTCGCTCGCCAGCGCGTCGATGATGCGCCGGCGCTGCCGCGTCACGTCCTCGTCGTTGAGCGTGCGATCGCCCGCCCGGTAGCTGAGCCGCACGGCGACCGACTTGCGGCCCGGGCCGAGCCGCGCCTCGTCTCGGTAGACGTCAAAGACCGCCACCTCCTGCAGGAGGGGCGCACCGGCCCGGCGGATGACGCCGAGCAGCTCGGTGGCGCTCACCGTCTCGGCGACGATGACCGCGAGGTCCTCGTGCACCGGCGGGAAGCTGACGAGGTCGCGGAACTGCGCGGCGGCGGGCGGCTCGAGCGCCGAGAGGTCGATCTCGAACGCCGCGACGGTCCCGTCGAGCTCCCAGTCGGCGGCGACGCTCGGATGGATCTCCCCCACCCAGCCGACGTCGCGGCCCTCCACGCGCACGCGGGCGGCTCGTCCCGGGTGCAGGAACGGGACCTCAGCCGTCGGCTCGACCTCCCAGCTGAGCCCGAGCGTGCCGAGGAGCGCGGCGAGAACGCCCTTGGCGGCGTAGAAGTCGGCGGCCGGGGGACGCGGGTCGCGCCAGGTCGCCGGGCGGACGGGACCGGCGAGCAGCGCGCCGATGTGGTGGGGCTCCTCGGGCAGGGCCTCCGCGCTGATCGCCCGCGCGTGGTAGACGGAGCCCGACTCGAACAGCGCGATCGCCTCCGCGCCGCGGGCGCGGTTGCGCTGCGCGATGTCGAGGAGCGAGCCGACCAGGAGCGTGCGCAGCTGCGACTGTTCGGAGGACATCGGGTTGGCGAGGGTGACCGGCGCGGCGAGCGTGCTCTGGCGGAGCCGACGCGCGAGGTCAGGCCCGGCGAAGCTCCAGCCGACCACCTCGTGGAGCCCCTGCGCGGCGAGCGCGTCCTCGACGCGGCGGCGCAGGCGCTGGCGCGGGGTGAGACGCCCGACCGCCGAGCGGCGCGCGGGCAGGGTCGCCGGGAGGTTCTCGACGCCGTCGAGTCGCGCGACCTCCTCGATCAGGTCAGCCTCGCGCGTGACGTCGGCGCGACGGAAGTCCGGCACGGTCACGTCGAGCCCGTCCTCGGCGTCGGCCGTGGTGAAGCCGATCGTCTCGAGCAGCCGGCGGCAGCGTTCCCGGGGGATGCTGACCCCGAGCAGGCCGGTCACCCGCGCGTCGCGCAGGCGGATCGTGCGCGGCGCGGGTCCGGGGCCGCCGAGGTCGATCGTGCCGGGCCGCACCGTCGCCCCGCAGAGATCGATGAAGAGCCGCGTGGCGACCGCCTGAGCCCAGAGCGCCTGCTCGGGCTGCAGCTGCTTCTCGAAGCGGGCGAGCGCCTCGCTGCGCAGGGCGAGCTTCAGGCCGGTGTCGTGGATGTTCGGCCCGTTCCAGGTGGCGACCTCGCTGAGCACCGTGGTGGTCGCGTCGGAGACCTCCGAGCGGGCGCCGCCCATCACGCCCGCGAGCGAGGTGGGGCCATCGGCGTCCTCGATCACCACCATCGCCTCGTCGAGCGTGCGCGCCTGCTCATCGAGGGTGGTGAGCCGCTCGCCCGGGCGGGCGCGGCGCACGTTCAGCCGCGCGCCGGCGATCCGCGCATGGTCGAAGGCGTGCATCGGCTGTCCGGTGAGCAGCATCACGTAGTTGGTGATGTCGACGACGTTGGAGATCGGCCGCTGGCCGGCGGCCGAGAGGCGCGCCTTGAGCCAGAGGGGGCTCGGCCCGATCCGCACGCCGTCGAGGATGCGTGCGGTGAAGCGCGGACAGAGCTCGTCGCCCGCCTCGTTGGTGATCTCGATGCCCTCGAGCGGTCCCGGGCTGCCGGGGTCATGCTCCCACGGCGCCGCGCGGAGCTCCGCGCCGGTGGCGGCGGCCACCTCGCGGGCGACCCCGTAGATGCCCAGGCAGTCCGGCCGGTTCGGCGTGATCTCGAGCACGAGCACGTCGGTGGCGATCGGCACCACCTCCTGGAGCGGCGTGCCGGGGGCGATCGCCCCCTCGAGCACCATGATCCCGGTGTGGTCCTCGCTGATCTGCAGCTCGCGCTCGGAGAGGACCATCCCCTGCGATTCGACGCCGCGCAGCTTCGCCGCCTTCAGCTTCGTGCCGTCGGGCATGACCGCGCCGGGACGGGCGACGCCGACGGTCTGTCCGGCCGCGACGTTCGGGGCCCCGCAGACGATCTGAGCCGGCGTCGGGTCGCCGAGGTCGACCAGGCAGACGCTCAGGCGATCGGCGTCCGGGTGCTTGTCGCGTTCGAGCACCAGACCGGTGACGAACGGCTCGGGCGCGAGGACGCCATGGCGCTCGATCCGCTCCACCTCGGTTCCGGTCAGCGCGAGGCGCGCCGCGAGCGCCGACGCGTCGAGGCCCGGGTTGCAGTACTCGTGCAGCCAGTCGATCGGGACCCTCATCGCCCACCCGCCGTGGTCGTGGTGGCCGGGCTCACGGGAACTGCTCCAGGAAGCGGAGGTCGTTGTCGTAGAAGAGCCGCAGGTCGCTCACGCCGTGCTTCAGCATCGCGATCCGCTCGATCCCCATGCCGAAGGCGAAGCCCTGCACGACCTCGGGGTCGTAGCCGTTGCCGGCGACGTGCAGCAGCACGTTCGGATCGACCATTCCGGAGCCGAGGATCTCCAGCCAGCCCGTGCCCTTGCAGATCCCGCAGCGCTCCCCCGACGCCGTCACGCCGCCGGAGCAGTTGAAGCAGGAGACGTCGACCTCGACGCTCGGCTCGGTGAACGGGAAGAAGTGCGGGCGCAGGCGGATCACGCGCTCGGGCCCGAAGATCGCCCGCGCGAACTCGAGCAGGGTCCCCTTCAGGTCGGTGAGCGTGATCCCCTCGTCGATGGCCAGGCCCTCGATCTGGTGGAACTGCGGGGTGTGCGTGACGTCGGAGTCGCGCCGATAGACGCGCCCGGGAACGATGATGTGGATCGGCGGGGGCTGGCGCTCCATGGAGCGCACCTGCATCGGGCTGGTGTGGGTGCGCAGGAGCACCTCCTGCGAGATGTAGAACGTGTCCGTCCACGCCCGCGCCGGATGGGTCGGATCGTGGTTGAGGGCGTCGAAGTTGTAGTACACGTTCTCGACCTCGGGCCCCTCGGCGACGTTGTACCCGAGGCCGATGAACACGTCCTCGATCTCCCGCCGCGTCTGGGTGATCAGGTGCAGCCGGCCGACCGCGGGCAGCGGGTCGGCGGGCAGGGTGACGTCGATGCGGTCCTGCTCCAGACGGGCATGCAGCTCGCCGGCGGCGAGCTGCCCGGCGCGCTCCTCGAGCTTCGCCTCGAGCGTGCGGCGGGCCTGGTTGGCGGCCTTGCCCACGGCGCCGCGCTGCTCAGGGGGAAGCTCGGCGACCCCGCGCAGGAGGTTCGGGAGCTCGGCGCGCCGCCCGAGGAAGCGCACGCGGACGTCCTCGAGCGCGGCGGAGGTGGTGGCGGCGGCGATCGCCGCCTCGCCCTCCCGTGTCAGCTCGCTGATCCTCGTCTCGACGCTCATGCCGGGCTGATCCTACGTAACCGGTTGCCTGGAGAGCTCGTAGAGCGCGACGCTCGTCGCCATCGCCGCGTTCAGGGACTCCGTCGCGATCGGGATGCGCGCCGCGCGATCCGCGGCCGCGATCACCTCATCGGGCAGGCCGGGCCGTTCGGCGCCGACGAGCAGGCTCACGTCGGCCCCGCGCGGGAGCTCGGCGACCACCTCCGCCAGGGTGGCCTCCGCGCCCGCGTCGAGCGCGACCGTGATGCCCGGGAGCGCCCCGGGCTCGGCGTGCGCGACCGGCACCCCGAAGATCGCGCCCATGCTCGCCCGCACCGCCTTGGGGCCGAACGGGTCGGCGCTTCCGGGGCCGAGCGCGACGCAGCTCGCCCCGAACGCCGCGGCGGACCGCAGCACGGTCCCGACGTTCCCCGGGTCGCCGACGCCATGCAGGTAGACGCAGAGCGGCCCGAGCGCGGCCGCCTCCCACCGCTCGTGGTAGACCGCCAGGGTGCGGGTGCCCGAGGCGAGATCACTCACCGAGCGCAGCGCCGCCGCGTCGACCTCGAGGCCGGGCAGGCCGCTGCCGCTGACGGCGAACCGCTCGACCGGGACCCAGCCCGCGAGGTCGGCGGCAGCGAGCAGATCCTCGCCCTCGGCGACGAACTGGCCGAGCCGGTCGCGGTCACGCCGGCGCTGGCGGAGCCGGCGAAGGGTCTTCAGCTTCTCGTTCTGGGGGCTGGTGATGGTCATCGAGGTCGGTTCGAACACAAAAAAGGGCGCCGTCCGATCGGAGGGCGCCCTGGTGGCGGTGCTGGTGTCCGGCGATGCTCAGCCGGCGGCCAGCGCCTCGCGGGCGCGCTCGGCAACGCGTCGGAACGTATCGGCGTCGTGCACGGCCATGTCGGCGAGGACCTTGCGGTCGAGCTCGACGTTCGCCAGCTCGAGGCCGTGCATGAACTGCGAGTAGGAGAGCCCGTTCAGCCGTGCCGCGGCGTTGATGCGCGTGATCCACAGGCGGCGGAAGTCACGCTTGCGGTTGCGCCGGTCGCGGTAGCGGTACTGGTCGGCCTTGAGGAGGGCCTCCTTGGCGGAGCGATACCGCCGGGACGCGTTACCCCGCATCCCCTTGGTCATCGCCAGGGTTTCGCGGCGCTTCTTACGGGCGTGAACGGAACGCTTGACGCGGCTCATGACTTCTTGGCTCCCAGCAGGGTCTTGACCCGCGGCGCGTCGTGGTCGGACAGCATCACCGGGTTGGACAGCTCGCGCTTGTACTTCGGTGACTTCTTCTCAAGGATGTGGCTGGAGAAGGCGTGGCGCGCCTTGACCTTGCCGTTGGCGGTCAGTTTGAACCGCTTCTTGGCGCCAGAGTGGGTCTTCATCTTCGGCATAGTCGGTGGCTGAGTAAAGCAGATCCGCTCGGAGATGCTCGCGCGGCCCAGCGACGGGTGCGCGCAGGGGCGGATCAGCCCGTGGGCGCGCCGTCGGACGTCGTGCCCGACCTCCGGACGCGCTGCCTGCCACCGGATGCGGCCGGTGCCGTCGCGGCGACCGCGGGCTCCTCGCCCGCGCCCGACTCCTCGGGCGCGATCGCGTCCTCGTCGGTCTCCGTCTGCGGCTCGGTCTCCGACTCGCTCTCCGCCCCCGAATCCTCGTCGGCCTCGGGGGCCTCCTCCTCGGGCTCGGGGTCGACGTGGAAGTCCGTGCCGTCCTCGTGCGCCGCCTCGCGCTGCTGGCGGCGGAGCTTCTTCTCCGCGTGCTCGCCATGCCCGTCCTCATGGACCTCCTCGCTGGCGAGGATCGCCTTCGACGGGGCGAGCATCATCGTCATGTTGCGGCCGTCCTGCAGCGGCGTCTGCTCGACGACGGCGATCTCCGAGAGCTCGCCGGCGAGCCGCTCGAGCAGCGCGGTGCCGCGCTCGGGATGCGCCTGCTCGCGGCCGCGGAACATGATCGTCACCTTGACCTTGTCCTTGCCCTTGAGGAAGCGCTCGACGTGACCCTTCTTGGTGTCGTAGTCGTTCTGCGCGATCTTCGGGCGGAACTTGATCTCGCGGATCGTGATCTGCTGCTGATGCTTGCGGGCGGCCTTCTGCTTCTGCGCCTGCTCGTACTTGTACTTCGAATAGTCGAGCACGCGGCACACCGGCGGACGCGCGTCCGGCGCCACCTCGACGAGGTCGAGGTCACGCTCCTCCGCGTAGCGCAGAGCGTCGGGCGTCTTGACGACGCCGATCTGGTTTCCGTCCTCGCCGATCAGACGGACCTCGGGCACACGGATGCGATCGTTGATACGGGTCTGATCGCGCTCCGGCATGCGCCGGTCGAACCTACGTGGAACCGGCACTAGCGGTTGTTACGGCGGTGCGTCAAGCGGCGCCGAGCCGGTTGTGAGAACGCTTCTGAATCAACGCTCATGGAGTATAGCCGCGAGCGGCCGACGTCAACCCTCGGACGCGCGATCGTGCCGCAGCGCCCGGGTCGCGATCAGCTCGGAGATCCGCCGGATGAACTCCTCGGCCGGCACGGCGCCGACGTCGCCAGCGCGGTGTTCGCGCACACCGACCTCGCCGGACGCCTGCTCACGATCGCCGATCACCAGCATGAACGGCACCTTGCGGACCTCGGCGTCACGGATCTTGCGGCCGACCGACTCGGTCCGGTCGTCGAGCTCGACGCGGATGTCGAGCGCGGCCATGCGATCCCGCAGCGATCGCCCATATGAGTTGTGGCGGTCGGCGATGGGCAGCACGATGACCTGCAGGGGGGCGAGCCACACGGGCAGCTCGCCGCCGAAGTGCTCGAGCAGGATGCCGATGAAGCGCTCGTAGGAGCCCATCAGCGCGCGGTGGATCATCACCGGGCGATGCTCGGCGTTGTCGGCGCCGGTGTAGGCGAGGCCGAAGCGCTCCGGCATGTTGTAGTCGAGCTGGCAGGTGCCCAGCTGCCAGGAGCGCCCGAGCGAATCGGTCATGTGGATGTCGATCTTCGGCCCGTAGAAGGCGCCGTCGCCCTCGTTGATCGTGTACTCGAGGCCAAGACCTGCCAGCGCGCTCTCGAGCGCCGCCTCGCTGCGGTCCCAGAGCTCGTCGGAGCCGATCCGCTGCTCGGGCCGGGTCGACAGCTCGAGACGCACGTCGAGCTCGAACAGCCGGTAGGTGTCGAAGGCGAACTGCAGGACGCCCGCGACCTCCTCCTGGATCTGGTCCTCGGTACAGAAGATGTGGGAGTCGTCCTGCGCGAAGTGCCGCACGCGCAGCAGGCCGTGCAGCGTGCCGCTCGGTTCGCGCCGGTGCAGCAGCCCCGGCTCCCACAGGCGCAGCGGCAGGTCGCGGTAGGAGTGCGGCTGCATCGAGAAGAGCTTCGCGTGACCGGGGCAGTTCATCGGCTTGAGCGCCATCTGCTGCTCCTCGTACTCGGTCACGAACATGTTCGCGTCGTACTTGTCCCAGTGGCCCGAGGTCTTCCACAGCGAGCTGTCGTACACCTGCGGGGTCTTCGCCTCGACGTAGCCGCGGTCACGGCCCATCTCGCGGCTCAGCCGGACGAGCTCGTTGAACACCGCCGCCCCGCCCGGGAACCAGAAGGCCGCGCCGGGCGAGACCTCCGAGAAGGCGAACATCCCAAGCTGCTGACCGAGCCGGCGGTGGTCGTTCTGGCGCGCCCGCTCGAGCCGCTCGAGGTGCTCGTCCAGCTCCCGCTGCGAGAAGAACGCGGTCCCGTACACGCGCGTGAGCATCTTGCGGTTCGAGTCCCCGCGCCAGTACGCGCCGGCGACCGACTGCAGCTTGAAGGCCCTGATCCGCTTCGTCGTGGGCGCGTGCGGGCCGCGACAGAGGTCGACGAAGTCACCGTTGGTGTAGAGGCTCACCGTCTCCACGGGCGCGTCGGCGGGCGCGTTCTTCACGAGGTCCTCGATCAGCTCCACCTTGTAGGACTGGCCGGCGCCCCGGTAGCGGTCGAGCGCGACCGCTACCGGGACGTCCTCGCGCACGAACGGCTCGTCCGCCTCGATGTGCTCGCGCATCCGGGCTTCGATGGCGGGAAAGTCCTCCTCGTTGAGCGTCACGCCGTCGGGCAGGTCGAGGTCGTAATAGAAGCCGTTCTCGATCGGCGCTCCGATCGAGATCTGCACCCCCGGGTAGAGCTCGAGCATCGCCTCGGCGAAGACGTGCGCGGCGTCGTGGCGGATCAGCTCGAGGGCCTCCTCGCCGCTGCGCTCGGTGAGGATCTCGATCCGGCCCTCGCCGCCGGTGGGCAGCGGCCGGGCGAGGTCGTAGGTGACGCCGTCGACCTTGATCGCCAGGGCCGCCCTGGCGAGACCCGGTCCGATCGCCGCCGCGGCGTCCGCGCCGGTCGCGCCGTCGGGCAGGCTGAGCCGGTCGCCGTTGGGGAGCAGATACTCCATCGGCTCTGATCGTACGTTCCCGGCGTCCGGCGTGCCCCCTGGCCGGACCTCCCGGGGCCGGGCTCAGGGCAGGGGCCGACCGTCCAGATACGCCCGGGCCGGCACCCCGCGCGCGACCGCTCCGGGCGGGACATCGTGGAGCACGAGCGCGTGCGCGCCGACCACGGCCCCGTCCCCCACGTGGACGGGGCCGAGCACGGACGCCTTCGCCCAGATCTCCACGTTCGAGCCGATGACCGGGAAGCCGGTCTTCTCGGGCCGGTGGAACGTCGCGCCGAGCAGGACCCCGAGGCCGAGCACGACGTTGCTGCCCGTCACCACCCCGTCCCCGACCTCCACGCCGTGCGGATGCTCGAGGAAGAGGCCCGGGCCGAGGTCCGCGCGCCAGTCGAGCTCCGCCCCGGTCAGGAGCAGGCCGATGATCTGCAGCAGGCGCGCCGGGATCGTGAGCCCACGACGCCCGAGGGCGTGTGCCACGCGGTAGCAGGCGACGGCGAACACGTGCGGGAACAGGTACGGGAGCAGGCCGTGGAGGTCGCGCCGCGACCGCACGAGCGCGACATCCGCCTTCAGGCTGGCCCAGAGCGTCCCCATCCTAGGAACCTGGGGTACCCGTTCACCCCGCCCGCCCAATCTCGCTACAGTTACCGCTCGTCCCAGGGCGATTAGCTCAGCTGGGAGAGCGCCACCTTGACATGGTGGAGGTCACTGGTTCGAGCCCAGTATCGCCCATTTGAATGCCCGCAGATGCGGGCATTTCTTGTATTTACGCGGGTCAGGCGTGTCAGGAATGCCGTGGATGTCCGCACGGTGCATACCTCGGTGCGTACCTCGAGATCACGGGCGGCGATTCGTTTGCTGGAGTCGCCTGCCCCGAGCGCGATCGCGAAGCTGCGCCTCGCGTCTTCGCCCAGAGAAGCGATAGCGAGGGCCGTGCGCCCTTTCCGCGCGAAGCACGTTTCTCGATGCCAGGCACGAGATACTTCCGCCAGGAGAAAAGCAGCACCGGTGTGGTTTGATCAGATTTATCTGATAGGCTCAGGTTGTGACACGGATGACCGCAACCGACGCCGCTAGGAGCTTCTCCGACGTGCTGAACAGAGTCGCCGACGGAGAAGAGATCGAAATCACACGCAGCGGAGCGTCTGTTGCCGTGATCTCACCACCCAAAGGCAAGCTGATATCAGCAGCTCGCTTCCGCGAGTTGATCGCAGCCGCGCCGATGCCTGACGCTGGGTTCAGCGACGACGTCGAGGCCATCCGGGAGTCCGTCGCGGCGCCCGAGGATCCGTGGCCGTCCTGATCGACACCGGGCTGCTGGTCGACCTCGAGCGTGGCGTCGCTAACCCGCAGGTCGATGCCGCTATCGGTGAGGAGGACCGTGCGATCAGCGTGATCACAGTCAGCGAACTCCTGCACGGCGTCCACCGCGCCGACGGCGCGCAGCGCGCCCGTCGCAGCGCATTCGTCGAGCATCTCCTCGCCGGGATGCGGGCGCTCGAGATCACCGAGCAGGTCGCCCGCGTTCACGCCGACATCTGGGCCCAGCTCGCCGCCCGAGGTGAGGTCATTGGCGCGCACGATCTCTGGATCGCCGCAACCGCGTTGGCTCACGGAATGGGTCTAGCCACCGGAAACACACGCGAGTTCAAACGCGTTCCCGGTCTCCGACTCATCACACCAGCCGGCTAGCGGAACGCGACTTCCGCGCTCAGCAAGTCCGGGCGCCAGCGACACAGAATGCCTGTCGCGCGAGAAGAGCGGGACTCGATGTCTGGTTCGATCGGCGCTGGAACATCCGCTGGTGGGCGTGGAGATCGTGCTTGAGACTGAGACGCCCGAGGGCATCCGGGTTGTCCTGCCCGCTTTGGTCTACCCGAAGATCTTGGAAGAACATGCGGCCGTAGCGGACCTCGCGCTGATCGGCCGGACCGTTCGGGCGCCGGATCAGCGCCGTCCTGATCCGCGGCCTGGCCGCGAGCGTTTCCTGCGCCGCGAGAACGACGTCCTGGTGCTCGCGGTTGTTGAGTTCGGCGCCGTTCCTGCGATCATCGTTACGGTGTTCTCAGCTAACCCAGAACGAAGCTGACATGGCCACCGCGACCGTCCATATCGCCGCCGCCGACCTCGAGCTGACCGGCTCCTACGAAGAGCTCGGTGATGTCCTGTACCTATCGGCACCCGGCGATGACAAATCCGCAGCCGCGCAGGAGACCCCCGAAGGACACGCGGTCCGGCTCGACGCTGACGGCCATATCACCCACATCACGGCCATTAGCGCCAAGTGGCTGCTCGAGCGCGACGGCGAACTGGTCGCGACGCTCCGCGACGGGACGCCTCCTACGGCTCACTCGCGCGGACGTTGCTGACGTCTTGAACTAATCCAGGACGGCGAAGCCGCCTCCCCTTCCGGGCAAAGCGGGCGCCTCGTCGCGGGTTTGGAGATACATCAGCGGTGAGGAGAGCGGGTCGATGTGCCGGGCCCTCGCAGCTGTCGGATCGGATCAGAGGTCGAGGAAGTCGCGCACCCAATCCCGCACTTCACGCAGCGTCGCTACGTCGGTGCTGCCGGCTCTGGCGACGATGCGCTCTCGAGAGATCGTTCTGACCTGCTCGGTCATCGCCCAGGAGGGTTCCGGAAGATTCGCGCCGACGATCGCGATGTGGTTGGGCCAGTGGCGGTCCACCGTCGTGATCGGTACGACAATCGCGAGCGTGTCAACTGTCGCCAGGTAGTCGTTGCCGGCAATCACCAGCGCCGGGCGCCGACCGCCCTGTTCACGGCCGATCGTGGGATCCGGTGTGACCCAGACCACGTCGCCGGGCGCAAGAGCGGCCTGCGGTTCACTCACGTTCGATGTGATCCCAGGCGCGCGCCTCGGCGCGATATGACTCCAGGTCGGATTCGGGGGTGGCTGCGATGGCGGCACGCAGGTGGCGCATTCGGCTCTCACGTTCACCGAGCCCAGCAAGATGAGCGAGGTGAGCTCCGAGAGTCCTGTGCTCGGCCGCAGCCTGGCGCTTGAGCCGGTCCCTGAGCTCGCTGGGTACCTTGATCGTGGTCGAAGTCATACTCTTAGTATACCGTCTCGATCGGTTCCCTCCCAACCGCGCGAAGCGCGGAAGGCGGCGCTGACTGGATCATGCTCGCGCAGACCGAAGCAGGTGTTTGGCCGGTAGCGGAGGTGGCAAGTGCCCAACCTCGCGCGTGGTACCGTCGCGCCGTGGCGTTCACCCTTAGGAATCTCAAGCAGGACGTTGAGAACATCGGCTCGGTCTTCGACGGGCCTCAGGACCTCGAGTTCCGGGCCGCGACCAAGGAACTTGAGCTCGAGCAGTCTGCCCTGACCTACCAGCGCGTCCCGCCCGGCTACCGCTTCCCATTCGGGCATACGCACAAGAGCCAAGAAGAGGTGTACCTAGTGGTCGGTGGGAGCGGCCGGATGAAGGTGGACGATGAGATCGTCGAGATCAAAGAGTGGGACGCCGTGCGAGTCCCAGCTGGCGCGTGGCGAGGCTATGAAGCCAGCTCGCGGGGCCTCGAGATCCTCATCATCGGCGCGCCCAATCTCGGCCAGGGCATTCGAGAGGACGTTCACGGCCAGCGCGACTGGTGGACCGACTAGCACCACGCGCAATGAGGCTCCGCCCCGCAGTCCGCGCATAGGAGGTCGTTCTCCGCAACTCGGCGTATTCGCCTGCCGGAAGTTCAGCTGCGGCCGGTACTCTCGCCCCGAATGTTGGTCTGGATCAATGGAGCCGTCGGCTCCGGCAAGACGCTCATCGCGCACGAGCTTCAACGGCGACTACGTGATGCCTACGTTGCGGATCCAGAGCTCATGGGCTTCGCGATTCACAAGATGCTGCCCAGGCACGCGCGCTGCGACTTTCAGGATCTGCCGCAGTGGCGCTCGGCGGTGCTCGCGACACTCACCCGTGGACGTGCGTCGGGACCCGCGTGAGCCGATCCGGAACCCATCGGCGACGAGTCCCGGATCGCGCGGGTCGAGCGCCCGACTCAGCGGTGCCGGTCGCCCCAGGGGGGCGCGGACCGCGGCGGAGGAGCCTCCGCCGGCTCATCGGCATCGGGCTCGTCGAGCATCGCCACCGTCTTGACCACGATCAGGATGATCATGGCGCACTCAACGGCAACGGAGAGGCCGACGAGCCAGTAGGACTGCGTCAGGAAGGTCCAGATCACGAGCCCGAAGACGAGGCCGATCGGCACGATCATCCCGTACAGCAGGCGGAAGTCGGCGCCGATCGCCGCTCTGACGGCTCGATCGAGCCCGTGCAGCGGGTCCTGGGGAAGCCTGGGCCCGGGTGGCACGGCCCGTCGAACGGGGTGCCTGTGGGTGAGGACGTGAATGGGTGCGCTTGCCTGCATGACTCACCGCCTTGGCCGACATACCTCAAACCTACGGCGACGGTGGTGGCACCACATCCGCGCCGAGCCCCGTATCGCGTCGGCACTTTGTGGCAGAGACCCGGGGGGTTCCGGGCGGAGTGGCGAAGTCAGCGACCCACGGCGACGGACCGCGCGCTCCGCGCGCGGTCCAGTCGAGTGACGACTCCGGATCAGCGCCTGCCGGCGCGCAGGCTCAGCGAGAGACGGTGAAGGCTCCGGTGGCCACGACGCCACCGCAGTTCACCTTCACCGGGACGCGACCGGGAATGTCGGCGCGCGGCATCTTGACCTGGATCCAGCCGTACCGCATCGAGTGCGAGAACGACTTCTTGGCGATCGTCATGGTGAATCGGCAGGAGCGGCGCGGGATCGTCGAGACGATCACCTTGCCGCCCGGCCGGATGTGGGAGGGCGTCACCGACAGCCGCACGCCCGAGGCGGTCGCACCACCGGCCGATGCGCAGACACCAACGGTGGTCACTGCCGCCACGGCGAGCCGCCGAGCACGATTCATGGTCACTTCCCCCACCTCCAGATCGATCGCCAGACGTCCCGGCTGGTAAGCATCAGCTTAAGACCAAGCGCCTCCACCCGTCAAGGCAGGCTGAGTCGGTGATGTCCCGCCGCTGCTGGGCGCAGCATACCGGGGAGAGGCCCGCCGGGGTCAGCCGGCCTCCTGGACGAACGGCACACCGGACCGGAGGTACTCCTGCAACGTGGCCGAGAGACCGACGTCGAGACTGACCGACCCACCGTCCAGGTGCACGCAGGTGTAGTCGTCGGTGATCCACGCGGTCCAGCCGTGCATCTCGACGGCTCGCATCGCCTGGCGCAGGACGAGCTCCACGCGCTGATGGCGGTCGGCGTCCATCGCCGGTGAGTCGAGTTCGTGCTCGAGCGCCGCGGCGATCTCGTACGGCGTGCGGTCACGCAGACGCTGGAGGTTCAGGTCGATCTCGGCGGCGACCGGGGCGAGCATGAGATCCCGCTGCCGCTTCGGATGGATGGTCATCGGTCCTCCAGTCGGTTCTCGGACTCCGCCGGACTCCGCGCCGGGTCGGCACGGCGCCGGACTCGGTGCTTGATCGGACTCTATGCCGCGCGTCGAGGCCGGGAATCCGCGCAAGCGGGAAGCGCGCTGCGTAGTTGCCCGCGCTCTCAGCGAGCGGCCGCTGACGGTGCCGGCCCGGCCGCGTCAGCCGAGCAGCGCGAGAGCGCCGGAGGCCGCGGCGGCGAGGATCAGGACGACCCAGAACACGACGACCCACAGATGCTCGAGCTCGTTTCCACCAAACCGCACTCCGACTCCCTTTGCCGGGCCGTCCGGGCCGCCCCATGCGACCTGAGGATGACTACCAACGACGGTACCCGCGGAGCGGGAGTCCTCCATTAGGACAACGTTGGCGTCCGGTTACGGCGCGCGGCGCCCGCCCGCGAAACGCTCGCCAACCCTCAGGCGCACTCGGCGAGCCGGTCGATCTCCTCGTCGCTCGTCCAAGCGCCGACGGAGGCGCGGACGAGGCCCGCCGCCGGAATGCTGCGGACGATGATGCCCTCGCCGCGCAGGCGCCTGACCTCCGCGTCGGCGTCCTCGGCCCACCAGGACACGAGCGTCGAGGGCCCGCGCGGGGCGACGCGATGCCCCCGCTCCGCGAGGCGGTCGGCGAGGCGCTGCGCCCCCGCGACGCCGCGCTCGTGCACCCATGCCCAACCGGCCGCCGCGAGCACCCCCATCGAGGTGACCGCCCAGGTGCTGCGCACGGCGCTCGGGAACCCGTCGTCGAGGCGCTGCGCCGTGTCGGCGAGCGCGGAGTCCAGCGGCGCCGCGTGGTCGGCGACCGTCGTGTAGCCCGGGAACGGCGGCTCCAGCTCGTCGAGACGCTCGGTGCGAACGTACAGCGCACCGCTGCCCTCCGGCCCGCACAACCACTTCTGGCCTGAGCCGGCGTAGAAATCGACCCCGAGCTCATGCACGTCGACCGGAATCGCGCCGAGAGCCTGCGCCGCGTCGAGGAGGACGGGCACCCCGGTGGCTCGCAGCGCGGCGACGTCCATCACCTCGCCTCCGACCCATGAGACGTGCGAGCAGACCACGAGCCGCGTCTGCGGACCGACCTCGCCGGGCAGCTCGGCGAACGGCACGACGCGCACACGCACGCCGTGCACGATCTGGGCCCGTCGGAGCGGCACGAGCACGCCGGGATGCTCCTGGTCGCTGGTGAGGATCTCCTCGCCGGCCGACAGGGTGAGGCCGGCGAGCACCGTGTTCACCCCGTACGTCGTCGAGCTGGTGAGCGCGACCTCCGCGGGGTCGGCGCCGAGCACCGTCGCGTAACCGGCGCGGGCCAGGGCACCGAGGCGCAACAGCTCCTCGAAGTACGCGCCACCGACGCGACCCTCGGTGAGGTCGAGGTGGACGCGGGCGCGCACGGCATCCTCGGTGGCCTGGGGCACCGGCCCCTCGGTGCCGGCGTTCAGGTACGCGACGCGGTCGAGCACCGGGAACTGGTCCCGGAAGCTGGGCGCGCTCACCGTCTCGGACATCTCCCGTAGTCCATCACATCGGGGCGCGTGGCAGCGTCGGGTGCCGGAGTCCACGGCACCCGACCACCGAACGGCGCCCGACGGCCTCCGTTGACCGGTCAACTAGACTTGTTCACATGTCAGTCGCATCTCAGGGTTCACTGCTCGATGGGGCGGCGCTCGAAGCGTGGCGCAGCTACCTGCAGAGCCACGCGGGCATCGTCCGCGAGCTCGACGCCGAGCTGATCGCCCAGCACGGACTGACGGTTCGCGACTACGAGGTCCTGCTCTACCTCGCGCAGGCGGAGGATCGACGGCTGCCGATGTCGGCGCTCTCGGAACGGACGATGCTCACGCGGTCCGGGATCACCCGGCTGATCGACGGCCTCGTCCGCGAACACCTGATCGAGCGGGTCTCCTGTGAGAGCGACGCCCGGGTCTCCTACGCCCGCCTGACCGACACCGGCCACCGCAGGCTGCGCGAGGCGGGCCGGACGCACGTCGCCGGGATCGAGCGGCTCTTCCTCGCGCACTTCAGCCCCGACGAGCTCGAACTGCTCGCCGGGCTCCTCGGCCGGCTTCCCGGCGCGCACCTGGCGGGCGCCTGCACGGCGGACGCCGAGGGCGCCGACGGCGCCTGCAGCATCACCTGAACCCCGGCCCCGCCGCCGCGCGCACGCCCCCGTCGGCCGCAGGGCGGAAGCGATCGGCCGCGGCCCGGATGGCCGGTAGCCGGCCCCGAAGCAGCGGCGAGGGGCCGGAGTGGAGGCATGTGCTTGACAGCTCAACCAATTGGTGTATGATTGTTGTTGTCGGATCAACTGTCGACTCCTCAAAGGAATCTCTCACATGTCAACCATCACCGCAGACGCCATTCAGGCCGGGACCTACAACGTCGACCCGTCGCACTCGAACGTCGGGTTCGCCGTGCGCCACATGGGCATCGCCACCGTGCGCGGCCAGTTCAAGAAGTTCGAGGGCACCGTCGAGGCCGCGAACGGCGCGCTGACGCTCTCCGGCACGGTCGAGGCCGCCTCGGTCGACACCGGCGACGCGAACCGCGACGGACACCTCCAGTCGCCCGAGTTCTTCGACGCCGCGCAGTTCCCGCAGATCACCTTCCGCTCCACCGGCACCGAGCCGACCGGCGACGGGCAGATCAAGCTGACCGGCGAGATCACCATCAAGGGGACGACGAAGCCGATCGAGCTCGTCGGCGAGATCGCCGAGAACGGCGAGGACCCCTGGGGCAACCAGCGCGTCGGCTTCGAGGTCGAGGGCAAGGTCGACCGTCGCGAGTTCGGCCTGGTCTGGAACCAGACGCTCCCCAACGGCAACCTCCTCGTCGCCAACGAGGTCAAGCTGATCGTCAGCGTCTCCGCTGTCAAGGCCGCCTGAGATGACGAGGATCCTCGCCATCAGCGGAAGCCTGCGCAGGCGCTCCTATAACCGAGGCCTGCTGCGGGCGGCCGCCGAACACGCCCCCGAGGGGGTCGAGATCGAGATCCTCGAGGACCTCGAGTCGCTCGCACCGTACAACGAGGATCGCGAGGATGAACGTCCCGCGACCGTCGAGGCACTGATGGCGAGGATCGAGGACGCCGACGCGCTGTTGATCGCGACCCCCGAGTTCAACACCACGATGCCGGGCCAGCTCAAGCACCTGATCGACTGGGGCTCGAGGCCGTACGGACCGGACGCCGCGCTCTACGGCAAGCCGGTGGCGGTGATCGGCGCGAGCATGACCGATTACGGCGCGATGTGGGCCCAGGATCACGTGCGCAAGGCGCTCGGGATCGCGGGGGCTCGCGTCATCGACGCGGAGCTCTCCGTCGCCCGGGCGCACGAGCGGTTCGACGAGCAGAGCAACCTGCTCGACGAGGACGCGCTCGAGCAGCTCGAACATGTCGTGCGCGGGCTCGCCGAGCACCACCGCGCGCTCGTGGAGGCGTAAGGTGGCGACCATGGCAACCGACACGGCCGGCGCATCGGCTCCGCGGATCGCGGCGGAGACCACGATCGGGACGGTGGCGCTGACGGTATCGAGCCTCGAGCGGTCGGTGGCCTTCTATGAGCCGCTGCTCGGACTCGCAGCCTCGGAGCAGCCGGACGGCTCGGTTCTGCTGGGAGGGGCGGCCGGCGCGCCCCTCCTCTCGCTCGTCGGCGACAGCACCGCGGCCCCCCGGGACCCGCGCCAGACAGGGCTCTACCACCTCGCCATCCTCGTGCCGACGCGGCGCGACCTCGCCGTCGCGCTCGTCCGCCTGCTGCAGGGCGGCTGGCACCTCGACGGCGCCTCCGACCATCTGGTCAGCGAGGCGCTCTACCTGAGCGATCCGGACGGCAACGGGATCGAGATCTACCGCGACCGTGACCGTTCGCAGTGGCGCCAGGACGAGCACGGACAGCTGGCGATGGCGACCCTCCCCCTCGACCTCGACGGCCTCGTCGCCGAACTGCGGGAGGCGCCGCCGGACCCCACGGACGCGCGCATGCCGGACGCCACGCGGATCGGGCACGTGCACCTGCAGGTCGCCGACCTGGCGGAGACCGAGCGGTTCTACGCCGGCGTGCTCGGCTTCGAGGTGATGGTGCGCAGCTACCCGGGCGCACTGTTCGTGGCCGCCGGCGGCTACCACCACCATCTCGGCCTCAACACCTGGCAGAGCCGGGGCGGGTCCACCCCCCCAGCGGGTGGTGTCGGCCTGCGCTGGTATGAGGTTCGGCTCGGCAGCCAGGCGGCGCTCGCCGCCGTGCTTGACCGGATCGAGGCAGCCGGGCTGCCGAGCGACTCGACCGCCGGTGGCGGCACGCTCGTCCGGGACCCGAGCGGCAACGGCGTCGTCCTGCGGGTCTGAGGCGACCGGCCGCGCCCGCGCCCGGACGGTGCGGCCGCTAACCTTGCGGTCCGCTCCGGCGACGTGGGAGAGCGGTTATCCAGCGGCCTGCAAAGCCGTGTACACCGGTTCGAGTCCGGTCGTCGCCTTGCTGAGAATCCGGGCCGGTATAGCGGCTGCATCGCTGTCCGGCCCGGCCCAGCGGACCACATCGCTGCCTCCCAGGGCGATCCGCAGACAGCCTGGGCCGGTACCCCTGGGTTGTTCCGATCTGGGCATGCCCCGGGCCGGTTTCGGCGTCGCTCTCGCCCTCGGCGTCTGAGCCGCGGGGTTCGCCTGAGCAGTGCACTCCTCCCCCGTCCGCCGTCCGCCGGTCCGCCGCGGTGTCCTGCGCACCCGAAGGAGTGGTGTCGGGTGCTGGCGTTTGCGCTCGGGGTCGCCACTGGTTAGGTTAATCCCATGGTTCTCGGACGACGGATCGTGGTGCATGGCCTGTTCGGAACCGTTGTCGCGGTGCTGATGCTGGGGTTGTGCGCGAAGGCGGAGGCGATCGGCGGGCCCGGGGTGACCTACAACACCTCGGTGACCGCGGAGCCGAATCCGGTCGTCGTCGGGCAGACAGTCACGTTGACCGCCACAGCCACGGCCAGTGACGGCAGCAATCCCGGTGCAGTGCAGTTCACCTCGACCCCGGGCAGCGTTAACGGCAACTGCACCGATCAACCGGTCATGCTGGTGAACGGCCAGTACCAGGCGACCTGCGTCACCTCGTTCGTTCAGGCGGGCTCGGAGTCGGTCGCGGCCACGGTGGTCGGCGAGTTCAACAACACCACGGCGACGCCGTTCTCCCTCAACGTTCAGGCACCGACGACGATCACCGTCGCGCTGCCGGCCACCCCCGCGAAGATCGGTTCGCCGATTGAATACGTCGCTTCGATCACCACAAGCAGCGGCGGACAGCCCGCGCTGCCGACCGGCACCGTCGACTTCCTGGACGACGGCACCCCGATCACCGGCTGCCAGAACCTCGCGACCGGGTCGGCAAGCACGGGCACGGAGGCGACGTGCTCAGTCACCTATCAGGCCGCGGGAACCCATTCGATCACCGCGCGCTATTCGGGCGATCAGTTGTACGCGCCGTCGTCGTCGCCCGCGGTGACGGTGACAGTGGGGGCCGGCGGCAACGGGCGAGCGGCGTGCCCGGGCCAGGACACGCCGGTGTCACGCCTCGGTCTGAAGAGGGCGCGCGCGGCGGTGCTGTGCCTCGTCAACGAGATCCGCGCGCGGTATGGCGGCGCGGCGCTGCGCGAGTCAGCCGAACTCGACAGCTGGGCCCAGACCCACCCGGACGGCAGCATTCCGCCCGGCATCCACCCGGTCCTGGGCGGCACCGTCAGCGGACTGGGGGTCACCACCCCCTATGGCTTCCTCTCCGGCGCCATGCGCGTCACAGGCACCTGTCAGAGCCTGCTGCTCCCAATGACCGACGCGGGCCTGGGCGTCGTCGAGCGCCCCGTACTCGGCGGCGTGCCACTGCCGGGAACAGCAGAGATCGGCGAGTCTCCGACCTGGACGCTGATGCTCTACGCCGGCACTGCGTCGTCCGGCTCGCTGACCGCGGTGAACAGTTGCCCCCACCCCCTTCCGATCGATGGGGCCGGTCAGGGGCGGGTGCCGCCCAAACCGCCCGTCGCACCGATTCAGGTGTTCCGCCACGGTAGCTCAGTGAAGACCGTCTTCCTGTGCTCGAACCGCCGAGGGTGCCGCATGACGGTGGAGATGACGCTTCCCGGAGCCGGCGCCCACGCGACCGGTACGACGCGGCGCCTGTCGTTGGCTCACGGCGTCACCGAGGTGAGCTTCGCGGTGAACGCGACCGCGCTGGCGCGTGAAATGAGGGCTCGCGTCCCGCTGGTCAGCTGGCTGATCAGGCTGAGCCAGCCGACCGCCGCGCTCTACCGGTACGAGCGGCGCCTGACGAGCGGCGCCTGACCAGCGACGCGCGTACCCGAATCGCATCAGCAAGCGCCGCGGTCGGGGTTCCGCCGCACGGGCCGTTCTTCTGACGAGCAACCCTCCATCGCCACAACGACGAGGCGTCGGCGACCGACCCGTCAGCGCGACGAGGTTTCAGCGATCACCGCCGTCGCCCGTGAGCGCGAGCACGCGCAGCCGCAGGTCGAACAGCGTGGCCTTGACGGCGGAGGTGCCCTCGTCGATGCCGAGCAGCGCCCTCATGCCAGGCGACGGTGGTGTGCGGCGCGCAGCCACCAGGGGCCGCGCGGTGGGTCCACCCGCTGGTACCCCACGGGCCGATCATCGATCCCGAGCAGGTCGGTGCAGACGTAGTCCGCGATGCCGAGGGCGGCGGTGAGACCGGTCGATCGAATCGCGGCGATGTTCAGCAGTCGATCGCTGTAGGCCGACCACCCGATCACATAGTTTTCGCCGTTCGCGCCGGCCGGGCGCAGACCGGCGTACGCGAAGACGGGCGCGGGCTCGAGCCCGGGAAGCGCGGCGCACGCCTGCTCGATCAGCGACGCTCGCGCCTCCGGGCGAACCGCCCAGTCGGATTTGTCGTCGAGGTCCAGCGCCGTCGGCCCGCAACAGATGTGCCCCGTGACCGTCGGGAAGACGAGGATCCCCTTCGTTCGGGGCGACGGTACGGGCAACAGGATCTCCGAGAGACCTGGGTTCTGGAACACGACGAACTCACCCTTGCGGGGCCGGATGGCGAACGAGTCATCACCAAACCGCCGGGCGACCCCGTCGCTGCACAGCCCGGCGCAGTTGAGCACGACGGAGAACCCGGGAAGGTCGTCCTGCACCGCCTCGCCGAGCCGGATGAGCGCGCCATGGCGCTCGGCCTCGGCGCAGAACGCGCGGGTCATGGCGATCGGGTTCGTCACGGCCTCCCCCGGGATCAGCAGGTCGGCTCCGTCCCGGGTCACCGGCACGCCGAGCACCCGCGCGTTCTCCTCGATCTCGCTCGGGGCGTTCCGCATCCGCGCGCCGCAGCGCAGCACCGGGATCCCAAGTCCATCGACGGCCCGCTCCCGCAGCGGCGCGGCACGGAGGATGAGCGCCGTCTCCAGTTCCCCGAGCTTCGCATCAAACCCGGTGTGCAGCACTCCGGAATTGGTCCCCGAGGCGCCGACGCCGACCTCGGACTCGGCCTCAAAGAGGGTCACCGGGCAGCCACGCCGAGCGAGCGTCATGGCCACCGCGCTGCCCACCACCCCCCCACCGACGACCGCGTAGCTGACCGGCATCGGGGCGCACCCTACCAGTGCCGCCTCCTGGCGGGCACGTTCCGCAGGGCCCGTCCCGCCCCCGGCGCTCGTGTCGTGCGCCCGGGCCGACACCGCCCGTCCCGGCCGGTTGACGCCGGAGGATCGCCGCCGCGCCACGGAGATCCCCGCGGCGGAGCGGCGGAAGCTCAGCGGTACCGCGCCTGTCGGCAAGATCCCGCATTCCGGGGTCTGGTCAAGGGGGTGAGACGGGCGCGTTTCAATCACGTCGCGAGGGCGACGCCACGCGGCCGGCCTCGCTAGCTTGCGCCGCGGCCTGGGGTCGGCGTACGGCGCCGAGGCCCCCCGCCACACCGCCCGCACTCCCCGCGGGCCAACCCACACACCACGCAAGCGCCCCGTCGGGGCGCCCCGCTGCGCCTGCACGCGCCCACACCCACAGCCAAGGAGACAACCTTGCCCAAGCTGCCGCTCGCCGCTGCCGTCATCGCTGCCGCCAACCTGCTCGCCACCCCCCTGGCCTCGGCGGCCACGCCGTCCGCCACACCGCCACAGCCCACGGGCGTCAGCGGGCACTGGACACCCATCTTCGACGACGAGTTCAACGGCACCTCGATCAACACCGCCGCCTGGAACACGCACAACGGCTGGACGAACCAGAACAACGTCACTGACTCGGCCGCGAACGTCTGGGAGTTCGGCGGCGATGCCGTCCTGAACCTCGCCTCGCGGGACTCGGGCGCGGCCCTGGCCACCACCACCGCGACCCTCGGCGTGGGCGACTACGCCGAGGCGCGGATCGACTTCGCCGGCGACGGGCCGGCCGTCTACAACTGGCCCGCCTGGTGGGCGTCGGGACCGAACTGGCCGGCCGGCGGCGAGAACGACATCGCCGAGGGGCTCGGCACGCTCACGGTCAACTACCACTCGCCCAGCGGCGCGCACAACCAGGGGACGGTGCCCGGCACCT
>DAIDJO010000030.1 GCA_027451345.1 Solirubrobacterales bacterium
TCGTAACGCTCGAACTGCATCGTGTACGTGGCTCGGCCCTGCGTGTTTGAGCGTACATCAGTCGCGTAGCCGAACATCTCGGCGAGCGGCACGAGGGCCGACACGACCTGCGCGTTGCCGCGCTGCTCCATGCCCTGCACCTGACCGCGGCGGCGGTTCAGATCGCCGATGACGTCACCCATGAACTCCTCGGGGGTGACGACCTCGACCGCGAACACCGGCTCGAGCAGCACGGGCTTGGCCCGCTGCGCCGCCTCCTTGAGGGCCAGCGAGCCGGCCACCTTGAAGGCGATCTCCGACGAGTCGGTGTCGTGATACTTGCCGTCGACCAGGGTGACCTTCACGTCGACCATCGGGTAGCCGGCGCGGGGCCCGTTCTCGAGCGCCTCCTCGATGCCCTTCTCGACCGCCGGGATGAACTCGGTGGGGATCGCGCCGCCCTTGATCTGGTTGACGAAGTCAAAGCCCTCGCCGGGGTTCGGCTCGACGTTGATGTAGACGATGCCGTACTGACCGGAGCCGCCGGTCTGGCGCACGAAGCGGCCCTCGATCTTCTCGGCGGTGCCGCGGATCGTCTCGCGGTAGGAGACCTGGGGCCGGCCGACGTTGGCCTCGACCTTGAACTCGCGCATCATGCGGTCGACGAGGATCTCGAGATGGAGCTCGCCCATGCCGGAGATCTCGGTCTGGCCGGTCTCCTCGTTGGTGGCGACCTGGAAGGTGGGGTCCTCCTCGGCCAGACGCTGCAGGGCGACGCCCATCTTCTCCTGGTCGACCTTCGTCTTCGGCTCGATGGCGACCTTGATCACCGGTTCGGGGAAGTCGATCGACTCGAGCTTGATCGGCTGGTCGACGGCGCAGAGCGTGTCGCCGGTGACGACCTGCTTGATGCCGACGCCGGCCGCGATGTCGCCGGCGTAGACCATGTCGAGCTCCTCGCGCTCGTTGGCGTGCATCATCAGCAGGCGGCCGATGCGCTCGGTCTTGCCGGTGGAGACGTTGAGGACGCGACCGCCGGCCTCGAGCTTGCCGGAGTAGACGCGGAAGTAGGTGAGCTTGCCGACGAACGGGTCGGCCATGATCTTGAAGGCGAGCGCGCTGAACGGCTCCTCGTCGGAGGCGTGGCGCTCGGCCGGGATCTCGTTGCCCTCTTCATCCTTCTTGCCGGGGAGCACGCCGTCGATCGCGGGGATGTCGAGCGGGGAGGGCAGGTAGTCGAGGATCGCGTCGAGCAGCGGCTGGACGCCCTTGTTCTTGAAGGCCGAGCCGCAGAGCACCGGGGTGAGCTGGCTGGAGAGCGTCGCCTTGCGGATCGCCTCCTTCAGCTTGGCCACCGGAATCTCCTGATCCTCGAGGATCATCTCGACGAGATCGTCGTCGTAGTGGGAGACCTCCTCGAGCAGGTGCTCGCGTGCGGCGGCCGCGGCGGCCTGGAGGTCGGCCGGGATCTCGGTGATCTCCTGCTCCTTGCCGAGGTCGTCCTTGTAGATGATCGCGCGGTTCTCGACCAGGTCGATGATCCCCTGGAGCTCCGTCTCCGCGCCGATCGGCAGCTGGATCGGGACCGGGTGGGCTCCGAGCCGGTCGATCATCGTCTGGACGGCGTTCTCGAAGTTCGCGCCGATGCGATCCATCTTGTTCACGAAGGCGATCCGCGGCACGTGGTACTTGTCGGCCTGGCGCCAGACCGTCTCGGACTGTGGCTGCACGCCGGCGACCGAGTCAAAGAGCGCGATCGCTCCGTCGAGGACGCGCAGCGAGCGCTCGACCTCGGCGGTGAAGTCGACGTGCCCGGGCGTGTCGATGATGTTGATGCGGGTGCCGTTCCACTCGCACGTCGTCGCCGCGGAGGTGATCGTGATGCCGCGCTCCTGCTCCTGCTCCATCCAGTCCATCACGGCGGCGCCCTCATGCACCTCGCCGATCTTGTACGTGCGCCCCGTGTAGAACAGGATGCGCTCCGTCGTCGTCGTCTTACCGGCGTCGATGTGGGCCATGATCCCGATGTTGCGGGTGTTCTCGAGGCTGAACTTGCGGGGCATCTCTTTGTCGCTTCGTCGTTGAGTGAGCTGGTGGTGCTTGGTTCGGCGGCCGGTCACGGCTCGCCCGGCGGTCGCGGGCGTGAAAAAGGGCCCCAGGGGCCCTGTCACGACGCGGATGTCGCCAGGGGCGGATCGATCAGTTCTGCAGGGTCTCCATGAGGCAGGTGTCCGACCCGGACACTGGCGCGCGATCGTACGCGCTGGCCCTGTCCGGGGCGGCCCAAGAATATAGCAGGGTTCCGGGCCGCGGATCGCTCCCCCGGCGGCCCGTCGAGGAGGGCTCCGGAAGCGCCTCGAGACCGTCGGAGAGAAAACGCGAGGGTCGCCCACCGCACGGGACCGGGGGCTGCAGTGGAACAACCCTCGCGTGAACAGAGTGTACAGGCTACCTGCAGAAGAGCGGCCGGCGGAGGCGGGAAAGTCCCCTCTCGATGACGGCGTTGTCATCTGCGTGCCAGTACATCCTGTCGTAACACGACATGGCACCCGTGTCGTGGCACGACCCGGCGCGGGCGGGCGCCGCCGGCACGGACCTGCCGGGGCCGGAGCGCGCCGACCCGTGCCGCGGACGCCGGCGACCGCCGGAGGGCGATCGCCGGCCCGCCCCTCCCACAACGCAGGAGGGGCGCCCGCTGGGCGCCCCTCCTGAACAGCAGATCGTACGGCTGACCGCTACCAGCGATAGTGGGCGAAGGCCTTGTTGGCCTGCGCCATGCGGTAGATGTCGTCCTTGCGCTTGAACGCGTTGCCCTGCTGCTGCTGAGCGTCGAGCAGCTCGTTGGCCAGGCGCTGGGCCATCGTGCGCTCGCGGCGACCGCGAGCGTAGGTGACCAGCCAGCGGACGGCGAGGGTGCGGGAGCGCCGAGCCGGAACCTCGACTGGCACCTGATAGGTGGCGCCACCGACGCGGCGGGAACGCACCTCGAGCACCGGGGTGAGCGCCTTGACACCGGCCTCGAGCACCTCGATGGCGGGCTTGCCGGTCCGCTCCTCGAGGATCGCGAGGGCGTCGTAGACGATCGCCTCGGCGGTGGACTTCTTGCCGTCCAGCATCACCTTGTTGATGACCTGCTGGACGAGACGGTTGCGGTACACAGGATCCGGATCGATCGTCCGGATCTGGGCGGCTGCGCGACGCGGCACTAGAGACTCCTCACTTGGCCTTCACGCCGTACTGCGAGCGGGCCTTCTTGCGGTCCGACACGCCGGCGGCGTCGAGCGTGCCGCGGATCACCTTGTACCGGAAGCCCGGCAGATCCTTGACGCGGCCGCCGCGCACGAGCACGACGGAGTGCTCCTGCAGGTTGTGGCCCTCGCCGGGGATGTAGGCGCCGACCTCCATACCGTTGGTGAGGCGCACACGGGCGACCTTGCGGAGCGCCGAGTTCGGCTTCTTGGGCGTGGTGGTGTACACGCGCGTGCAGACGCCACGGCGCTGCGGGGCGGCGACCTTCGTCTTGCGGCCCTTGCCGGACTTCAGGCCCGGCGTGGCCAGTTTCTTGGCGGGCTTCTTGCGGCCCTTGTTGACTAGCTGGCTGGTTGTCGGCATTCGGCGTGCCAATGTAGCAGGCCCGCCGTTTCGAGAGGGCCGCCAGCGCACCGGTTTTCGCCCGCCATTCCGGTTTGCCGCGCAGCGCGAGCGGGTTATAGGTGGAGTGCGGCCGCGTATCACCGCAGGCCGGCATCTCCGCCGGGCTGCATCGTCTGACCACGATGAGAGGAAGGGCTCACCTATGAGCGCGAGAAGAGTAGTACCCGGCGGTCTGGTCGCTGTAGCGACCGCGATCGCCGCGTTGACGGGCGCCCCGGCGGCGCTCGCGGCGACGCCACCCGACGCCACCTGGGCGGGCGGCTCGTCGATCGCCACGACCGGCATCACCGACCCCGGTCTGCTCTGGAGCAACGGAGGGGCGAACACGGCCAACTGGGCGGGCGGCACGATCCCAACCTCCCCGGTGGGCACGCTGAGCTTCCCGGACCTCCCGAGCTGCGACGTCACGCCCCCTCCGAGCACGTCCTGCTACACGAGCATCGACGACCTGAGCGGCAACCTCACCGCCAACACGCTGAACATCGGCGGCGGCCGCGAGTATTTCGTCTACCCGAGCGGCGGGCAGACCCTCACCCTCCAGGGTGACGGCACCGCGGCGAACGTCGGACTCACCGCGACGCCATCGGGCGGGAACCTCCAGCTCGCCTCCTGGGGCATCCCGATCATCCTGGGCAGCGACCAGCAGTGGAACGTCAACGGCTACGGGAACCTCTACCTCAACACGATCAGCGGGGCGCACAACCTCACGTTCGTCACCAACGAGGGGTGGCTGTACGCCAACGACGTCGACACCTACTCCGGGACCAATCCGAACTCCAAGACCCTCGCCATCAAGGGCTCGGGGGAGTTCCAGCTCAGCAGCCCGGGCGCCGGACGCCTGCCGGCGGTGACGGTGAGCGATAACGGCACCCAGACCGGCGCCGCCCTCGGCGTCGCCAACCACACGGCGACGTCGGGCTCGATCACGGTCTCGGGCACGAACAACTTCCTGTACGTGCTCGACAATGCCGGACCGACCGAGACGATGCTGAACGTCACCGGCAACGTGACGCTCGACAACTCGAGCACGGTCGAGTTCGACATCGACGGCAGCAACACCACCCCGGGCACCGACGCCTCCCAGCTCTCGGACACCGGGGGCACGGTCAACTTCGGCGGCGCGCGGCTCTCCCTGTGGCAGGCGACCAGCGGTGGCGCCTGCACCTCGCTCACTCCGGGCAAGACCTACACGCTCGTGCAGGGCGGCACCCTGACCGGCCAGATTCAGGTGGGGACCTCGACGCTCTCCCCGGGGCAGTCGGCGACCGAGACGCTCCAGAGCAGCAGCGGCTGCTCCAGCGCGGCCAACACGACGGCGATCGTCAATTACGGCGCCAATGCGATCACCGCCACGATCGCCAGCGCGCCGGTAGTCGTCTCGGGCCCGCAGATCACCGGCGGCACGACCGTGGGCGACCGGCTCACGGTGAGCGGCAACGGCAGCTGGACCGCGTACCCCGCGCCGACCTACACGTACCAGTGGTACGCGTGCGCGGGCAGCAGCTGCGCCCCGATCAGCGGCGCCACGCTGTCCACCTACACGCTGACCAGCGCCGAGGTGGGCAAGACGGTCAAGGTCCTGGTGACCGCGGCGAACTCTCTGGGCTCGGGCGCCGCCGTCTCCAACTCGCTCGGCCCGGTCGTGGCCGCCCCCGCGAGCAGCGGTGGTCCGACGACGACCCCGCCATCGCCATCCCCGACGCCGCGGCCGTCCCGGCCGTTGCGGCCGCTCATCCGGCGCAGCCTGGCCGCGCTCGGGCACCCGAGGGGCCGCCACGCGATCCTGTTGCTGGCGCGCCGAGGCGTGTTCATCACGCGCTTCCACGCCCCGGCGGCCGGCCGCCTGAGCGACGTCTGGACCGCGTTCGTGCGTGACCACGGTCGGCGCCACAAGATCGTCGTGGCCCGGGCCCGGATGTTCGTCCGCGCCGGACACACGGTTCGCGTGGTCATCCACCTGACCCCGGCCGGGCGGTTCCGTCTGCGGCACCACGTCCGCCTGTTCACCATCGCGCACGAGGGCTTCTTCGTGCGCGGCCTCGGCTGGACCTCGATGGTCCGCCGGTTCCGGCTGTGAGCTGAAGCGGTGAGGGGGCGGTCGACTCGACCGCCCCCTCACGTCAGCTGTGCCTGCCGGGCTCCGCCGCTTCCCGCGGCGACCGGCTGGACGCCGAGCGGGCTAGAGGCCGAGCGCCTCCTCCGGCGTGACGTACGGAACGCCGGCCACCTCGGCGACGGCCTCGTAGGTCACGTGGCCGGCGGCGACGTTCAGGCCGAGCCGGTGGCCGGGGCTGCGCGAGATGAACGCGGCTGCGCCCTCGTTGGCCAGGTCGAGCGTGTAGGGCAGCGTCGCGTTCGTGAGCGCGTAGGTCGAGGTGATCGGCACCGCGCCCGGCATGTTCGCCACGCAGTAGTGCGTGATGCCGTCGACCTCGTAGGTTGGGTTGGTATGGGTCGTGGCGCGCGAGGTCTCGAAGCAGCCGCCCTGGTCGATCGACACGTCGACGAGCACCGCCTGCGACTTCATGATCGAGAGCTGCTTGCGGGTGACGACGTGCGGCGCCTTGGCGCCGACGACGAGCACCGCGCCGACGACGAGGTCGGCGTGGGGCAGCAGTTCCTCGATGGCGAGCGTCGAGGCGTACAGGGTGTCGGCGCGACCGCCGAAGGCGACGTCGAGGTCGCGCAGCCGGTCGATGTTGCGATCGAACACGGTCACGGTCGCCCCCATGCCGATGGCGACCTGGGCGGCGTGGTACCCCACGACGCCGCCGCCGATGACGAGCACGTTCGCCGCGGCCACACCGGGCACGCCGCCGAGCAGGATCCCCCGGCCGCCGAGCGGCTTCTCGAGCATGAAGGCGCCCGCCTGCGTGGCGATCTTGCCGGCGACCTCTGACATCGGAGCGAGCAGCGGCAGGCGCCCGTGGCGATCCTCGACCGTCTCGTAGGCGATGCAGGTCGCGCCGGTCTTGGCCAGCCCGTGCGTCAGCTCGACGTCCGCGGCGAGGTGCAGGTAGGTGAAGAGGAGGTGACGGGGCTCGAGCATCGCGACCTCGGAGGGCTGCGGCTCCTTGACCTTGACGATCATCTCGGCCTCGCCGAACACGGCGGCGGCGTCGGGCAGGATCTTGGCCCCCTGTTTGACATAGGAGTCGTCGGAGATGGCGGAGCCCAGGCCCGCGCCCTGCTGCACGTAGACCTCGTGCCCGGCGTCGACGAGCTCACGCACGCCGGCCGGCGTCATCGCGACGCGGTATTCGTCGACCTTGATCTCCGTCGGTACGCCAACCTTCATTCCCTCACCTCTGGTTCGGTTAGTGATTTATGGGACGATCATGCGGAGATCACGTGAGAATCACAAGAGCTTGCCGTGACAACTGAGCAACCCGCAGCTTTAGACGAGACGGACTTCCAAATCCTCAATCGTCTTCTCGCAAACGGAAGGGAGTCGTTCTCGGACCTGGGCAAGGCCGTGGGTCTGAGCCCGCACGGCGCCGCGGACCGCGTCCGGCGCCTGCGCCGCGCCGGGGTGATCACCCGCTTCACCGCCGTCGTGGACCTCGCGAACGTGGGACGCACGATCGACGCCTTCATCGACGTGCGGCTGCTCCCCACCACGACCTCCGGCGCCTTTGAGTCGTTCGTGCTGAAGCTGCCGCCCGTGCAGGACATCGCCTTCGTCACCGGTCGCTTCGACTACCAGGTGCGGGTCGCCTGCCGCAGCACGGAGGACCTCGACCGCACCGTGCGGGCGATCCGCGCCGACGGCGGCGCCGCGCTCACCGAGACGCGCATCGTGCTGCGGTCGGCCGCCGCCGTGCACGGCCTCGCCTAGCCCGAGCTCAGCGGCTCGGGCGGCCCGAGGTCAGCTGATCAGCTCGCGCCCGCGCAGGGCGAGCCAGAACTCGATCCGGTCCCGCGCCGAGCCGAGGTCGCGCCCGGTCAGCTCCTCGACCCGGCGGATCCGGTAGCGGAGCGTGTGGCGGTGACAGAAGAGCCGCTTGGCCGCCCGCTCCCACTGCCCGTTCTCCTCGATGAACGCCTCGAGCGAGCGCATCAGCTCGCCGCCGTAGTACCCCTCGCTCTGCTCGATCGGGCCGAGGATCGAGTCGCAGAAGAGCTTCAGCGCCTCGTCGTCCTGGAGGGAGAGCAGCAGCTGGAAGGAGCCGAGGTCCCGGTAGGTCGCGATCTTCGCCCCCCGTCCCGCGAGTCCCATCGACGCGGCCTCGAGCGTGCAGCGGGCCTCGTGGTAGCTGCGCCGAGCCTCGCCGCCGGCGACCGCGCGACCCACCCCGACCCGCACGTGCTGCCCGGCCAGCTCGCCGCTCACCCGTTCGGCGACCCGCTCGGCGAGCGCGAACAGCGACTCCTCCTCGAGCCCGGGGATGAGCGCCACGACCTGCCCGTTGGTCGCCACCAGCGACGGCGTGGCCTCGGCGCGCAGGGCCGAGGCGAGCGCGCTCTCGGCCACCTGGACGTTCGAGCCGCGGCCGTGGCTGGCGCTGCCCGGCTTTGGCAGCGCCAGCACCGAGACGCTCCCGGAGATGCCGAAGGGCTCGAGGCGGCGCTGCAGGTCGACGCCGGTGAGCTCGCCGGCGAGCAGTCCGGCCAGCACGTCGCCGGCGAGCCGGCGCTCGGTGTCGCCGGCGACCCGCTCCCGCAGCAGCTCGAGGGCGACGATCGTCACCGCCTGCCGCAGCGCGAGCCGGTCGAAGTCCGAGAGCGGGGCGTCGTCCTTGACCGCCACGAGCCACGCCTCGGGAGCGGGGACGCCACTTCCGCCGCCCGCCTCCGAGGCGACCGGGATCGCCATGCCGCGGCTCGGGTCCTCGAGCGCCGGCATGAACTGGACGGCGTCGCGCCGAGCGATCCGCTCGCGCACCCCGTCGCGCAGCACCGCCAACTCGTCGCTGCCCAGCTGGCGCCGGAACGCGTGCTGGACGAGCAGCTCCCCGCGCGCGTCGAAGACGAGGACGCTCGCCCCGACGAGCGTCGCGAGCGTTCCGGCGAGCGCTTCGAGCCCCCGCTCGGAGAGCACGACCCGCTCGAGGCGCTCCTGGGCCGAGAGCGCTCGGCGCAGCACCGAGTACTGCTCGTTGACGAGCTTCGAGAAGGCCGCCTCGGTGACGGCGATGAACGGCAGCTCGTAGGGCACCTCGAACACCGGGAACTCACGCTCGCGAGCGGCCTCGACGAGCGCGCCGGGCACCTTCTCGTGGGCGAAGCCGGTGCCGAACCCGAGCGCGGCCAGCTGGTGGTCCGCGAGCAGCTCGATGAAGGCGCGCTGCTCCTCCGGCGAGTGCAGCTGCATGCCGGTGGTGAGGAGCACCTCACCACCGGACAGCCACGGCGTCGGATCGATCAGCTCGGTCAGGTGCACCCAGCGGATCGGGAGATCGAGGCCGTTCTCGCCGGCGAGCAACGTCACGTCCAGCTCGCCGATCAGCTCACGCAGCGTCAGCACCGGTGGTCCCGCTTCGGCCGTCGTGCGCCTAGTCGCGGACGTTCATCCGCCGGCCCGCCTCCTCGAGGACGGGACGCAGCACGGCGTGAATCTCGTCGAACTGCTCGGGCCCGGCGATCAGCGGCGGGGCCAGCTGCACCACCGGGTCGCCCCGGTCGTCGGAACGGCAGATCAGCCCGCGTTCGAACATCTCGGTCGACAGGAAGCCGCGCAACAGGACCTCCGACTCCTTCGCGTTGAAGGTCTCCTTCGTCTCCCGGTCCTTGACCAGCTCGATCGCCCAGAAGTACCCCATGCCGCGAACGTCACCGACGATCGGCAGCTCCCGCAGCGACTCGAGCATCGCCCGGAAGTGGGGCTCGTTCTCCCGCACGTGCTCGAGCACGTGCTCGTTCTCGAAGGCGTCGATGTTGGCGAGCGCGATCGCGGCGGCGACCGGATGCCCGCCCCAGGTGGAGCCGTGCAGGAAGGTGGTGCCACCCTCCATGAACGGCGCGGCGATGCGATCGGAGGCGATCACGCACCCCATCGGCGCGTAGGCGCTCGTGATGCCCTTGGCGGTGGTGATGACGTCGGGCTGATAGCCGAGCGCCGTGGATCCGAACCAGTCGCCCAGCCGGCCCCAGGCGCAGATCGTCTCGTCGGAGATCAGCAGCACGTCGTATTCGTCGCAGATCTCGCGCACCCGGTCGAAGTAGCCCTCGGGCGGCAGCAGGCAGCCCCCGGCGTTCTGGACGGGCTCCATGATCACCGCCGCGACGGTGTCCGGACCCTCGAACTCGATCCGCTTGGCCACCGCCTCCGCCCACTCGAGCGGGCTGTGGCCCTCCGGCAGGCGGTACATGTTCGGCCCGGGCACGTGCACCGCGCCGGGGGTGAGCGGCTCGAACGGCTCGCGATAGCCGGGGAGGCCGGTCGCCGACAGCGCGCCGAACGTGGTCCCGTGGTAGGCGATCTCCCGCGCGACGACCTTGTACTTGTTCGGGTGGCCCGTGAGCCGGTGGTATTGGCGCGCGAGCTTGATCGCGGTCTCGACCGACTCGCTGCCGCTGTTGGTGAAGAAGACGCGATTGAGATCCCCCGGCGCAAGGTCGGCGATGCGCGTCGCGAGCTCGATCGCCCGCGGGTGCGTGTAGGACCAGGACGAGAAGAAGCCGAGCTCCTTGGACTGCTCGTAGCCGGCTCGCACGAGGTCCGAGCGGCCATGTCCGAGCTGGGTGCAGAAGAGCGAGGCGAGGCCGTCGAGGTAGCGCTTGCCGTGCTCGTCCCAGACGTAGCAGCCGTCGCCACGGACGATGATCGGGATCTCGTTCTCGTCGCTGTACTCACCCATCGGGGTGAAGTGCATCCAGAGATGCCGGCGCGCCTGCTCCTGCAGCGTGGCGCCGGCGGTGGTTTTGCTGGGGTCAGCGGTTGTCGTCGACATCGAATACCTCTCCTTACGTCGACTCGGTTGACGTTTCGTACAACGGTAGCCCCTCGCTGGGACGTCGTGTACCCCCAAGTGGCAGAGATCACACGGCTCGGCTTGTCCAAACGGTACATCATGTGGCAATCCGCACATGTCGGGGCAGGAGGCGCGGGCACGGCTCGCGCATCCGAGCACGGGGGGCCGAGCACGGGGGCCGAGCACCGCGTGCCGAGCGGGACAGCCGCGGCCGGGGAGCTCAGGCGGCGGGCGGCCGCGGCGACGGGCTCAGGCGGCGGTCGCGGCGACGCGCACGGGCGCCGGCGTGAACCAGGCGGCGACCACGACGAGCACGAAGGCCACCACCTGGAAGGCGATGCCGACGGCGCTCGTCGGGAATGGATCGCCGAAGACGACGAGCCCGCCGACGATGCCCGAGACGTTCGCCGCGGTGCTCGTCACCGCGATCACCGGGACCGCCTCCCCGTCCTGCAGCGCTCGGGCCGAGGAGAAGAAGGCGACGATCGACGCCCCGACGGTGACCGCGAGCCAGGGCGAGGCGAACCCGAGCGCACCGTGCGCCCCGATCAGGCCGGTGAGCGCCTTGATGCCGATGTCCGAGACCCCGAAGAGGATGCCGGAGGCAGCGCCGAGCATGACGCCATGGTGATGGCGCGGGGCTCCGATCCGCGGCCCGAGGATGAGGAGGGTGCCGATGACGATCAGACCGGCCTCGAAGGCGATCATGCCCGCCACCGAGTACCGGGAGTGGGCGCCGTGCACGGCCGGGAGCGAGATCCCGAGCAGGACCAGCCCGACGGCCGTCATGCCCAGGCCCGCCCACTGGCGCCCGCCGACCGCGGCGCCGTAGCACCGCTCGGCCATGATGGCGAGCAGGACGATCCCGCCGGCGAGGACCATCTGGACGACCGACAGCGGCACCATCGCCATCGCCCCGATGTGGAAGATCCAGGACCCGCACGCGATCAGCATGCCGATGGCGAAGAGGCGCGACCCGAAGAGGGCCCGGGCGGAGCGGACGGGATGACGGAAGTCCACCGCGGCGGCGGCACGGGCGCCCCGATGCTTGTACAGAAAGCCGAGGTTTGTCGTCAGCGCGCAGCCGAGGGCGAGCGCAATGCCCAGGAAGAAAGTCATGCGGGAGGCGGATTGGTCGGTGGTGTTCCGGGTGGCGCGCCGGCGCCGGTGCCGGTTCGCTACTCAGTTCGGCATCGGAACCCACGTGCTTGAGGACCGTGAACGTGCCTGGACGGTTTTCCCCGTCGCGAGCGGGCGTCCTGCCTACGAGGGTGCCCGCCGCGCATAAACGGAGCCTAAGCTGGGAGCGACGGTCCGGCGCGTTGACGGTGCGGCGACGGGATCGCTCGGCCGCGGGCGTCGCTCCGCCGCGCATGGGCGCGGCGGCCGCGGCAGGCGCTACGCCGTGCGACGGTGGCGCTTCGGACGCCGGGTGGCGCGCTGCCCCGGCGTCAGCCGGGCGCTCGCGGAGCGGCCGATCGAACCGTCGGCCAGCACCGGCCACACGGTCGCCCTGACGGCGTCATCCAGCGTCACGTGGACGACGGCGGCGTGGGTGTGGGGGGTGGTGATGGACAGCTTGCGCCCGTCGCCGAGCTCGACTCCGACCGCGTAGCGCGCCGCGTGCGGCACGGCGGCCCAGCTGATGAGCGTCGTCTGCCCCCTGCGCCGCAGGCGCGGAGCGGCCGTCCGGGGCGGGGCGAAATGGACGCGGATCGCGCCGACCCGCACCTTCGTGACCGGGAGGCCCCGCGAGTTGGTGATGATCGCGAACACGGTGCGGCGGCCGCTCGGCCCGTAGGCCGGCGCGAACGTCCGGTACTCGCAGAGCCGGCGTGACGGACCGGGCCCGCGGCTGGACGGGCAGCGCCTCCCGCGGACCGCGCCGAGCAGCTGCACCGTGTGCCGCGGCCCGGTCGCGTAGAGGGTCAGGTGCTGGCCGGGGGCGAGCGAATAGGCCAACCCGACGCCGACCCGGCCGCGGGACAGCGGCCGGATGCCGCCGCTGAGCACCGGTGGCGGCAGCGTCTGCGCGGTGCGGATGGCGGTCACCATGGCCGAGCCGGGCACCGCGCGCACGCGCCATGCCCCTCGCTGGGGGGAGGTCAGCAGCAGGGAGGTCTGGTGACGCGCCCGGTTCTCGAGCAGCAGCCCGACGCCCGGGATCCGCTCGCCCACGCGCGCTCCGGCCGGGGGCTCGATGACGTGACCGGAGGGGGTGGTGATCCTCACCCGCGGTGCACCGCCCGCACCGTCGATCTGGACGGCGAGCGGGCTGCCCGCCCGCGCCACGAGGAAGCCCCGCGGGTGGGCGGCCGGCGTGGCGATCTCGTAGTTGCCGATGTCGCACGAGCTGCCCCAGACGGACACCGACCCGCCCCAGTCGTACCCGAACCCCGCCTGCCAGCTGACGGACTCCTCGACCCAGTGGACCCGCCACGGGGCATACCACTTCCAGTCGCTGTCCTTCACCGCGACCCAGTAATGGATCGTGCTCACGGTCGCGCAGCCGGAGACGCCGATGCTCGAGACGGCGCCCTCCCCGTTGAGGCAGCCGATGTCCTGGAGACAGACGCTGAGGCTGCCGTCGACGGAGAACTGGTACGGGCTCGCCGTCTCGAAGAACCCCTGGAGCGTCCCGTTGACGCTGACGATCGAGAGGTTGACCCCGGCGGAGAGGTTGAAGCTGACGACGTTGTTGCCGCCGAAGGTGAGCGTCCCACTCCCGACCTGCTCTCCGAGCACCGACACCGAACCGCCGATCGACGCCGACCACGGATTGCCCTGCCATGCGTCGGTGTAGGAGAACGAGCCCGTGACGTCGACCAGGTTGCCCGTGCCGTCCTTGATCGCGCCGATCCCGACGGAACCGGCGATCTGGAAGCCCTGGTTGGCGTTGGGGACGCACAGCTGGATCCCGACGCTCTCGAGCGTGACGTCCTCGGCGATCGGGATCCCCAGATGGTCGGCGGCGACGCTGAGCCCGCTCAGGCTGCCGTTGACGACGCTGCCGTAGAAGCTGAGCTCGGGCTTTGACGCGAACGGCAGCACGATGTCAGCGCTGCCCGACCAGCTCGAGCCGCCGCTCGCCGCGCAGGTGAGCGACGGCAGCGGCGAACCGGGCAGCGCCGGCTCGGGGCAGGTGTTGACCGCGCCGCTCGCGCCGGAGGGCAGGTAGGCGAAGCACGCCGACTTCACCTCGAGGGCGCCGATGTAGGCGCCGGTCACCTCGACGTGGATGCCGTCGAAGTGGGCGCCCTGGTCATCGACCCGCACGGCCGCCGAGCCGGTGAGCCCGGTGGCGTCCCTCCCCGGACCGTTCTTGAAGATCGACGGCAGATCGATCGTGAGCGGGAAGGTCGTGTAATAGGTCCCGCTCGAGTCCTTCCCGAACTCCATGGCGACGGAGCCGCCGAGCTGCAGCCCCTCGAGCTTCGTGCCCGACGGGAGCGAGAGCGTCGCCACGGTGCCGATCTGGTTGCCGCTGGTCGGCGCCGCCGGCAGGTCCCAGTTGATCTCGCCGAGCCCGATCGTCAGCTGGCCTCCGAGGGAGATCTGAACGTCCGGCGCGCCGCCGTACACGATCAGCCCGAGCTGACCGCCGGGATGCGCGCTCGTCGGCGGGGTGATCAGATACTTGGCGGAGCCACCCAGCGCGGGAAGATGCAGCCCGTTGACATCGATCGGCCCGGCCGACTGGTAGCTCCCGTCGGCCTCCTGGTAGAGGCACACCCCGCCCGAGGTGGTCACCTGGGTGAGCTGGAAGGTGACGTTGTCCGAGCACGGCAGGGCCACCGTGTAGGTGATCGACGTGGTCGTCGTGAGGCCATCCGTCGACGTCGCGGTGACCGTGTAGGTGTGGGTGCCGGAGGTCGCGGTGTCGAGCGTCCCGGCGCCGACGCCACCCACCGCGCTCACGCCGCCTGAGTCGACGCACGACGCGAGGCCCGGGGCTCCCGAACCGTCCGCGCAGGAGAAGCTGGTGCTCACCACCTGGTTCGGGGTGTAGGTGGCGCCGGAGGCGGGTGAGATGATGGTCGCCGTCGGGGGCGGGTAGCAGTTCGCCGAGTTGGGCGGGTGGGTCCCGGTGACAGTGCCGAAGTCACAGAAGGTCGCTCCGGCGGCGACGGTCACGTTGCCGCTCACCGCGCCGCCCGCCGGAATCTCAAGCAGGCCGCCGCTCACGGTCAGGTTGCTATGCAGGGTGCCCGGCACCTGCAGCGTCCCGCTGTCCACGGTCGTACCGCCGTCATAGCTGCTGTCGCCGGCGAGGGTGAGCGTGCCGGCGCCGTTCAGCACGAGTGCCCAACCGCTGGTGGCGCCGTTATCGACGGCCGCCTGATCGGTGATCCCGTCGCCGAGCGTCTCGGTCTGGCCGGCGGCGGGCGCGAAGGAGAGCGAGCCGCCCGAGCCCTGCAGGAACATCGCCTTGCCGTAGGCCGAACCGGCGCCGGCCGTGGTCGAGCCGCTCGCGTCCGCGCCACCGGTCCCGCCGGTAACCGTGGCGCCGCTCTCGGTGAAGCTTCCGGTGATGGCGACCGAGCCGCCCTGCTGCACGAAGACCGCGCCACCCATACCGGCGCCACCGCCACCGCCGAGCGCTGCGGACGCTCCAGCCGTGCATCCGCTGCCGCCGGCGCCTCCACCGCCGAAACCCCCGTGGCCACTGTTGGGGTAGGTGTTGAACGGGTTGTAGTCGCCGCCGTTTCCGCCGCCGAACCCGCCGACCTCGCCCAGCGTGCTGCACGTACTGCCGCCACCGCCGCCGAACCC
>DAIDJO010000031.1 GCA_027451345.1 Solirubrobacterales bacterium
CCGAGCCCGATCCCGCGCGTCCGAGGCTTGGGATCATCGTCAACCCGCTCGCCGGGATCGGGGGCGCCGTCGCGCTGAAGGGCAGTGACGGCGCCGAGACGGTGGCCGCCGCCCGGCGCCGGGGGGCGGTGCCGCAGGCACCGGCCCGCGCGGCGCGGACGCTCCGCGCCCTCGCCGCGCTGAGCGGCGGCGCGAGGCTGCTCGCCGCGCCCGGCGTGATGGGCGCCGACGCCGCCCGCGTGGCGGGCTTCGACGCCACGGCAACCGCCCCGAGCCTCGGGGCGGTGACGACCGCCGCGGACACGCGGGCCGCGGCCGTGGCCATGCGTGCGGCCGGGGTCGAGCTCCTCCTGTTCGCCGGCGGCGACGGCACCGCCCGGGACATCCTCGACGCCGTGGGCGACGCGGTACCGGTGGTGGGGATCCCGGCGGGCGTGAAGATGCACTCGGGCGTGTTCGCCCACAGCCCGGAGGCGGCGGCCCAGGCGGGAGCGCGCTTCCTGCTCGGTGAGCCGCCGCCCCTGCGACGGGCGGACGTCGCGGACGTCGACGAGGAGGCCGCCCGTGAGGGCCGGGTGGCGAGCGTCCTGTACGGCAGCGCCCGGGTCCCCGACCTGCCCCGGCTCGTGCTGTCGGCGAAGGCGGGCTCGCGCACGGACCCCGAGCACGCGCTGCGGGCGCTCTGTCGCCGCGTCGGCGGCGAGCTCAGTCCCGACGCTCTCCACCTGATCGGCCCGGGCACGACGACCGGACTCGTGCTCGAGGCGCTCGGCGAGGAGGGCACGCTCCTCGGCGTCGACGCGGTCCACGCCGGTCGGGTGGTCGGCCGCGACCTGACCGCGCAGCAGATCCTCGCCCTGATGGACGAACACGCCGACACGCGCCTGATCGTCGGGCTGGTGGGCGGGCAGGGCGCCCTGTTCGGGCGGGGCAACCGGCAGCTCACGCCCGCGGTGCTGGGCCGGATCCCGCGCGACAGAATGATGATTCTCAGCTCGGCGGACAAGCTGCTCGCGCTCGATCCGCCCTGCCTGTGGGTCGACACGGGCGAACCGGAGCTCGACGCGCGGCTCGAGGGGTACGTGCGCGTCGACGTGGCTCCGGGACGTCAGGTCGTGATGAGGGTCTCGAGCTGATGCCACGGCCCGAGGCAGCAACTGTCCAGCGCGTAGCCACGATCGAGGAGCAGCCGTGACCAGCAGAGCCCACCCGTACATGGCCAACTCGGCGCCGGAGCTGCGGGACGAGCTCTGCCGCGCCGTCGGCGTGAGCAGCCCAGACGAGCTCTTCGCGCAGATCCCAGCCGACCACCTCACCCGGACCCCGATCGAGCTCCCCCCGCCCCTCGCCTCGGAGGTCGAGCTCTCGCGCCACCTGCGGAGCATCCTGGGCCGCAACGTCGACTGCGAGCGCACCCTCAGCTTCCTCGGCGGCGGCTGCTGGCAGCACCACGTGCCGGCCGTGTGCGACGAGATCGCCACACGGACCGAGTTCCTCACCCCGGTCTGGGGCACCCCCTCCTCCGACCACGGCCGCAACCAGGCCTGGTTCGAGTTCTCCAGCCAGCTCGGCGAGCTGCTCGAGCTCGACTTCGTCGGGCTGCCCGTCTACAGCTGGGGCTGCGCGGCCGGCCACGCGCTGCGCATGGCCGCACGGCTGACCGGTCGGGACGTGGTGCTCATCCCCGACCTGATGGACCCCGAGCGGCTCGCCGTGATGCGCACGTACTGCGAGCCGCCCGGGATGCGGGGCCACATCGAGCTGCGCGCGGTGCCGACGGACCCCGCGACCGGAACCCTCGACCTCGACGCGCTCGAGGCGGCGCTCAGCGAGCGCGCCGCGGCGGTCTACGTCGAGATCCCGGGGGCGCTGGGCGCCGTCGAGCGCGACCCCGAGCGGATCGTCGCGCTCGCGCACGCGCACGGCGCCGAGGCGGTCGTGGGCGCCGACCCGATCTCCCTCGGGGTGCTCGCGCCTCCCGGCCAGTACGGCGCCGACATCGCCGTCGGCCCCACGCAGCCCCTCGGCGTGCACATGAACTGCGGCGGCGGCGTCGGGGGCTTCATCGCCAGCCGCGACGAGGAGCGCTACGCACGCGAGTACCCCACCCTGCAGGTCAGCCTCTGCCCGACCACCGAGCCGGGCGAGCGCGGCTTCTCGCTGACGCTGTTCGAGCAGTCCTCGTACGGCTCCCGGGAGCTCGGCAACGACTGGACGGGCAACTCGGTCTACCTCTGGGCGGTGGTGAACGCCGCCTACATGTCACTGCTCGGCCCCGCCGGCTTCGCCGAGCTCGGCGAGCTGATCCTGCTGCGCAGCCACTACGCCGCCCGGCGACTCGGCGCGCTCCCGGGCGTCGCCGTCCGCTGGCCCGGCTTCTTCAAGGAGTTCGTCGTCGACTTCAACCGGACGGGCCGCACCGTGGCGGCGATCAACCGGGCGCTGCGGGAGCGCGACATCTTCGGCGGAGGCGACCTGTCGAGCAGCCATCCCCAACTCGGGCAGTCGGCCCTGTACTGCGTGACGGAGATCCATACCCAAGAGGACATCGATCGCCTGGTGGCGGCCCTGACGGAGGTGCTGAGATGAGCGAGCGAACGCTGCGCCGTTACCACGCGGCGGTGTGGGACGAGCCGATCGTGCTCGAGCTGGGCCGCGAGGGACGTCGCGGCATGCTCCTGCCCGCCCCCGAGGCGGAGGTGCGCGCCACGGCCGGGAGCGTCGAGGCGCTCATCCCGCAGGGCGCACGGCGCCAGCGGCCCCCGGAGCTGCCGCAGCTGAGCGAGTTCGAGGTCCAGCGCCACTACCTCCACCTCTCCCAGGAGACCCTCGGCATGATGGGGATCAGCCTGTTCGGGACCTGCACGATGAAGTACAACCCGCGCCTGAACGAGCTGGTGACGGCGCGACCCTGGCTCGCCGAGCTGCATCCCGGACAGGACGAGGAGACCCTCCAGGGCGTGCTCGAGATCGTCCACTCCCTGAGCGAGATCCTCTGCGAGCTGTCGGGGATGTCGCAGTTCGTGTTCCAGCCGGGTGGGGGCGCCGACGCGGCCTACACCCAGGCCTGCATCACCCGGGCTTACCACGAGCACCGGGGCGAGCTCGCCCAGCGGGACGAGATCATCACCACGATCCAGGCGCACCCGTGCAACGCCGCGACGGCGGCCGCGGCCGGCTTCAAGGTGGTCACCCTCCCGCTCGAGGAGGACGGGTACCCGTCCGTGGCGGCCCTCGAGGCGGCCGTGAGCGAGCGCACCGCCGCGCTGATGGTCAACAACCCCGACGACATGGGGATCTACAACCCGAACATCAGGCGCTGGGTCGAGATCGTGCATGCGGCGGGCGGGCTCGCCTTCTACGACCACGCGAACTTCAACGGCGTGATGAGCCGGCTGCGCGCGCGGGAGCTCGGCTTCGACGCCTGCATGTTCATGCTCCACAAGACCTTCGGGGCCCCCAAGGGCGGTGGCGGCCCGGCGGTCGGCGCCTACGGGTGCTCGGAGGAGCTCGTCCCGTTCCTCCCCCGCCCGCTCGTGCGCCGCGACGGTGACCGCTACACGATCGAGCACGAGGGCCCGCTCAGCATCGGTCGGGTGCGCGAGTTCTGGGGGAACGTCCCCCAGGTGGTGAAGGCGTACTCCTGGGCGCGCGCGCTCGGCGCGGAGGGGATCCGCCGGGCGGCCGACCTCTCGGTCCTCGCCAACAACTACATGGAGGAGCGCCTGCTGGCGATCCGCGGAGTGAGCAAGTCCTTCCCCGAGCTCACGGCGCCGCGCCTGGAGATGACCCGGTACAGCCTCGCGGGGATGACGGAGGAGACCGGGGTGACGGTGCTCGACGTCCAAAACCGGATGGTCGACTACGGGATCGACGCGTTCTGGCTCAGCCACGAACCGTGGATCGTGCCCGAGCCGTTCACCCCGGAGGCCGGCGAGCTGTGGTCGAAGGAGGACATCGACTACTGGATCGACGTCCTCGCGGCGGTCGTGCAGGAGGCGTACGAGCGGCCCGAGGTCGTCCGCAGCGCCCCCCACAACCAGGCGATCCACAAGGTGGACGGCTCCGGGGCGGATGACCCGGAGCGCTGGGCGACGACCTGGCGGGCCTACCAGCGCAAGCAGAACCTGGCTGTGGCGTGATGGCCTCGCCGGTGGCGATCGTCGGCGCGGGGAGCATCGGCACGAGCTGGGCGATCGTCCACGCCCGTGCCGGCCACCCGGTCGCCCTGTACGATCCCGACCCCGCCCGCCGTACCGCCGCGGTCGGCGAGATCGCCGACCGCCTGGCGGCCCTCGACGCCGCCGGGCTGCTCGCGGAGCCCGTGGAGGTGATCGCGGCGCGGGTGCGGACCCACGACGACCTCGCGCTCGCGGTGAGCGGCGCCGTCCACATCCAGGAGTGCGCTCCCGAGCGCGTCGAGCTCAAGCGCGAGCTGTTCGCCGCACTCGATCGGGCCGCGGACCCGGAGGCCGTGCTCGCGAGCTCCTCCTCGGCCATCGCGATCTCCGCCACCGCGGGGCAGCTCGCCGGACGGGCCCGCTGCCTCGTCGTCCACCCGGCCAACCCGCCCCACCTGCTGCCGGTCGTCGAGCTGGTGCCCGCGCCGTTCACCGATCCGGCGGTGACGGAGCGGACGGCGGCGCTGCTGCGCGCCGCCGGGATGTCACCCGTGCTCGTCCGCCGTGAGATCGAGGGGTTCGTCTACAACCGCCTGCAGGGGGCCGTTCTGCGCGAGGCCTACTGCCTGGTGCGCGACGGCGTGATCAGCGTCGAGGAGCTCGACCGCGTGATGCGGGAGGGCCTCGGACGGCGCTGGGCGGTGATCGGCCCGTTCGAGACGGCGGATCTCAACACTCGCGGCGGCATCATCGAGCACGCCCACCGGATGGGGCCGGCCTACGCGCGGATGGGGGCCGAGCGGGGCCAGCACGATCCGTGGGACGAGGAGCTCGTGGCCGCCGTGGCGGCGCAGCGACGGGCGATTCTGCCGCTGCAGGAGTGGGAGGCGCGGGTTGCGTGGCGCGACCGAGCGCTGATCGCGCAGGAGCAGGGACGCCGCCTGCTCGAGGCCTCGACCGGGGCGGCGACAGCTCCTGTGCAACGGTCAGCCCGACCCGCGCAATAAGATCGCGCTGACAGTGGCCAGTCAATCCCTCACCGACGCGGACGACGAGGTCGACGTGGAGGAGCCGCCGGAGCGCTCCCGGGACTTCAACCAGTCGGTCGCGCGCGGCCTGGAGATCATCGAGACGTTCGGCGCCGAGACCTCGCGCCAGACGGTGAGCGAGGTCGCGGCCGCGACCGGCCTGACCCGCGCGACCGCCCGGCGGTTCCTGCTGACCCTCGTCGAGCTCGGCTACATGACGACCGACGGGCGCACCTTCGAGCTCTCGCCGCGCGTCCTGCGACTCGGGTACTCCTACCTGTCGGGTCTCGGCTTCCCGAACGTCGCGCTCCCCCACCTCGAGGCGCTCGTGGCGGAGGTCGACGAGGCGAGCGAGGCGTCGATCCTCGACGGCCATGAGGTGGTCTACGTCGTCCGCGTGCCCGGCACGCGGCTGATGACGATCGCGGTCAACGTCGGCTCACGCATGCCGGCCCACGCCACCTCGATGGGACGCGTGCTCCTCGCCGGACTGCCCGACGACGAGCTCGAGCGCTACCTCGCCTCGGCGAAGCTCCAGCGCTTCCTGCCCCGCACCGCCACCGACCCCGACACGCAGCGGGAGCGGATTCTCCGGGCGCGTGCCGACGGCTACGCGATCGTCGACCAGGAGCTCGAGGAGGGGCTGATCGCCGTCGCCGTGCCGATCCACGACCGCATGGGCCGCGTCGTGGCCGCCGTCAACCTGTCGACGCACGTCGGCCGTCACGACGCCGAGTCCGTTCGGCGCGAGCTGCTCCCCGCGCTCCAGCGCCACGCGCTGCTGATCGAGCGCGACCTCTACAACGTCGTCTGAGGGGGCGCTGTCCGGGGTCGCCCGGCCCGCTGGCCGGCGACCCCGCCGCGGCCGCTCACTCAGTAGCGCGCCTCGGTGAGCGCCACGTACGTGTGGTCCGGCTCGACGAAGTACGCGTAGCGCCAGGTCCCGCCGTCGCGCAGCCGCACCGTCTGCGGTTCGCAGAGCAGTTCGATGCCGGCCCGCCCCAGCGCGGCGGCCGCCTGATCGAGGTTGCGCACGCCGATGCCGTACTCGTAGCTGCCGAGGTGGCCCCACTCGCCGCGCATGTCCGGAGACGGCGGCGTGTGCTGAACCGGTTCCATGCCGCCGCCGTGGGGGTTGGTGAGCAGCATCATGCGCTGGCGCGGCGGGGTCCGTGGCGCGTACCAGGGGTGCATCGGCTCGAAGTACCCGTCGCTCTCGAACAGCATCCCGGTGAACCCGAGCTCCCGGTAGAACGCGCGCGTGCGCTCGATGTCGGCCACGCCGAACGCGACGTGGTTGACCCCCTGCGGGCCGTCCTCGACGGGCCAGCCGGCCTCGAGGTCGTGCCACTCGATCAGCTCGATCTTCGTCCCGTCCGGGTCGGCGACGTAGGAGAGGCTGCAGAGGGTGTCGTACGGGGGGAGCGGCGCCTCGTTGGGCTCCATCAGGCCGGGGACGCCGTGCTCGGCGAGCAGCCGGCGGTAGGTGCCCGCCTGATCCCTGACGTGCACGCAGACCTCGCAGACGCCGGGCTCGCCCCAGCCGATGCCCTCGGGCATCGGCGGCGGCGCCTGGTCGAGCGTGGTCACGAGTTTGACGGCGGCCATGCCGAGGGGGGTCGGGCGGCCCGGCCGCAGCATCGCGACCCGTGCTCGCACGGTGGGGCGTCCGGCGACGCGATCGAGGCCCGGAAGCTCGAGCTCCTCGTCGAAGGCGATCTCGGTGAAGCCCAGGAGCCCGTAGAAGGCGAGCGATCGGTCGATGTCGGAGACCCCCACCCCGATGTGATCGACCCCCAACGAAAGACCTGGGCTCAAGACCGGACTCATCGCGCTCCCATCGTGCTCGTGTACGCATCACGCCGGCCGCCACGGCCGACCGTCGCCGCCGGTCCGCGGTGCCCGGCGAGCCACCGGAACATTAGTCGCGCGCCCCGCAGGTGTCCACTCTCCGAGCAAACGTACGCTTGACGTGCAGCGTCGCGGCTGCTTGACTCGAGCCGTGCTGATCGGCGCCAAGCTCCAGAACAGCGGCCCACTCCCGATGGAGCGGGGGATCGCCGAGCTCGCGGCGCAGCTCGAGCAGGCGGGGGCGGACTCCCTCTGGGTCTCCGACCATGTCGTCATGCCGCGGGAGATCGGCTCCCACTATCCCTTCGCCGCCGATGGACGCGCCACCTGGGCCAGCGACACGCCCTACTTCGAGGCGATGATCGCGCTCGCGCTGGCCGCCGCGGCGACCGAGCGCGTGCGGCTCGGCACCGCCGTGCTCGTGCTGCCCCTGCGCAACCCGGTGATGTTCGCCAAGCAGGCCGCCTCGATCGACGTCGCCAGCCGCGGCCGTCTCGAGCTCGGGCTCGGCGCCGGCTGGCTGGCCGAGGAGTTCGAGGCGCTCGGGGCGCCGTTCTCCCGGCGCGGGGCGCAGCTCACCGAGTGGATCGCGATCGCGCGCGAGTGCTGGACCGGCCACCCGGCCGAGCGCCGCTCCGAGGACTACGTCCTCCCGGCCGAGACCCTCTGCCTGCCCGCGCCGGCCCACCGGATCCCGATCCTCCTCGGCGGACACTCGCCCCGCGCCCTGCGCCGCGTCGGCGCGATCGCCGACGGATGGCTCGGCCAGCAGTCCGCACCGGAGCTCGACCCGGCACCGATCGCCGCGGCCCGGGCCGCGATCGTCGAGGCCGCCGAGCAGGCGGGGCGCGACGGCGCGACCATCCGGATCGTGCTGCGCATCATCGAGTCCGCCGGACGGCCGGAGGTGGTGGCCGACGCCCTCCCCGCCCTCGCCCAGGCCGGCGTGGATGAGGTGATCGTCGACCTGAGCTGGGACGCCGAGGACCAGGCCGAGCAGCTCGAGGTCCTGCGCGCGGGGGCGACGCGCGCGTGAGCACGGGCATCACGCTCTCCCTCGCCGGACGCCGTGCGCTCGTCACCGGGGGGGCGAACGGTCTGGGCGCGGGGATCGTCCGGCGCCTCGCGCAGGCGGGCGCCTCGGGCGCGAGCATCGACCTCGTCGCGGACGACGCCCCGCCGACCGGCTGGCACGCCCTCACCGCCGACGTGCGCGTCGAGGATCAGGTCGCCCGGGCCTGCGCGGAGGCCGTCGAGCGCCTCGCCGGCCGGCTCGACATCGTCGTGGCCGCCGCGGGGGTCGTCCCGCCGTGGCGCGGGGTGGCCGAGCTCGACCTCGCCGCCTGGGACGACCTCTTCGCCATCAACGTGCGCGGCGTCGCGGCGACCCTGAAGCACGCCGGCCCGCTGATGAACGACGGAGGATCGGTGATCCTGATGGGCTCCCTCAACTCCTGGCGCGGTGACGGGAACATCACCGGCTACGTGGCGAGCAAGCACGCGGTGCTCGGGATCACCCGCTCGGCCGCGATCGACCTCGGCTCCCGGGGCATCCGCGTGAACGCGATCGGCCCGGGCCCGGTCGCCACCGAGGCGCTCCGCGGCCGCATGACCGAGCGGGCGCACGGCGGCGGTCCGCCCCTCGAGACGGCGCTCGCGGCCGCCGCGGCGCTCACGAGCCTCGGGCGCATCGCCACCGTCGAGGACGTCGCCGACGTCGCGCTCTTCCTGGCCGGGGAGCTCTCGGCCGCCGTCACCGGACAGCTCCTGGCCGTCGACGGGGGGCTGCCGTGACCCGCGGCGACCTCGACGGTCGCGTGATCCTCCTGACCGGCGCCTCCGGCGGGATCGGAGCGGTCACCGCCGCGATGCTGCTCGAGCGTGGCGCCCACGTCGTCGCCCACTACGGCCACAACCGCACGGGAGCCGAGGCGGCCTGCGCGAGCGCCCCCGAGCGGGCGCTGCTGCTCCAGGCGGACCTGGCCGAGCCGGGAGCCACCCGGCGCCTCTGGGCCGAGGCACTCGCCTGGCAGGGCCGGGTCGACGTGCTCGTCGCCAATGCCGCGGTCGCCCTCTCGCTCCCCTTCGACGGCTCCGACGCCGACTGGGATGAGGGCTGGGAGCGGACCTTCCGGACGAACGTCATGGCACCGGCCAACCTCGTCCGCGCCGCCCTCCCCCATTTCCTCGAGCGCCGCTCGGGGACGCTGATCTCGATCTCCAGCTGGGCGGCGCAGCGCGGCTCGGCGCTCGCCGTGCACACCGCCTACGCCGCCTCCAAGGCGGCCCTGCACAACCTCACGCAGACGATCGCGCGCAACCACAGCGCCGACGGGGTGCTCGCCTACGTCGTCGCCCCCGGGATCGTCCGGACGCCGATGTCGGAGATCTCCGCCACCGCCCGCGGGGGCATCGAGGCGGTCAACGCCCTGCTCCCGCTCGGCGAGATGGTTCCCCCGAGCGAGGTGGCCGAAGTGATCGCCGGGCTCTCGACCGGCCGGCTGCGCCACCTAACCGGAGCGACGCTCGACATCAACGGCGCCGCAAACATCCGCTGATATCACCGGTGGATGTGTGATGGTGGGGCTGGGAGGAGGACCGCGAGGGGCGCTGCCACCCTTGACAGCACCTGGGCGAGCGTTCACTATGCGCACATGCAGTCGCTATCCGAGCAGCTTGCCGGGAGCTGAATCGGGAAGATGCCCACGCCCCGAGTTGAGACGGATACTCGTCTGATGGAACACACCATCAGTCCGCCCCGTCCGCACACGATCGGGAAGCCGGTCGTCGTGATCGAGGGCCTGCGCAAGTCCTTCGGGGCGCGCGAGGTCCTCTGCGGCATCGACCTGACCGTGAGCGCGGGCGAGCACGTCGTCATCTTCGGGCCGTCGGGCTCCGGCAAGTCGACGCTGCTGCGCAGCATCAACCTGCTCGAGCCGCCGACGCGCGGGTCGCTGCGGGTCTTCGACGTCGAATACGGCCCCGACGCCGCGCCCGGCGTTCACCGCGGCAACCCGCTCGATCTGCGCCGGACGATCGGGATGGTCTTTCAGCAGTTCAACCTCTTCCCGCACATGACGGCGCTCGAGAACGTCGCGCTGCCGCAGCGGGCGGTGCGCCGCACCAAGCGCGCCGAGGCGGAGGAGCGGGCCGCGCTGGCGTTGCGCCGCGTGGGTCTCCTGCGCCACGCCGCCCACTATCCAAGCGAGCTCTCCGGCGGGCAGCAGCAGCGCGTGGCGATCGCGCGCGCGCTGAGCCTCGATCCGAAGATCATGCTCTTCGATGAGCCCACCTCGGCGCTCGACGCCGAGCTCGTGGGCGAGGTCCTGCACGTGATGCGCGAGCTCGCCGAGGGAGGGATGACGATGGTCATCGTCACCCACGAGCTCGGCTTCGCGCGCGAGATCGGCGACCTCAACGTCTTCATGGACGAGGGACAGATCGTCGAGTCGGGCGACCGCACCCTGTTCGAGACCTGCCTGAACCCGCGACTGCAGAAGTTCGTCTCCGCCGTCCTGTGATCGCGCTCGCCTCCATCATCCACTGGAGCTACGCCTGGAACAACCGGGGGGCGCTGCTCCACGGCCTGCTCGTGGCCGTCGAGGTCTCCGCCGTCAGCCTGATCCTCTCCGTCCTCATCGGCCTGCTGCTCGCGGTCATGCGGATGTCGAAGCCGCCGCTCAGCTGGCTGGCCGCCGCCTACATCAACATCTTCCGTGGCGTTCCGGTGATCGTCACCGCCGTCTGGGTGTTCTTCGGCTTCTCCGAGGTCACGGGCGTCAATTTCTCCGTGTTCATCGCCGGGGTGATATCGCTCACGCTGCTGTACTCGGCGTTCATCTCCGAGATCTACCTCTCCTCGCTGGAGGCGGTGCCCCGCGGCCATCGCGAGGCTGGGCTCGCGCTCGGCATGAGCAGGGTGCGCGTCTTCTTCGCCGTGATCCTGCCCCAGGCCACGAAGATCGCCATCCCCAACATCGGCAGCATGCTGATCGGGATGATCAAGGACACCTCGGTCCTGTTCGTGATCGGCCTCACAGAGCTGTTCGCGACCGTGCAGAACCTGGCCAGCGTCAGCTACGAATACTTCACGCTCTACACCGCGGCCGCGATCCTCTACATCGCCGTCGCGTTCGTCGTCGATTTCGCCTTCCGAACCCTCGAGAAGACGATGCAGACACCACCGCGCGGGCGGCTCGCCCGCACGGTGAAGGGCCGGCGCCGGCGCCATGTCGAAGCCGTCATGGCGCGCATCGAAGCCGGCTGGCAGGAGGAAGGTACGCCAGCACTGTGATGTCCGCACGGGCAGCACACGAAGAGACAGGGAGCTGTTGCCATGTTCAAGTTGGGTAGAAGG
>DAIDJO010000032.1 GCA_027451345.1 Solirubrobacterales bacterium
GCTCGACCCGCAGGAGCGCCTGCGCTCCTGGTGCGGGGACTGCGACAAGTGCCGCTTCGTCTTCCTCATCCTCGCGCCGTTCCTGTCGCCCGCGGAGCTCACGGGAATCTTCGGTCGGGATCTGCTCGCCGACCCCTCGCAGTACGACGGGTTCGCCCGGCTGGCCGGGGCCGCCGGCGCGAAGCCGTTCGAGTGCGTGGGCGAGGTCGGCGAGTGTCGGGCCGCGATCGAGCTGCTGCGCCGCGACTCGGCCTGGCGGGAGCATCCGAACGTGCGGCGCCTGGTCGACGAGGTGCTCACCGACCGCCCGGTGAGCGACAGCGAGCTGTCCGCACAGCTCGCGCTGAGCGACGATCACGACGTCCCCGACGCGCTCGTCGGGCCGCTGCGTGAAGTTCTCGGAGCTTGACGGACGCCGGATCGCGCTCTGGGGGCTCGGGCGCGAGACGCGCGCCTTCCGCGCCGAGCTCGAGCGGCGGCTCCCGGGAGCCCGCATCACCGCGGTGATCGACGACGCCACCCCCGCGGAGGAGATCCGCGCCGCGATCGCCGCGGCCGACGTGCTCGTGCGCTCCCCCGGCGTCTCGATCTACAAGCCGCTGATCCAGGAGGCGGGGACGCCCGTCACCACCCCCACCGCGCTCTGGATGGCCGAGCGTGGGGGCCACCACGTGATCGGCGTCACCGGCACGAAGGGCAAGAGCACGACCGCGACGATCACGGCGCACCTGCTCGGTCAGCTGACCGCCACCGAGCTCGCCGGCAACATCGGGCGCCCGGTGATCGAGCTGCTCGACGCGCCGCTCGACACGTGGGTCGTCTGCGAGCTCTCGAGCTACCAGATCGCCGACATGACCGTGGGCCCCGAGGTGGCCGTCCTCACCAGCCTCTCGCGCGAGCACACCGACTGGCACGGCTCGGAGGAGCGCTACCGCGCCGACAAGCTGCGCCTGTTCGACCTGCCGGGGGTGCGCGCCGCGGTTCGCCCGCTTGGCGACCGCGGCGGCTGGCCGCTCGTCGTGGCGCCGGAGCAGGTCCCGCTGCGCGGGCGGCACAACGCCGAGAACGTCACCACCGCGGTGGCGGCGATCCGGGCGGCGGGATTCGAGCCGCCGCGGCTCCCCGACGCCCTCGCCGGCCTGGTGGCGCTGCCGCACCGGCTGCAGACGGTGCACACCGACGCGCGCGGGGTGGAGTGGGTCGACGACAGCATCTCGACCACCCCCGAGTCGGCCATGGCGGCCCTCGAGGCGTTCACCGACCGGCCGGTGGTGCTGATCGCCGGCGGCAGCGAGCGCGAACAGGACTACCGGGAGCTCGGCGCCCGGCTGGCCGCACGCACCGCCTCCACCCACCTGGTGCTGCTCGCCGACACGGGTGCGCGGCTCGGCGAGGCGGCGGCGGCCCACGGCTTCGCGCAGGACCGCATGTCGACAGCGGGAGACATGCGGGAGGCGACACGCCGGGCCGCGGAGTGGATCGCGCCCGGGGGCGTGGTGCTGCTCTCGCCCGCGGCGCCGAGCTTCAACCGCTACGCCAACTTCGAGGAACGCGGGGATCACTTCGCCGCGTTAGCCTTGCGCCCGTGACCAATCAGACCGCGACGTACCTCGCCCAGCCCGACGACGTCCACCGCGTGCTGCTGCTCTACAGCGGCGGCCTCGACACGAGCGTGATGCTCAAGTGGATCCAGGACCAGTACCAGGCCGAGGTCGTGGCGCTCACCGTCAACCTCGGCCAGCCGGGCGAGGACTATGACGTCGTCACCGGCAAGGCGCGGCAGCTCGGTGCGGTCGAGGCGCACGTGATCGACGCGCGGGAGGAGTTCGCGCGCGACTACATCGCGCCGGCGATCAAGGCGAACGCCGTCTACGGGCTCGGGTACCCGCTCTTCACCGCCCTCGGACGGCCACTGATCGCCAAGCTCGCCGTCGAGTTCGCCCGCCGCTCCGGCTGCGACACGATCGCCCACGGCTGCACGGGCAAGGGCAACGACCAGGTCCGGATCGAGTCGACGATCGCCACGCTCGCGCCCGAGCTGAAGGTGATCGCGCCGGTGCGCACCTGGAAGATGGGCCGCGACGAGGAGGTCGCCTACGCGCGGGAGCACGGGATCCCGGTGAAGGGCGGCTCGGAGGTGGCGCCGTACTCGATCGATGACAACCTCTGGGGCCGCTCGAGCGAGGGCCGCTGGATCGAGGACCTCGAGGTCGCGCCGCACGATGACGTCTTCCAGCTCGTCACCCGCCCCGAGCTCGCGCCCGACGAGGCGCAGACGCTCGAGATCGAGTTCGAGGCCGGTGTGCCGGTGGCGCTGGACGGCGAGCGGCTGGGGCTGGTCGAGCTGCTCGAGCGGGTTGCGGCGGCGGGCATGCGCCACGGGGTCGGCATCGTCGACCACATCGAGGACCGCATCGTCGGGCTGAAGGTGCGCGACATCTACGAGGTCCCGGCGGCGGCGATCCTCCTGCCCGCGCACGCGGAGCTCGAGCGCCTGGTCGGCACGATCCACCAGAACCAGTTCAAGGCGATGCTCGACCAGAAATGGGCGTACCTCGTCTACGCGGGGCTGTGGTGGGAGCCGCTGCGCACCGACCTGGACGCCTACATGGACGCCGCCAACGCCCAGGTGACCGGCCGCATCGGGGTTCGCCTGTACAAGGGCTCGGCCCGGGTCGTGACGCGCCAGTCCCCGTACGCGGTCTACGACGCGCAGCTGGCGACGTTCTCGGAGTCCGGCGGCCTCTTCAGCCAGGAGGCCTCGCCCGGCTTCATCGAGCTCTGGTCGCTGCAGTCGCGCATGGCGTGGCAGGTGCGCCACCGCGACCAGGGCTAGCCGGTGGCCGGGCTCCTCAGCCGCCTGCTGCGGTGGCGCCGGCGTCCGCTCGAGCCGCCCGTCCCCGAGCTGCCCGCCGCCACGGCCGCTCCTCCGCGCGCCGCCACGGCCGCTCCTCCGGCCGCGGAACCACCCGCTCCGCCGCCCGTGGAGCCGCGGACACCGCCGGCCGCGACGGGCGAGATCTCGCCCGACCGCCTCGACGACGCCCTCAGGCGGCTCCGAGCGGCGGCGCCGGCGCCGGACGATCCGTCCGCTCCCTAGGTGCCCGCGCCGGGAGGCGGCCGGCGGCCTCGAGCATCTCGAGCACCTCGAGGGCGCAATCGGCCGGCGTGCCGCCGACGGTGTCGAGCCGCAGCTCGGGCGCCTCGGGCGCCTCGTACGGGGAGTCGATCCCGGTGAACTGGGGGAGCTCACCGCTGCGCGCACGGCGGTAGAGGCCCTTCGGGTCTCGCGACTCCGCGACCTCAAGGGGCGTGTTGACATGGACCTCGAAGAATTCGCCGTCGGCGAAGAGCCCCCGGGCGTGCGCCCGGCTCTCCCGGAAGGGGGAGATGAGCGAGACGATCACGATCAGCCCGGCGCGCGCCATCAGCCGGGCCGTCTCGGCCGCCCGGCGGCTCTGCTCGGCGCGATCCGCGGGGGAGAAGCCGAGGCCCTGGCACAGGCCGTCCCGCAGGTCATCCCCGTCGAGCATGCCGACCATCGCTCCGCGCTCGCGCAGCCGCCGCTCGAGCTCCCTGGCGATCGTCGTCTTGCCCGCGCCCGACAGACCCGTGAGCCAGACGACCGCGGGCCGCTGGCGCTCCACCGCGGCGGCTCCCGTGGTGGGCTGACGGCCGGCGGCGCCAGCGAGCTGCAGGGAGGAGGAGCGGTTGGTCGTCGAGCTCATGTACGGGGACGTCGGGGAACGCGCGGCGCGGCTCCCGGCCATCCGCGGGACGCCACTGGAGCCGACGCTCCCCGGCCACCGCCTGACGGACCTCGTCGTTGTAGCACTCCGTCGCGGCGGTCGTGACCCGCGAGCGCTCTCGCCTCCGTGCCGAGCGGCTCGCGAGATCGTTCCGGTCGCGGTCGAGGGCCGTCGCGACGGGGGTCGGAGACCCGCCGGAAGGCGGTGAGGAAAACCTCGCACGCAGCGGCGAGACCGGCCACGGCGTCCGGGCCGAGACCTATCCTCGACCGTCGAGATGAGTCACGGCTGCGCCCACCTGCACGTCCACTCCGAGTACTCGCTGCTCGACGGGGCGGCGAAGATCGACCGTCTTGCCGAGCGTGCCGCGGCCTTTGGTCAGCCGGCGCTCGCGCTCACCGACCACGGCGTGATGAACGGCGCCGTCGAGCTCTACCAGGCGGCGAGAAAGCACGGGATCAAGCCGATCCAGGGGTGTGAGGTCTACGTCACCGACGACCACACCAAGCGCGGCAAGCGCCATCACCTGACGCTGATCGCCGAGAACGGCGTCGGCTACCGCAACCTCGTCAAGCTGTGCTCGGCCGGGTTCCTCGAGGGGCTCCAGCGTGGCAAGCCGACCGTCGACGCCGGTCTCATGGACCGGTACTCGGAGGGCATCATCGCGCTGACCGGCTGCCTGGCCTCCCGGTTCTGTCAGGCGCTCGTGGCCGATCGCGACGGCGAGGCGCGGGCGGTCGCCGACGAGCTGCTGCAGATCTACGGGCAGGACAACGTCTTCTTCGAGGTGCAGAAGAACGGCATCGCCGATCAGGAGAAGGCCAACGCCGGGATCGTCCGGATCGCGCGCGAGGTCGGACGCCCGCTCGTCGGCACCGGTGACGTCCACTACCTGCGCCGGGAGGACTACGACAACCACACCGCGCTGCTGTGCGTGCAGACGAAGTCGACCCTCGCGGCGCCGAAGCTGACCTTCGACACCAACGAGTTCTACCTGCGCTCCAACGAGGAGATGGCGGAGCGGTTCGCGGAGTGGCCGGAGGCGCTCGCCACGACGCTCGAGATCGCGGAGCGCTGCGACGTGGAGATCGAGCTCGGCCAGCAGCTGATCCCGCGCTTCGACTGTCCCGGCGGCCTCGTCGAGTCGGAGTACCTTCGCCAGCTCGTGATGGAGGGACTCGCCTGGCGGTTCGGCGATCCGATCCCGGCCGCGGCGCTCGAGCGCGCCGAATACGAGCTCGGCGTGATCGACCGGATGGGGTACAGCGGGTACTTCCTGATCGTCTGGGACTTCATCAAATGGGCGCGGGACCACGGCATCCCCGTCGGCCCCGGCCGCGGGTCGGCCGCGGGTTCGCTCGTCGCCTACGCGACGCGGATCACCGATCTCGATCCGCTCGCCTACGACCTCCTGTTCGAGCGCTTCCTCAATCCCGAGCGGGTCTCGATGCCCGACATCGACATCGACTTCTCGGTCCGGGGGCGAGAGCAGGTGATCCAGTACGTGACCGACAAGTACGGCAAGGACTCGGTCGCGCAGATCATCACCTTCGGCAAGATGTTCCCCCGGGCGGCGACCCGCGATGCGGCCCGCGTGCTCGGCTTCCCCTACGCGCTCGGGGACAAGCTGGCCAAGCTCATCCCCGACCCCGAGCAGGGACGCGCGCCCAAGTTCGAGGACTGCCTGGCCCCGGGCCAGCCGCTCGCCGCCGAGGTGCAGTCCAACGCCGACTCGCACCAGATCATCGAGGTCGCCAAGGGGCTCGAGGGGATCGTCCGCAACGCCTCGATCCACGCCGCCGCGGTGGTGATCGCGCCCCGTCCGCTCACCGACCTCGTCCCGGTCCAGCTCGCCGACACGAACAAGGCCGACGAGAACGGCGAGAAGATCTACCGCACGGTCACGCAGTTCTCGATGAAGCCGGTCGAGGCGATGGGCCTCCTGAAGATGGACTTCCTCGGGCTGCGCAACCTCGATGTGATCGAGGACGCGCTCGACATCATCGAGCGCTCCACCGGGAGCCGGCCCGACATGACGGGGATGCCGCTCGACGACGAGAAGACGTACCGGATGCTCGCCCGCGGAGAGTCGATCGGCGTGTTCCAGTTCGAGTCCGAGGGCATGCGCGAGGCGCTCAAGCGCGTGCGCCCGACCGAGTTCGACGACCTCGTCGCGCTCGTCGCGCTCTACCGCCCCGGGGCCATGGATCAGATCGGGACCTACGCCCGCGGCAAGCACGACCCGGACACGATCGACTACCCGGACGAGCGCCTGCGCCACATCCTCGAGTCGACGAAGGGCGTGATCCTGTACCAGGAGCAGGCGATGATCATCTCGCGCGAGCTGGCGGGCTTCAGCGGCGCCAAGGCCGACGATCTGCGCAAGGCGATCGGCAAGAAGAACCGCGAGGCGATGGCGAAGCTCAAGCCTGACTTCGTCGCGGGCTGTCGCGCGTCGGGCACGAGCGAGAGCGTCATCGACTTCCTGTGGACGACCAACGAGAAGTCGGCGGACTACTCGTTCAACAAGTCCCACGCCGCGTGTTACGCGCTGATCTCCTACCGCACGGCCTGGCTGCGCGCCAACTACCCGGCCGAATACATGGCGGCCCTCATCTCCTCGGTGATGGACACCAAGGACAAGGTGCCGTTCTTCGTCGCTCAGGCCGAGCAGATGGGAATCGAGATCCTGCCGCCCGACGTCAACCTCTCCGACCACCAGTTCGTCGTCGTCGACGGGAACATCCGGTTTGGCCTGGACGCCGTCAAGGGGGTCGGGTATGCCGCGGTCGAGGCGATCAAGCGGGCGCGGGAGGACGGCGACTTCACCGACATCTTCGACTTCTGCGAGCGGGTCGACGGGCGGGCCGTGAACAAGAAGGCGATCGAGGCGCTGATCAAGTGCGGCGCCTTCGGCTCGACGGGCGCCACCCGGCTCGGCATGCTGGCCGTGCTCGAGCAGGCGCAGGCCGCCGGCCAGAAGGCGCAGCAGGACGCCCAGATCGGACAGGGCTCGATCTTCGATCTCGACGTCGACCTCGGCGCGGGGGGGCCCGGCGCCGGAGCCCGGCCGTCCCACGTGCCGATCCCGACGTCGGAGTTCGAGCAGAAGGATCTGCTGGCGATGGAGAAGGAGTCGATCGGGCTCTACATCTCGGCTCACCCCCTGAAGACCCTGAGCATCGCGATGTCGACCCGGACCGACGTGACGCTCGGCTCCGTCGGCGAGTGCAAGGATGGTGAGCGCGTGACGATCGGCGGCATGATCAGCCAGGTCAAGCGGTTGCGCACCAAGAAGGGCGACCCGATGGTGTTCGCGACGCTCGAGGACCTCAGCGGTTCGGTGGAGCTCGTGATCTTCGCCGACACGCTCGAGGAGTCCGGTGGGGCCGTCGAGCCCGACGCGGTCGTGCTCGTCAAGGGCAAGGTCGACCACAAGGACGCCTCCCGCACGTGCGTGGTGGCCTCCTCGGTCGACCGGTTCGAGCCCACCGAGGAGGAGATCGCCTCCGCCGAGGAGCAGGCGTCCCGGGTCGTCGTCCCCGAGGTGTTGCGCCTGCGCGTCGACGCGGCCGCGTGGCAGCCCGACCTGTTCGAGGACCTGCGCGAGGTCCTCACGAGCTTCCCCGGCGACTCCGACGTCGTGCTCGAGCTCGCCTGCGCCGGTCGCGCGCGACGCCTGAGGTTCGGGCCGGAGTTCCGCGTGCAGCGGACGGCCGGTCTCTACGCGGAGCTCGCGCAGCTGCTCGGCTCGGCGCTGCTGCCCGCCGAGAGCGCCGCCGCCGCGGCCTGATCCGACCGCCCGTGGCCGGGGCCACGGGCGCGGTCACTCGGTCCGCTCGCCCTCGGGCGGTTCGGGCGTCAGCCACGGCTTGCGCCAGCCGCCGTATCCGGTGAGCAGCTTGTCCGCCTCGCTCGGTCCCCAGGTGTCGGGCGCGTACGGGATCACCTTCGGCGGGTCGTCGAGCAGGGGAGCCACGACGCGCCAGCTCTCCTCGACGCTGTCCTGCCGTGTGAAGGCGGAGGCGTCGCCCTCGATGGCCGCGAGCAGCAGCACCTCGTATGGGGTGGCCGCCTCGCCGCCCTCGTTGGCGAACTGCATGTCGAGGTGGATGTCGGAGGCTCCCCGGCGGTCCGCCCGCTGCGCGTCGAGGATCATCTGGAGCCCGGTGCTCGGGTCGATCTTGATCACGATCTGGCTCGGCTCGGGACGCCGGCTGCTGCTCGGGATGAACGCGAGCTTCGGCGCGTGCTTGAACACGAGCCGCGCCTCCGTCTGCTTGCTCGGCATCCGCTTGCCCGTGCGGATGAAGAACGGCACGCCGGCCCAGCGCCAGTTGTCGATCTCCAGGCGCAGGGCGGCGTAGGTCTCGGTCGTGGAGCGGTTCGCCACCCCCGGGATGGCGGTGTAGCCCTCGTACTGGCCGCGGACGTAGTGCGCCGGGTCGGCGTCCGCCATCGAGCGCAGCACCGAGTACTTCGCCGTCTTCAGGGTGTCGGCGTCCCCGCCCGCCGGTGGCTCCATCGCCACCGCGGCGACCACCTGCAGCAGGTGGTTGACGACGACGTCCCGCAGCGCCCCGACCGGGTCATAGAAGTGGCCGCGGTCCTCGACGCCGACGGACTCCGACATCGTGATCTGGACGGAGGAGACGAAGTTCCGGTTCCACACCGGCTCAAGCGTCGTGTTGGCGAAGCGCAGGTAGAGGATCTCCTGCAGGCCCATCTTGCCGAGGAAGTGATCGATGCGGTAGAGCTGGGACTCGTCGAGGTACTGGTGCAGGTCGGCGGCGAGCTGGCGCGCGGAGGCGAGATCGTGCCCGAACGGCTTCTCCACGACCACCCGCTGGCCGGCGCTCACCACGTCCGCGTCGTGCAGGCCGGCCACCACCCGGGCGAACAGCGACGGGGGGATCTCGAGGTAGAACGTCGGGTTGCGCAGATCCCCGAGCTCCCGCTTCAGCCGCCGGTACGTGGCGTCGTCGGCGAAGTCACCGCTGACGTAGCGCAGCCGCCCCACGAAGCGCTCGAACACCTCCTCGTCCACTGCCTCGCCACCCGCCTCGATCGACTCGCGCGCCCGTGCGGTCAGCTGCTCGATCCCCCAGTCGTCGACGGCGACCCCGATCACCGGCTGTTTGAGCAACCCACGGCGCTCGAGCCGATACAGGGAGCGGAAGGTCATCTTGCGCGCCAGGTCGCCCGTGATGCCGAAGATCACGAGCGCGTCGGCTGCAACGGGGGAACGGTCGGTGCTCACGCGGACACCCTACCCGGTGGTGGCGTCGGCACGCATCAGTTCCCCGCGCTCGCGCAGGTTGCGTGCGAGGGTGATATCCGCCGCCGCGACGGCGCCGTCGGCGGTGCCCGTCTCGAGGACCACCGGCAGATCGCGGAAACGGGGCTCGGAGAGGAAGACGGCGAGTCCGTCCGGACCGATCTCGCCCGCCCCGGGCGCGGCGTGACGGTCGCGATTGGAGCCCAGGGGGGTCAGCGAGTCGTTGAGATGGATCGAGTGGAGCCGGTCGAGACCGACGGTTCGGTCGCAGGCGGCGAGTGTCTCGTCGAGCCCCTCGAGCGTCCGGACGTCGTAGCCGGAGGCGAGCAGATGGCAGGAATCGAGGCACATCCCGAGGCGCTCACCGCCCCCGGCGGCGTCGATCAGCGCGGCCAGTTCCTCGAACGAGCGGCCGAGGGTCCCGCCGGCTCCCGCCGTGTCCTCGAGATGCAGCGCGCACCGCTCCGACTCGGCCAGCGCCTCGGCCATCACCGCGCCGGCCCGAGCGATCGCCTCGCCGACGTGGCCGGTCTTCGCCGAGCCGGGATGGAGCACCACTCCGGTGGCGCCGATCGCGTCGCCGACCCGCAGCGAATGCGTGAGCGAGGTGAGCGTCTTGGCGCGGATGTCCGGATCCTCGGAGGCGCAGTTGAGCAGGTACACCGCGTGGATCAGGACGCCTCGGATCGGACTGCCCTCCCGGGCCTCGCGAAACCGCGCGAGGTCCTCCTCCCCGTAGCTCGTCGGGCGCCACATCCGTGGCGACTGGTTGAAGATCTGGATCGACTCCGCGCCGAGCTCGACCCCGCGCTCGATCGCCTTGTACAGCCCGCCCGCCGGCGAGACGTGGGCTCCGATCAGCACCGTCGATGCGCTCCTTGGACTGGTGGCACTAGCATGGCCCTCCGTTCGTATGAGAGTTCGTTTCGCCCCATCGCCGACCGGCGCGCTGCACATCGGCGGCGCTCGCGCCGCGCTGTACAACTGGCTCCTCGCCCACGGCCCCGGTGACGGGGGAGAGGCTCGGCGCGGCGCCTTCGTGCTGCGGATCGAAGATACCGACCGCGAACGCTCCACCGAGGAGAACGTCGCCCAGATCCTCGACGCCCTGACCTGGCTCGGCCTCGACTGGGATGAGGGACCGATCTCCCAGATCGGGAACACCCCCCGCCACCAGGAGGCTCTCGCCCAGCTCCTGGCCGATGGGCACGCCTACCACTCGAGTGCCACGGCGGACGATGTGAGGGCCTACAAGGCCCGGCACGGGGCCGACCGCGGTTTCCGCGGCGAGCCTGAGGCGAGCGGGGCGGTGCGTCTGCACGTCCCCGACGAGGGTCAGACGGCGTTTCACGACCTGGTGCGCGGGGAGGTGAGCTTTCCGAACGCGAGCCTGGACGATCCCGTGATCGCCCGCGCGGACGGCTCGGTGCTCTACAACTTCGCGGTCGCCGTCGACGACCTCGACTCGCGCATCACCCACGTCGTTCGCGGCGAGGATCACATCTCCAACACGCCCAAGCAGCTGCTCGTCTTCCGGGCGCTCGGGGTCACGCCGCCCCAGTACGCCCACCTGCCGCTCCTGCACGGCCCCGACGGCAAGAAGCTGTCCAAGCGCCACGGCGCCGCCTCGGTCCAGGAGCTGCGCGCGGCGGGGTACCTGCCGGAGGCGGTGAACAATTACATCGCCCTGCTCGGGACGGGCTTCGCGCCCGACGAGGAGTTCTTCACGATGTCCGAGATGGCGGAGCGCTTCCGTCTGGACCGCGTGTCCAGGAGTCCGGCGGTGTTCGACGAGCAGAAGCTGCGCCACATCAACGGCCAGCATCTGCGGGCGCTCAGCACGGACGAGCTCACCGCACGACTCGAGCAGTTCACCGGCCGCAGCGGCCTGCGCGGGGCCGTCGAGATCTCCCGTGAGAAGATCCAGACGCTCGCCGACTTCTGGCCGTTGGCGGGGTTCCTGTTCGACGGCCCCGCCGATGACCCGGCGGCCTTTGACCGGGTGATCGGCTCGGGCGGTGGGCGGGAGACGCTCGCCCAGGCGCGAGCCGCTCTCGCCGACCTCGAGCCGTTCACCGCCGAGACCGTCGAGTCGGCGCTGCGCCAGATCGTCGAGCGCTCCGGGGTCAAGCCGGGCCAGGTGTTTCAGCCGGTGCGGGTGGCGATCGCGGGGACCACCGTCTCACCGGGCATCTTCGAGAGCGTCGCGCTGCTCGGGCGCGAGCGCACGATCGCCCTGATCGACGCCGCCCTGGCGAGATGACTGGCCGCTCCGCGGCTAAATGGATCTCGAACATCTGCCGATAGCAGGATGAGGAGACTCGCGTCCACCACCGGAAGCGGTCCTCATCGTCAGCTTCCACCCCCGCGCGAACCATCGAACAAGTGGCCACCACCGCGTCCCCCACAGGTCCCACCGATCCGTACGTGTCGCGAGAGCGCCATCACAACGAGGGCCAGGGCCGCCGTCTCACCGCGGCGTTCGAGGCGCTCGAGGCGTATCCGATGCTGCTGGCCACGCGCAACCGCATGGTGGAGCTCTTCGACGACGGTGAGCCGGCCAGCGCCGATCTGATCGCCGCCGTCGAGGGCGACCTCGCGCTCACGCTCCACGTGATGCGCCTGGCCAACCGCGGGGAGGGCGCGGGCCGCGGCAACGTCGAGTCGGTCGTGCAGGCCGTCGACGCGCTCTCCGCCGGGACCGTCCTCGCGCTGGCGCAGCGCGCCCGCACCTACGACTTCTTCGAGCGGACGGCCGTCTGGCAGAACATCCCCGAGCGCTTCCGGCTCCACGGCACGGCGACGCAGCGCGCCGTCGAGCGCATCGCGGCTCAGGTCGAGCACGAGGCCCGGGACCGCCTCATGGTGACGGCGATGATGCACGACGTCGGCAAGCTCGTGCTCGTCCACGCCTATCCGGGGTATCCGGCCCAGGTCCACGGCGACGCTCGCACGCCCGAGGAGCGCGTGCAGCGCGAACGGCGCGAGCTCGGCGTCGACCATGCGGTCGTCGGCGGCGTGATCGCGCGGCGCTGGGGACTTCCGTCGGTCATCGCGCAGGTGATCGAATCCCACCACTCGGCCGAGGCGGAGGGGGAGGCCGCGATCGTCCGTCTCGGTGACATGCTCGCTCACTATCTGCTCGGGGGAACCGTCGCGCCCTCCGAGATGCTCGCGGCGGCGCGCGCGATCAGTCTCCGCGGCGAGCAGCTCCGCCGGCTCCTCTACGAGCTTCCCCAGGCGCTCGGGACCGACCGCCCCCGTCAGGTGGATCCCTGCCCGATGTCCACCCGCGAGGTGGATGTGCTCAAGCGGCTCGCCAAGGGCATGGTGTACAAGCAGATCGCCTCCGAGCTCGGGCTCTCGACGAGCACGGTGCGCACCCACCTGCACAACGTGTACGGCAAGCTCGGCGCAATGGATCGCGCCCAGGCCGTTCTGATCGCGACCGAGCGGGGTTGGATCTAGCATCCAACCCGTGCTGTCGATCACGAGCAAGTCTCCGTACGCCCTCCGGGCGCTGGTGGAGCTCCACCGCCTCGGCGACGAGGGTCCCGTCCCCATCGCCGAGCTCGCCCGGCGCGGTGAGATCCCCGCGCAGTTCCTCGAGCAGCTCTGCGCCACCCTGCGCCGGGCCGGCGTGCTGCGCTCCCAGCGTGGGGTGAAGGGCGGCTACAGCTTCGCGCGCCCGGCCTCGGACGTCAGCGTGCTGGAGGTGGTCGAGATCCTCGACGGTCCGCTCGGCGCCGACGCCACGGGCGTCTTCGCCGAGGCCGCCGAGGCGGCGCGCGCCGTGCTCGCGGAGCGGTCGGTCGCCGACGTCGCCGAGGCCGAGGCCCGGGCGGGCGGCGCCATGATGTACTTCATCTGAGGATGGGCCCGTAACTGCGGCCGTCGCAAGCCAGCTCGTCCTCGAGCCGCTGCGCATCGCGGTCGTGTCAGAGGGCCAGAACAGTCTCGGCGTCACGGGCAGCGCCACTCTTGTTGCAGCAGGCTGATCACCTTCTGACTCACTTCCG
>DAIDJO010000033.1 GCA_027451345.1 Solirubrobacterales bacterium
ACACCATCAACGGTGAACCTGTCACGCCACTTGATCACCGTCGGGCGCGACACACCGAGCGACCGGGCCGTCCCCGACACGCCGCTGCCGTCGGCCACAGACAACACGATCAGGGCACGCTCACGCTGCCCGGCTGACACCTCGAGGACCTCGTCCACGACTCCAATGTCGCCCGGTCGCGATCGTTGACAACAAGCATGGATGAAGGCATAGACCATTGTCCGGACCTCCACCCAAACTGACAACTAACTTAAGCCGCAGGACACTAGCTACTTGCCGGCACGATCGCGCGCGGAGCCCGCGTCGGTGGGGTTCGCGACGAGATACCACGCCACGGTCGCGCGCGCAGGGCCGCTGAGTCCAACGCAGCGTTCGAGATCTTCGCGGACACGGACAGCGTCGAGTTGAGGGATCGCCGCGTGGGCGGCGGCCTCGAGCCTCAGGCGAGGGTGCGCCGCGTCAACCCGGGCGACGCAGATCTGCGGGGCGTCGGGCGAGCCGAACGCTTCGCCGGCGGCAAACGCCTCGGCGTCTGAGTGGGCGCCCGTGGCGCTCATCGCCTCGGGGAAGCGCTCATGCACCGCCCGGCGGACCGGGCCCTCCTCGCAGAACACGACGAGCCGCTCGCCGGAACGTAGGAAGTCTGCGATCCAGTCAAGGCACTGTTCGATCAGTTGCTCCCGGCTCACTCCGGGCAGCGGCACGACGGAGCGTCTCATGGGCGGTACCTGGGTGACGAGATCGTGCCGCCGCCGGCGCACGTAACAGGAGGCGCGAAGCTGGTGTTCTCTCCCTCGCGCGGTGGCGGTGAGCGGAAGTTCGTGCAGCCGGCCGATCAACCTCAGCAGCGGCGCCACCTGCTCCAGGGTCGCGCTGACGGGCGCGCCCGTCAGCGCGAGGCGAATGGCGTCCTGGGCCAACGCTTCCACCAGACGAATCGCCGGCCCCTCGGCGGAGCCCAGCCCGAGGGGTGCCCGGTGGGCCCCGTCCACGACGACGCCCCGCCACTCCGTTCTCACGAGTTCGTCTATGACCGTGCCTAGAGTGGTGTCGGCGACGATCAGCAGATCGCCGCCAGGCAGCTTGGCCGATCCAGGAATGACGGTCACGGACCGAGCGTGCAGCCAGCGCCTGGTCTCCGTCCACCAGTACTCGGTCAGGTGGGGTGGGCAGACGATCACCGCGGGGAACGCCTCGGCGGCCTCGAGCGTGGCCAACGCCTCCGCTGTTTTCCCGAGACCCGGTTCATCAGCGAGAATGACTCGCCGCCGCTCCAGCGCGTATTCGACGGCCGCCCGCTGGTAGGGCAGGAGTTCCGCCCCCAGGCCTTCCACAAGAAGGTCGGAGGTCTCGCCGGCCGAGAGGTCGCGCAGCCGCCTGGCCGCCTCGGCGTGCCCCACCGCGGACTCGATCAGGTCGGCGGCGGAGGCCTCGTATCCGAGCTGAAAGTGCTGCACGAGCGTCGCCACCAGTTCCTTGGGCCAGTTTTCCGCTGTAACTGTGTGATCCGCCAGGCCGTACCGTTTGCGCTCACGCATCAGCCGTAGCTCGTGGGCGGCCGTGAGCTCCTCCACGCCGCTATCCCACAGCGCCTCAAAACTGAGCTGGCGCGCCGCCACTCCCCGGTAGACGGATACCTGTGCGCCCGGCACGTAGGTCGCGGCCGGGTGGTTTCGCAGCCACCCGCAGGCCTTCTCCACCTCGGCGGAAAGATGGAGTTCGGCGACCGAGGTCGGTACGGCCATGAGCGCCCGGAGGTTCGAAACCGAAAACGGCACGTGAACGCGTCCCCCGCTTCGGGTCACCTCCCCGCTCAACCACGAGAGATCCTCGGGACACTCACCGCGCAGCGTGGTGAACTCCAGTCGGGGTTCCGCCGCCCTGTTCGCCCACAGCTCAACCTCGGCTTCCCACCGGGCGACCGTCCCGATCCACGAGAGCACTTCGCTGGTCGCCTGCAGACAACCCAGCAGGCCGCGCAGCGCATCCGCGGACCGCGGGACCGTCGGAAGCATCCATCTCCGCCGGCGACGATCCACCAGTCGTGCCCCGGGCAGGCGCGCGAACGCGACGAGCATCTCCCGATCCTCCCCGGCATCGAGCACGACGTACTGCCACGAGGGGTGCATGGACGCCTGAGCGGTGATCGGCACCCCCCGATTCTTGCGCCGCGCCCGGGCGAAGACCAGGCGCGGGGGCGAGAAAGGACGCAATGTGCTGAAGGTCGGCAAACGGGGCGCGGCGCGACCACCAGCACCACCGCGCGTACTCAGCAGCGCCACCGCGTCGGGCGGCCGTCCGGACGCACCCGGTCATCGCCCTGCTGGAGATCCTCCCGGACACGGCAACAGAGGTTCGCCAGATCAGCCGAGGCACCAGTGGCTCCTACACCGTGGTGGTCGTCGGCTACCGCTCCTGCCGATCCCCCCACGCGGTCAACTCGAAGTCGATGGCTGCCGCCAGCTCCTGCGCACGGGTTGGGCTTGGAAACAACTTGCGCCATTTGCAGAGTAAGCACCGCGGCCGTCGATGTCCGAACGGCCGCCGCTTACGCAAGCATCCCATCCCCCGGTAGCAGTGACACTTCTCGGGTCCTGCCACCGGCGGCAGCACCACTTCGGCGACCTGCACACGCTCGTGTTTGGCGATCTCCAACCGCCAGCGCTCAAACATGAGCTGCCGCTCTTCATGCCATCGCTGCACCCCGACACCCCTTTACCGAAGCCACAAACCGCACGTGAGGCACGGTCTGAGTGAGTTGGCTATCCGAACGGCTATTCAAGGAAGCCGTCGTAGGAATCGTCCCGACGCATCTTGGGCTCGCACCCGTACTTCCGGATATGCCACGCGATGTATTCCGGATTTGGCAGGTTGGTCGAACCGCCAACGCCATAGTGGTACATCCGGGGAGGCCGATCTGGATCGCCATTGCCGGTGATCGCCTTGTAGTAGTGAAGCATCTCCGCGTCCTTGGCCTCTTTCAGATGACGCTCGTAATCGGCCCGGTACTGCTGGCGCTCCTCGAGAGGAAGGTCCTTATAGCGTTGGCCGCAGAATTCTCGTACCAGCCGACGAAACTCGAGCTCCTTGCGCGTGAAGTGAACCATCGCCCACAGCGATATGACCACCAGTGCGAATAGCATGACTGCTCCTCTCAGTGACCGACGGAGGTTGGGAATGCCGCCTCGAGCGCAAGGTTCCATGAGCCGAAGCGGTTGCTGATCGTGCCTGTGGACGGTGAGCCGACGTGTGCGGTGTACTGCTCGATCGTCGGCGCGTGCCCCACGATCGATGCTGCTCGCCAGAGCGCGGTAACGATCTCCTGGTCGGTGATGGCACGTGCGCCGAAGTGCGGCGAAAGGGCCTTGGCGTTGGGTTCGAGACCGGCCGCCCGAACCGCGTTGGACCATGTGCCGAAGCGCTTGACGATGGTGCCGGCGTCAGGCAGCGTCGGGCGCACTGACCGGCGAGCGCGATAGGCAGCCACGCCGGGGGTGCGCTGAAGCTCCGTGGCGACGGCGTGCAGAGCCACGATCAGCGAATCGTTCGTGTACTGGCGAGCCCCCGTGCGGCGATGGGCGCGTCCGCCCGCCAACGATCGCGTGTCCCTGGCGAGGTTGGCGAGCCCCTCGCGCAGACTCAATCCGAGCGCGATGGACTCGCTGCGCGTGAGCCCGGTCGCGGGTCTCGATACCCGCGCGCACGAATCGGTACTGCACGGCCTGACCGGTCACCCCGAACCGCGCACCGACCTCCCGCAATGTCAGACCCGAGTCGTAGGCAGCCCACATCTCGAGTGTTTGGTCGTCGATCTCTGCTCGTGTTGCCATCAGTGCACGTGCTCCTTGATCGGGTGTGGATGCGCGCCGGCGTCGACTTCGATGCAACCTGCGTCGGACTGGTCGTCAGAGAGCTGCGGGAGCGCGGCGCCGCAGGCCCGACACGACAGCGGCGTGTGCCCGTTGCCGCGAGCCTGCAGCCAGAACAGCACCGAGGAGTCAGACCATTTCGCGCCGCAGTGCAGACAGGTGGTCTCCCACGTACCACCGAGCAGGTCGGGCTCCAGCGCGACGCACTCGTCGCCGGCCCACAACCGCAGGATGCCGAGCCGCACAGCCCAGGCGGTGAGACGATCCCGAGCGAGACCGTAGTTCGGACCCACGAAGACGTCGCGCGCCAGCACGTCGGTGGCGATCTCATCGGTGTCCGCGCGTTCAATCGTGACGTCGAACAGACCGGCCAGATTCGGCACGCGTGCCTGTGCGGAGGCGGGATCAGCCGGACGACCGAGAGCCGGCGACCAGGACACCGCGGTGATCTCACCCTCGTTCGTGATGGCCACGCGGAGGTCCGGACAGCGGCCGGTCGCGCGGCTCACCGAGCGACCTCGGAGGCGAGGCACTCGGCGCCCAGGGCGTTCGCGAACAGCATGAGTTGCTCAAACTGTGGGGCTGGCGCGGCCGGGTTCGCAGCTTGAGAGCCGACCCATGCTGTAGGCTCTGGTTGAGCGATGTGAACTGATGTGTGTGAAGAGAACATGTGGGACATAATATCAGATGTGTTGTATCAGGCGCGGGGTTGTGCCCGAGATCTGCCGGTTGCCTTCAGCACCGCCAGGTCTGGGAGGCCCCGGCGTGTCTGACGGGACCAGGATCAGCGTGAGCGAGGTCGCGGCGCTCGCGGGCGAACGGCCCACCACCGTGAGCAATTGGCGCAGCCGCTATGACGACTTCCCGGCTGGCGAGCGACTGGGACGCGAGGTCCTCTTCGACCGCTCCGAGATCCTCCGGTGGCTCGAACTCCACCGTCCGAACGCCGTCGGCATCGGTGCCGGCGCAGAGGGCCAAATGGTCAGCGACCTCGCCTCTTCTCCGGAAGCCGCGGACGCCGCTCTGTCCCTCGTCTGCCTCTCCGTGTTGGCGCCCGATCGGTTGGCAGCGGCACTCGAGATCGGGACCGATCCCGCGAGCGTGGTATCCGCGTTGTCGCTCGAGGTGGAGCGGGACTTCCATGCTCCTGACCTGCTCGAGCCGCTGCGCGGAGTGGGCGGCACGGAAGTCATCGGCGGCGGGATTCGCCTCCTGCTCGGGAGCGATGGCCAGCTTCAACCGCGTGCGGTGCTCGTCGAGATGTTTGATCGCCTCCTGAGTCGGCGCAGCTCCAGCCGTTCCCGCTGGACCGGGGAGTCGAGAACTCCAGAGTGGCTTGGCGAGCTGATGGTCGAACTCGTCACGCCGGAGCGCGGGTTCGACAGCGGCGACGTCGTGTTCGACCCGGCGGTCGGCGAGGGCGGTTTGCTGATCGGTGCGGCGAGGCACGCAGGCGTCGACCTCAACCTGCATGGCTGGGAGATCGCCCCTGACCTCGTGCGGCTTGCGCGACAGCGATTGCTCGTCCAGGGGATCAGCAGAGCCCGGGTCGAGATCGAACAGGTGGACAGCCTCGGCGAGGCCCATGAGTCACTCGGCGCCCGAGCTGTCGTGTCCGATCCGCCCATGGGCCTGAAGGTTGATCCGGGCCGCTGGCGGGGATCCGACCCTCGGTGGGCCAAGTACGGGGTCACCGGTACGAACGCTGATCTGGCGTGGGTCGCGCTTGCGCTCTACCACCTGACTGAGGGGGCGCGAGCTGCCGTGCTCACCTCACGTGGCGCGCTGCATCGACCCGGGCTGGAGGCTCACGTGCGGGGGCGCCTGCTCGACGCCGGCGCAATCGAGGCGATCATCGGGCTACCGGCGGGCACCGCCCTGTACACGTCAATGCCGCTGGTCCTGTGGCTGCTGCGAACCCCTTCCCCCACCCCTCATCCAGGTGATGTCCTGTTCATCGACGCCGGGGTCGAAGACAGCCACTCGACGACAACGCGGCCGGGACGTGGCCTGCCCCCGAGTGCAAGTGGGCCGTTGTCCGAGGAGATCCGCCGCACCGTGACCGCATGGCGGTCGAGCCCTCGCGACGCCGCCCTCCGGCGGGGCTTCGCGCGAGCGCACCCCACCAAACTGCTGCTGAGCGGGGATGTCCAGCTCGACCCGGTGCGGCTCGTTCAACTCCCGGCAGGCCGCGACCAGCTGGTCAGCGAGGCGATCACCGCAAGCGCAGAGCTGGCCGATCTGATGCGCGAGCAGCGATCGCTGCCTGCTCCGCGCGTTTCAGCCCATGCGTTCACCAACGCGCGCAGCGTGAAGCTCGGGCGACTCATCGAAGAGAAGATGGTCAGCCTGATCAGTGGGCAGCGAATCAAGACCGCGCCAGGTGGCACCGGCACCCCGGTCATCGGACCCTGGTCGTTCGGCGACGAGCAGCTGCGTTTCAGCCTGAACGCGCACGCGCAACTGGAGTCAGACGACGTCATCATCATGCCTCGGGCAGGGGGTTTCCAAGCCTTCGTCAACATCAACGATGCAGCCGCTCTGGAGGCTCCCTTGCAGGCCCTGCGCCTCCACAGAGAACTGATCGCCGATGGACTCGATCCCGCGCTTCTCGCCGAGCTCATCAACGTGCTCACCGCGCCCCTGGGCACGGCCGGACGTCACAGCGTCAAGAACCTCGAGATCCCGATGCTCCCCGCGCCCGACGCTGCCGAGATCCGCGAGTTGCTGCTTGGCCTTCGTCGCCAGGACGCCCTCTCATCCGAGCTGCAACGGGCCAGGGGGCGCCTTCGGAGCCTGGTGCTCGAGGCACTGAGCCGTTAGCGCTCCGGTGCGCACGACTGGTGGAGACACGCCGAGATTCACCCGCCGCAACCGGCAGACCGGCGAGGCGCGGGAACGGCCATGCGCAACCCTCATGCAGCGGGCCGCCAACCGGCCACACCCCGAACATGACCAGACGCTCGAGGGTGCGGACGGCAGCAACCGGCGCTCGTGGGAGCAGGGTTCGGTGGCCCCGGCGGCGCGTTGTCGGGCCGGATCGTTGTTCGCCGCCGCTCGGCGTGTCGGCGATCGAGGTTCTGGCAAGCTGATGGCATCCTGAATGCGATCAGCCGGAGCTCCGCGTGGACACCGCCTGACCCGTCGACCAGAGGAGTACTCCCGTGCCGAACGAGCCGTTCCTGATCGACAGCTTCAACCACAGCCTGGTGGTCATCCCGCGCGGAGAAGCCAACCGCCTCGCCGCGCTCAACGAGGCGCTCGAGAACTCCAGCACCTGGGGCGAGTTTCTGGACGCGATCTCCGGCGATCCAGTCACCCTCGACGAGCTCGGCGACAGGTTCGACGAGCTTCCTGCGAGGGAGCTTCCGTTCGATCCTGATGACATCTATGGCTTTGCCGACGGCGATTGGCCCGCATGGCCGATGGCGAAGATGCTCGAATGGTTACCGGTTTCGGTCCAGAGGCTCGGTTCGCTCCAGCGGACCGCTCTGAACGGGGACGCACTCGAGATCGACGAGGACCTGGTCGACGAGGTGATCGCCGCCCTGGCGGCAGAGGGCTTCGAGGGCCTGGAGGATCCAGACTCCATCGTGGTCACCGCCTGCGGAGCGTGGAGATACGCGTGAACGGTCGCTCAGCCAGCTCGGTGACGCCGCAGCAGCTCGGCCAGCCGCTCGGGCGAGTCGGTGTCGTGCGCGCCCGCCCGCGTGGCGGTGATCGCCTGCCGGTAGGCGTACTCAGCCTCCTCCCAGTCCTCGAGCGCCTCGCACGCCTGTCCGAGATAGCACCACGCCCACGCGTTTGATCGCACGATCGATGAGTACTGTTTGAGCTGCTCCTTGGCCTCGAGCGCCCGACCGTGGTTCAGCAGGGTGTAGCCGAGGGCGTAGCGGGCCAGTTCGTTGCCCTCGTCAAGACAGGCCTGCCACAGCTCGATGGCCTCCTCCGACTCGCCGGCGGCGAGCGCCTGATCGAAGCGGACCCGGTCGGGGGTCCGGAGGCCGGCGAGCAGCAGCCGGGCAGTCGCGGCGATCAGCCCGACGGTCCCCTGCTCGATGCCGAGTGGTGGTACGTCAAACCGTGGCCCACCCCACACGACGGCGTTCTCCGGCGCCTCGAAGGCAAACCGCGATAGCCCGTTCATGGCAAACCCGACGCACCGCTCCGCGTCGAGACCGAGCATCAACCGCACCTGATCGCAGACCTCCACGCACCGCGCCGGCTCGAGGTCATCGAAGGCGTAGCCGCGCTCGTGCACGTACAGCGCGTCGCGTTCAGGGACGTGTGAGACGAGCATCGGCCCCTCCCGGAACAGGCCGCTGCGCGCGATCAGCAGCTCGGCGGCGACCCGCGACTTGGGGTCATGTTCGAGCCGGCCCCGGAACGGCGCGAGCGTCGCCTCGAGCGCGGTGCCACCGTCGCGCAGGCTCGACAGCCGCCGGCGCGGGGTCTCACTCGACCGCTCCCATCCCGCCGGGCGCTCCGCCAGCTCGAGCAGCCGGTCGGCCAGCCCGCGCGCCTCATCGGCGACCAGGAGCCCCTCCAGCCACTCGCGCGGAATCCCCGTCTCGCCGAATCGCGCGCCGAGCAACGCGCCAGCGACGGCGCCGTTGGTGTCCGCATCCCCACCGAGGTTGATCGCCCACACCATCCCGTCCGCGAAGCTCGAAGCGCTGAGCAGCGCGGTGGAGGCGACCGCGAGGGCAACCCCGACATGGCCTGCGCGGTCGCTCGTCGCCTGCATGGCCGCGACCTCGCGTCCCGGCGCCCATTCGTGCGCCAGCCCCCGCGGCGCCGTCAGCTCCGACGGGTCCACTCCGTCCAGCAGCGCCGCGAGGACCTCACTCACCAGCACGCACACCTCCGCCGCGTGATCATCGAAGTGCGTGAGCTTGGAATCGACCCGGGCCGCCTCGGACCGACGGGCCGGCTCACGGAGATGCCGGAGCGCGATCGGCGCGACCCGCATCACCGTGCCGTTCCCGGCGCTCCGGCCGTGCCGGCGATGGAACTCCTCCGTCACCTCGCCCGGGGGCCGGCCCTCCGCCGCCCCGGCGAGAGCCGCACGGGTCGTGCTGCCGATGTCCTTGGGCTCGGACCGGTACCAGTCGAGGTAGGCCGAAAGCGCCCGGTCGGCGTCATACCCCCGGCCGGTCGCCAGCGAGCGGGCGAGGGCCAACGCCAGCGCCGTGTCATCGGTCCCCTCCCCCGGCCGCAGATCCAGCCAGCCTCCGCCGAGGTACCGGTCAACCGGGGCGCCGTGCGCCCGCACGATCTGCTCCGGGGACATGAACTCGAGCGGACCGCCGAGGGCGTCGCCCACCGCGAGCCCGAGCAGCACCCCGCGGGCACGATCGATCGTGGTGGGGCTAGAACTCATCCTCGGCAACCACGGCGGCGACCTGCAGCCGTCCGTCACGGACCTCGGTGAACTTCGCCGCCATCGTCGGGTTCCCGCGCGTCAGGCGCTTGATCGTCACATCCTCCGCCTTCTGGTTGGCGAGCCGCAGATGGTTCTCGGACCCGAGCAGCGCCTCCTTGACCTTGGTGAGCCGCGCGATGGCCTTGTCAATCTCGGTGATCGCCTCGCCGAACCGCTCGGAGGCCAGTCGATAGTTGCGGGCAAAGGCGGTCTTGAACGTCTCGAGGTTCTCCTCAAAACGGGTGATGTCGATGTTCTGCGCCTTCACCTCCGCGAGCTCCCGCTTGTACTGCAGCGAGCCGAGGGCCGCGTTGCGCAGGAGCGTGATCAGCGGGATGAAGAACTGCGGCCGGATCACGTACATCTTGGGGTAGCGGTGCGAGACATCGACGATCCCGCCGTTGTAGAGGTCGCTGTCCAGTTCGAGCATCGAGACGAGCACCGCGTACTCGCATCCCTTCTCGTTCCGGTCCCGGTCGAGCTCCTTGAGGAAGTCCTCGTTCCGGTGCCTGGTGGCGGTGGTGTCCGCCTCGTTCTTCATCTCGAACATGATCGAGACGATCTCGGTCCCCGCGGCGTCGGCCTCGCGGAAGATGTAGTCGCCCTTGCTGCCGGCCGTGGCGTCGTTGTCCTTCTCGAAGTACGCGTTCGGGAACGCGGCCGCGCGAAGCCGGTTGAACTCGATCTCGCAGTGCTGCTCCAGCGACTCCCCGACCATCTTCGTCGACAGCCGGGCCTTGAAGTCGGCCAGCCGGGCGATCTCATCGTCGCGCTGCCGGATCGCGCCCTCCCGCGCGTCGAGCTCGAGCCGGTGCTGCGCCTCGAGGTTGGCCACCGCCAGCTCCTTGTCCTTCCGGCTCGCCTCGAGGGCGTGGCGGAGCTCATCACGCTCCTTCTCCACGGCGTTGACGGCCTCGCACACGGCGAGTGTCCTGCTCGTCTCGTTCAGCTCGCTGGTGGCGCGCAGCTGGGCCGTGAGCCGCTCAATCTCGGCGCTCTTCTCCGCGACCGACCGCTGCAACCGAAGGGCCGCCTCCGCCTCCATCGCCTTGAGGTCAGCCTGCTTGACCAGCTCGGCGGCCGCGAGCCGCTGCGCCACCTCGCTCTCGAACTCGCGCGTGCGAACCTGGTTGAGGATGTCGGCGTAACCGGCATCCTCCAGCGAGAACTCCGCATGGCAGTGGGGACAGGCGATCGTGTGCATCAGTAGCGGCCTCCGGGGTCAGCGGGTGGAATACGAGCGGGCGACGCAGGGTCGCACGGCCATCGGATGCCCCCCGGCACCGTTCAGGCGATGCCGACCAGACATCGCCCGCTCGGACCGGTATGTCGCCTGGGGTCCCCGCTTTCTGACAGAGGAGGCGGGGGATCCTCGGTGGCACCGTAACCGCGGCGGGGAGTACCTTCCGCGCAGATGAGCCCTGTCTCCCCTCACCCGACCCCGTCCGGGGAGCCGGCCCCCGGGCCCGACATCGAGGCGCTCGCCGCGGCATTCCTCGCCTCCGTCCCCGGCTACATCTGGGACGGCCAATCGCTGCCGGTCCCGATCGAGGACATCGCGGACTCCCATCTCGGGCTGCTGGTCCGCGACGTCGAGGACCTCCGACTCGCGCCCGGCGCCCCTCGGCTCGATACCGACCAGGCCCTCTCAGGCCTGCTGCTGCCCGACCGCGGCGAGATCTGGGTCAACGCCGAGGAGGGCCGACTGTGGCCACCGCGGCGACGCTTCACCATCGCCCATGAGATCGGCCACTGGCAGCTGCATCGCACCGGGCACGGCAGCGTGTTCTGCCGCTCCACGGCGATCGAGCCTGACCCCACCTCCGCGCCAGCACCCCTCACCCCCGCCGAGGAGCAGGCCAACGCGTTCGCCGCGGCGCTGCTCATGCCCCCACAGCTTCTTCAGCGACAGTACGAGGCGACGGGCCGGGACTTCGCCAGGCTCTGCCGCACCTTTGGCTCCTCCGGCGCCGCCATGGGCCGGCGGCTGCACACGGTCATCCCGCGTTCCTGACACGCTCCACCCGACGCCTGGCCGTGGCGGCCCGCTGGCCGCCACGGCCACCCAGCCGGCCTCGCCGCCGGACCCTCCGAACCAGCGCGACCCGCCGTGTCAGCTTCGTCTCGCTCCCGGCGACCTCCCACCCCAGCAGCGCTTCGGCTGCGTGAGATGATCCACATCAGAGATCGGGAGGGTCTCACCGAAACTGACACCGATTCGACCGCGAGGGGACCCGTGGCGCCGGCAGGAGGGCACGGTGCAGCACGGCGACCTCGCCCTCTCACACGCCGACATCGCGGACTTTGTCGCCGCCTACATGGATGGACCCGCCGAGCGCACCGTGGGCAGCGGCGACCTGCTCCGGGACATCGCCGAGGCCTACGTCGCACACCGTGCTCTGCCGGCCAGCGCGGTCGCCGAGGTCATGACGCTCGTCGACAGCGTGCTGTGAGGCCTGACCGGACCGCGATGGGCACTCGTCGGAATCTCAGCGAGGCGCGCCGGTCGCGACGGTCACCTCGTCTCGTCGGCGGCAGGAGCCGGCGTCGGGCCGCGGCGGCCGAGGTGTGAAGCGATCGGCAAGGGCAGCCCCGAACCGATGCTCGCGATCAGTCGCACAGTCACTTCGCGCAAGCGACTGGCGTGTCGCGCTCCGTTCCGGCTCGCTCGCCCGGCAAGGGAGTCCGTTGGCGACTCGTCCTGCGCCGTTCCGCCGCTGGGGAAGCTGCGCTGCTCTGTGCGGACGCTTGAGATGTTCCAGACTCGCAGCCAGATCGCCGACCCGTCCTCAGCCAGCGTGAGACGGAGCAAGGAACCGCCCTCAGCCTCGTTGGCCGCTTCGCCGACCTCGTCGGGATGCTCCAGCACATAGATGTGCTGGTCGTCCCAATCCACTCGTGTAACAGGTGCCTTCACCAGTTGGTCAGTCGTCGGTATGCCCGGTTTCTGACACTGGGGCCTGACGCGCTTCGCCCCGGATCGCCTCCAGCGATCACGCTCACACATGAGCGCCCGCTTCCGTGCGGGCGATGAGCTCCTCGAACTCAACCAGTGCATCGTGCAGGTCATCGGCGAGTGCCCCGGGCAGCCGCCGCTGGAAGCAGTCGGCGAGTGTTCGGTAGTACCAGAGCTGACCTTCGCGCCCTTCGGAGAACCGCTCCCACAGGCGGCCCTGGACCTGCCGGTAGTCGTGGATCTGCGACCTGACGTTGGCGAGCTTGTCGGCGCAGGAGACCCGCAACACGGAGGGTGTCGCCGTCTTCAGGTGCTCTATGTACGCCTGCTTACGCTCACACCACGGCGGCTTCTTCGACTCGAACGTATCGGAACAGCCGGCCACGATCGCTCGAACGCTCTCCCCGAAGCGGCGCTCGATCTCACTCAGGGTCTCCAGGCCTCCAGCGTCCTCGGGTCCGTCGTGGAGCAGCGCGGCGATGATCTCGTCCTCGCTGCCGCCATCGTCGATCACGATCGCCGCCACCGCGAGAAGGTGTCCCACGTAGGAGACGCCCGACCCCTTGCGGCGCTGGTGGCGGTGCAGTTGCACCGCGTACTGGAGCGCCTCGTCGAAGCGACCCGTCGGCGTGGGTGGATCACCTGTCATCGCGCGCAACCCCTCCTGGTCTGAATGGACGGCCCGGCTCATCGCACGATCTCCCCCTCACGCAACCGGACCTCCGCCCCCGCCCTGCAGTACACGAACACGACCTCTCTCACCTTGAGCCCGGTGGCGGTGGACAGCCCCCTGGAGTACACCTCGCCCTGGCCGGCGTGATGGGCCAGCGAGTACTGCTCGGCCGACTCCGTGGTTACCTCCTTGTCGGTCTTGTAGTCGATGACGATCAGATCGTCGCCCTCGCGAAACGCGAGATCGACACGACCGTTCGTCAGCGGTGCCCGACCCATCTCGATGCCTTCGGTCCCGTGCGACACCACGAACGGAACCTCCCGCCACCAGGTGCCCGCTCGGAGGGCTCGCTGGAGCGCGGGGGACGCCAGGCACGCTCGGCACATCGAGATGACGTCGGCCAGATCCTCGCTGATCGCCCCCTCCGTGCAGACGTCATCGGCCACCTGCTCCAGATCGCGGGCATCGGGCAGGCTGATTCGTTCCATCACCATGTGCACGGCGTCGCCGATCGCAACCGGCGGGCCCTGGCCAATCACGAGAGCGGCGTCGAACGTCGCCACCTCCGCGGCGAGCGGACCGTGCGGGCGCTCTCGGCTCGAGGCGATCTCGATCCTGCGCGGTACGGCGGCGATCTTCTTCAGCCGAGCGGTGTCCGCCAGCCACTGCTCGCGGTCCGCCTCGCCGGCCGTCACCTCGGCCTCGCTGACGGGGACCGCCAGCGGCTCGTCGACCGTTGGCGGTCGAAGCTCCTCCAACCCGACCCGCTCGACCAGTCCCGGATCGTTCGGGAGGCTCCGAACCAGATGGCCGAGCAGGCCCTTGGCGGCCGCGACACCGGCCACGCAGGGGATGATCAGGTGCTCGCGCGCCCGGGTGGCGGCCACGTAGAGGACACGGAGGCGTTCCGCCTCGATCTGGGGGCCCTCCTGCGCCCACGCTTCGTCGTAGCCCGGGGTTTTGAAGTGGCCGTGCCGCCCGTGAGTTCTCGCCCCCACCCGGAAATGGAGGAGGTGCCGGTCCTCACGGGGCACCGGCTGGGCGTGCTTCGCGCCCTCGGCGGACAGGTTCCCGAGCGCGACGATCGGGTACTCGAGGCCCTTCGCGCCATGCACGGTCATGATCCGCACGACGTCGTCGGTCTCCTCGGCCACGGTCGCCTCGATCTCGACCTCGCTCTCGTTCTCCACCGAGCTGCGGAGGTGGCGGATGAACGGCCGCAGACCGCCCCCACCCGCTGCCGAGAACAGACGAGCCTGATCGACGATGGCGAGCAGGTTGGCGGCGCCCTGAGTTCCGTCCGGGCGGGTGAGCGCGAACTCGACGAGCCGGGTCCGTTCGACGACACGCCGGACGGTCTCGGCGAGCGAGAGACCGGTCCGCATGCGGTGCAGGTTGTCGAGCTCAGCCAGCGCCTCGTTGAGGACGGGTTCCGGCCCGACGGCCCGGGATCGGTAGGAGAGCGAGCCGGTCGCCGCCCTGTGGACCACGAGTTGCTCGTCGTTGATCGCGAACGCGCTCGAGCGGAGGGCCCCGAGCGTGGCCAGTCGGTCGGTCGGATCGTCGATCGCGGCCAGCACCCAGATGAGGTCGCGGACCTCCCGCCGCTGGTAGAAGTCCCGCGCTCCCTCGTGCCGATAGGGGATCCCAGCCTCCGCCAGCGCTCGCTCGAACTGCTCGATGCCGGTTCGCGCCGGGAGCAGGATGGCCATGTCGCCCCACCGACACGCTCGGGATCGGCCGCCCCCTCGGCGGTCGCGCACCTCCCAGCCCTCCGTGTGCGCGCGATGGAGCGCGCCGCTGATCGCGAGCGCCTCGGCGCCTCTGAGCTCGGCGGCACTGCCGACCATCTCGCCGAGCACCAGGAGGGCTGGGGGTCGTGCCGCGGGTGCCGCGCCGGGTGGCGCGTCCAGCGATACGTTCGCCGGTTGCAGGCCGGCCTGCGGCTGCAGCACCGTGTCGAAGACGGCGTTGAGGACAGCCAGCATCTGTGGGTTGGATCGGAAGTTCGTGCTCAGTCGCGCGTGTGCGCCGCCGAGCGCTTCGGTCCGCACCTGGTCATAGACGGCGATGTCAGCCCGGCGGAAGCGGTAGATGGACTGTTTCGGGTCACCCACCACCGTCAGCCGGCCGGGGGCGGGCCGAAGCTGGCGCCAGTCGTCGGGCGGCTCACCGTCACTGGTCAGAAGCAGCGCGAGCTCGGCCTGCACCGGATCGGTGTCCTGGAACTCGTCGATCAGGACCACCCGGTACCGACCCCGGAAGTACTCACGCGCGGCCCGGCTGGTGCGCAGGAGATCCCGCGCCCAGAACAGCAGATCATCGAAGTCCGGTGCTCCGTCGCGCCGCCGCTGACGCTCGTACTCGTCCACGAATCGCTCGATCTCGGGCAGGATCCCCAGGAGCGCGTCGGTCCTGAGGGCTTCCCGGGCGGTCGTCACGAGCGCGCTGTACCGCTTCTGGAGGGCCGTCAGCTCCTCCTTCCCCTCGGCTCCCCAGTTCGCCTTCCTCCCCCCGGAAGGGCGCGTGGGAGCTTCGTCGCGATAGAGCAGCGCGAACTCCTGCTCGGCCTCGGAGCCGAGCCCATCCAGCCGCTCAACCCAGTCGATGATCCCCTCGACGAGCTCGACCGCACTATCCTCGCCCGGCGCACAGGTCACCCAGAGCGACCGCAGGGCCTCGGCGATCTCGCGGAACTGCGCCATGTATTCGGTGACCTCGACGCCGGCTGGCGCCGGGATCCGCAGCGGCCTCAGGTACCGATGGCGATTGACCACCTCGCAGGCGGCCCGCATCTCCGCCAGGCCGAACCCCCGTCGCAGCGCGCGATCGAGCGCCGGAGTCCGTTCGGACAGCAGCCGATCCTGAAAGGCTTCGTAGGCGGCCTCGAAGGAAAGGCCTCCGGCGAGTCCCGAGACGACCTCAAAGAGCGGGTCGATGGCCGCCTCGACCGGCCGTTCCCGCAGGAGCGAGGTCGCGAAGCTGTGGATGGTCTCGATGTGGCAGCGGTAGAGATCCCGCGCGGCCGTGTGGACTCGCTCGCGCTCCTCCCCGTCCGTCGAGCCGAGTCGCTCCTCCAGCGCGTCGCGGACGCGCGTCGAGAGCTCCGCGGCCGCCTTCTCGGTGAAGGTGATGACGACGAGCTCGTCGACGGTCGCCTCTCCGGACGCCAGCACGTTCGTGACCCGTTTGACGAGCACGCTCGTCTTCCCGGTGCCCGCGCCCGCTTCGACGCCGATGTTCACGCCCAGCTCGTCCGTGATCTGTGCGCGCGCCGCCTCGTCCAGCAGCGGCGGGTCGGAGGTCATGGTCACGCCACGCTCCGGATATCCGCCATGAGACGGGCCAGGCGCCGATCCGCGGCCTTGCCGGCCACGTAGTTCCCCGTCGAGCCGGCGCAGGTGCCGCGGAACGCGCAGTAGTCGCACGCGTGCGGTGCCGGCGCGACGATGAAGTCACCGCTCCTCAGCCCGAGGAGAATGGCGTCGAGGACCGCCATCACATCGTCGTGACGTTCGGCCAGGTGCTCGGGCCCCCATTCGACGGTCTGAAACTCGCCCTTTCGCGTCGGGTAGACGTACGCCGCTCCCCCGCGCGCCGGCTCGACGCCGAGCAGCTGAGCGGCAGCCATGACGTAGAGCGGCAGCTGCAGCTTGCGGCCGCCCTGCAACTCCCCAGGTTGTTGGCTGGGCCTGCCGGTCTTGTAGTCGACGACCCTGAAGCGGGACTTCTCCGCATTCCAGTTGACTCGGTCGATACGTCCCGTCAGCCGCAGTCTCCGAGAGGGCAATTCCACCTCGATCGGCTCGTCCCGGGACAGCCACCCCCGCTTATCGCCCGCTCGCGGCGGCCCGAACCGCGCTTCGACCGCGACCAGCGGCAGTGCTCGGGTGCGCTCATCCATGGCCTCTGACTGCATCCACGCGACACAGTCCTCGGTCAGCTCGATTCGATCCGCTTCCCAGAGTGCGGGGTACCCCGTCTCCCCGCGGTCGCGGGCGTGGTCGCACTCTTCGCGTGCGATCGCCCGCATCCGGCGCTCGGCCTCGGGAGCCAGGGGAGCTGGACCCGGCCCCGCCCACTCCTCGTAGAACCGCTCGAAGATCCGGTGGATGAGGTTCCCCCGATCGAGAGCATCGATCCGGACGACCTGATCGGGCTCCGTCACCTCGCGCACCCTCAGCAGCTTCTCGAGCATGAACCGCTGCGGACAGGTGGCGTAACTCTCCAGCGCGGTGGGGGACATCGGTGCGTCGGCCGGCATCAGTGTCGCGAGGGCGTCGAGCGCTGCGCCGGCCAGGGCACCATCCCACGCCGAGTACGCGGGCGCGAACCGCGCCCGCGCGGCATCGAGGGCGCGCGCAAAGCCCGGCTGCGCCCGCTGATAGGTCGCCACCGCGACGGGGCGGGTCACGGGGGACTGCAGGAAGGTGCGGTCCCGCTCGGCCGTCGAGACCGCTGTGGCCGCCGCGGCCCCCACCGCCGCGGCGTCCTGCCCTCTCCCGGCTCCCAGGGGGGCACCGATCGCGTCTCCCGGGATTCGCAGAACGTCCGCGCGGGGCAGCAGCGGCGCATCCTCCGCCGAAACGCGACGCCCCTCCAGCTGCGAGGCGACCTCTCGAAAGAAGATCGACGGCAGCCGCGGCCGACTCTCTCCTGTCGCGGTCCGGGCGTAGGAGACCACGAGCTGTTCCCGCGCCGCCTCACAGGCCAGCGCGAAGACCAGCGCCTCCTCGGATCCGCGCGCTGAGCGGGCGGCGAGCGGCGCGGGCGCTCGCGCCGAGATTCTGTTTCGCTCGCTGTCGAGGAGGATCGGGTCCTGACGGGCCGGAGGTGGGAAGACTCGCTCGGTCGCGCCGAGGATCCAGATGCGCTCGAACTCGATCCCGACCAACGAGTTGACCGCGACGATGTTCACCCCGCGGGCGGCGAACGCGCCCGTGCTGCCGTCGATGATGTCCTCGGAACGCAGGGTGCCGATCGCCCGCCGGACCACGTCGAGGAACCAGTCAAAGTCGACGACCGCCTCGAGGGCGGTGAAGCGCTCAAGTCCGCGCAGCGCGATCACGACCTCCTCAGCGCCCTCCACGTACCGCAGGAGCAACGTCTGCAGGTAGTCGAGGTGCTCCGCCCACGTCGCGCGCTGGGGCCGCGCCCTCAGCCGCCCATCCAGATCCTGCATGAACCGCTGAAGCTGCTCGGCGTCCTTCGCGCGTGTCGCGAGCCACTCGGCCGCACCGTCCGCGTCGCCCTGGGCCCGGATCACCCCGAGGCGGGCCACCCATTGATCGAGCCCGGCGACCACCCCGGCGTCACGGGACAGCGAGTCCCAGCGCGAGGCCGGAATTCCCCCGTACTCGGCGTGCAGCGCCCCCGGGAACTTCGCGTCGGTGAGGAAGTCCATGACCGGCTGGCGCGCGAGGTCATCCCCGAACAGCGCGAGCAAACCGAGCGTCTGGCGCCCGAGCGGTCGCTGCGCCAACGGCGAGCCCTCGTGCAGGTACACGGGGATGCCGGCCTCGATGAAGACCGCCTCGGCCAACGGGAGATACGCCTCGCCGTGCCGATAGGCGACGGCCATGTCCCAGAATGGCACGCCCTCGCGTGCCCACCGCAGACACGCGCGCGCCGCCGCGCGGACCTCCCGCGAGGGATCGGGAGCCGACACCAGCTGCAGCGTTCCGTCCGGTTCCAGCGGTGGGTCACGGGGAGGCGTGAACAGCGACGCCCGCACCCGGTTGAGCATGGTTCCCGGCCCCGCTGGGCCGGGAACCTCCTGCAGCGTCGCCCCCGTCTGCTGCAGACGCCGCCGCAGCTTCGCCAGCGGGGCCGCGTCGGCCGCCGGAACGTCCGCCAGGTAGAGCGAGACGGGGCGGCGGTCACTGATGGCGACGATGAGGCGTTCGAGGGCCGGTGCAAGGTCGATCGCCCCCCAGACCAGGAGCGCGAGGCCGTCGAGTCCGGCCGCGTCGGCGGCGAGCAGCGCGTCATCCGGGCCGTAGAAGCTGGTGCGACGGCAGTCGAACTCGCGCAGGATGCCGCTCAGGGCCTCCGCCTTCTCGAGGGCGTCGGTCGTCCCTTCGAGCAACTCGTCGAGGTCGGAGAGGTCGTAGCCCGCCCCGCGGAGCTCACGCACCAGCCGGAACAGCGCCTCGCCGAACCCGGGGGTCTCGGCGACCGGCTCGAAGTAGCCGGGCTGACGACGGGCCACCTCGGCGAGCAGCACCCGGTCGGCCAGCGGCGGCAGCGCCCGTCGCCCGGCCTCGACCATCGCCCTGGAGCCGAGCAGCAGCGCGAGGTCGCCGGGCATCAGGATCCGGATGTTCGCGTGCGCCCCCAGACGCGCGGCGAGGAAGCGCTGCAGCCAGGGCCGCTGCAGCGATGCGGCGACCAGCAGCGTGATGGGCGACAGCGGGTCGTCACGGCGCAGCGCAGCGATGTCCTCGGCCAGGCGGCTCGCCAGCGCCTGCGGACGAGCGCTGATCACAGACAGCTGCCTCACCGCCCGAACTCTCTCAGAAAGCGGCTCAACCACTCAACCCGCCCTCACGCCCCCTCGGACGCCGGCGGTGCGAGGGGCGGCCGATCCGCACGGAAGGCGCGTTGTTGTCCGCGGGCGCATCCTCTGCGAACGCGGTGAGGGTGATCAGCTCGCCCCCGTGGCTGAGCGCCGTCCCGGCGAGCCCGCCGGAGGCGAAGCGCAGGCTCTCCCCGAGCCCCACCGCCGGTCCGCGCCTGACCGGTGCGGCCAGGAGACGGTCGAGAAGCTCGCTCTCGTCAGCGAGGCTGGGCGCCCCGGTGGGGGTGACCTCAAGGGCATCGAGGGCGTAACCCTGGAGCAGTGGGCCGTGCAGTGAGGCGAAGGCCGCCGGTTCGCTCACGTGGTCGAGCACCAAGAACCGACCCCCCACCGCGGCCAGCATCCCGACCTGGCCCGGGTGGAGCTCGACCGCGCGGGCGACCGCGTTCAGCTGGGCGCGCCGCGTCTCGAAGACGTCGTGCATCGCCCCCGTCCGCGAGCTGACGCCGTGCCGACCGGAGGCCGCCGCGACCACGGACCACACCTCGCTCTGGCGGGCGCGGGGGGCGCGGCCGGCGTCGAGTTCGCTGCGCATCCGGGTGCTCTTCATCCGCCGCAACCGCGGGTTCGCCGTCTGCGGAGCGGGGGCGAGCGGCTCAGCCGCCCGTGTCCCGTCCCAACGGCCCACCTCCACGCAGCTGACGGGCACCGGGAGGGTCGTCTCCGCCGCGACGAGCACCGACACATCGAACGTGCGGTTCTGCTGGGCGCCGAGCACCTCCTCCCCCTCGTACAGCAGCACGGCGACATCGAGCGGATTGGTGACCGCCAGATCGTTGACGCTGGCCGCGCCCGGAAGCTCGGTGATGGTCACACCGCGCTGGACGGACTGGGCGAACGACACGTAGCGAACGGCGGGCGCCTCACCGGCGGCCAGCGGAAACACCGCGAGGGCATGTTCTGCGAGTGCTTCCACGGCGGACCTCCTGCTGGCGGAGTCGGTGACGGTGCTCTACGTCGTCGGAGCTGCCACGCTCCTGACATGGGCGCGGGAGGTTCCTCACGGGGACCCGGCTAGTCCTCCGGCTGGGACCTCGGAACCCGAACGTCAGCAGCCCGGCTCACGCCGATCGAGACCTCGCGGCCGAGGGCGGTGACGGTGATCCCGAACCGGCGCGGCGAAGGTCGCCCCGGTTCCCGGGCCTCCACGGGCGGTCCCTCCGTCCACGCCCGACCCATGCGCTGCTCGAGTCGCAGGTCGGTGACGAGGATCCGCAGCTCGTGAAAATCGCCGTCGCCGTACACCGAGTCCACGATCCGCGGCAGCTCTCGAACGGCCTCCTCCGCGTCGTCCACCAGGCGGACGAGCGTACGTCGCACGTGAACGTCGTCCACCGCGTCCTCCAGTGCGAGCTCGAGGCGACGGAGGTTCCGTCGCTGCTGCTCGAGCATGCGGCTGACGTCATCCTGAGCGGGCCGCGCCTCCCGGCGGATGCGGTCCATCGCACCCTCGATGATGCCGATGATCTCAGTGGTGCGCACGCCGCCGGGAGCCCCTTCGCATCCTTCGGGAGTCGCCCAGCGGAACCCGGACCTGACACGTCGGCGCCAGGTGTCAGTCTTCACGCCGGACCAGCGACCTTCCCAGGAACCGCCTGCCGTGAGCTTCAGGGCCCTACCCGATCACGAACTCGACCAGCTCGATGACGAACGACTCATCGCCTACGTCCGGGACGCCCGCGACGCGGGCCGGCCCGACCTGGCGCGCCGCGGGCTGGCGATCCTGGTGTACGGGTATGAGCGCAACGTGATGCTCCGCCTGCGGATGAAGGTCCCGGCGGAGGCGGTCGAGGACCTCGCCCACGACGTCCTCGTCCGTGCGATCGGATCAGCCTTCGACGGGAGCTCGATCGGCGAGTTCCGGTCGTGGCTCGGGGTGATCTCCGATCGCACGGTGGCCGATTTCTACCGGCGGCGCGCGCGCAAGCCCCGCGAGGAGCCGTTGCCGGGCGCCCACACGGACAACGGCCGCGGTGGTCCAGAGCCGAGCATCGAGTCAGACTCGGGCGCGGTGGAGACGCATCTGGTCATTGACGACGTCCTCGCCACCTTCAACGACACCCACCAGAGGGTGATCAAGCTCCACGTCTTTGATGGCCTCACCGCCACCGAGGTCTCGAGCCGGCTCGACGGCATGAGCGAGAACAACGTCGCCCAGATCGCCACCCGGTTCCGGTTGCGGCTGCGCGCCCAGCTCGAGGCGGAGGGAGCGGCATGACCGACATCACGCGGCTGCTGGCCGAGTACATCGCCGAGCACCAGGCTGGCGGTGACGCCGATCCGCTCGCCTACCTGCGCCGGGTCGACGCCGAGACCGAGCGGGTTCGACTCGCCGAGGAGATCGACCGCTATCTCCTCGCTGCTCCCAGACGACCGTTTGACCCCAGCACCTGGGCCGAGTCATCGTCCGTGCAAACCGTCGACGCGCTGGACCGCGCCCTCTCCGGCCAGGCCGGCCTGTGGCCAGCCCTGCTACCGCGATTGCGGGCTCGTGCCGGTATGAAGCGCACGGTTCTGGTCGAGCGGTTGGCGAGCGCTCTGGGCGTGTCGGACAAGAGCGAGAAGGTGGCCGCCTACTACCACGCGATGGAGCAGGGTCTGCTCGATTCGCGGGGCGTGTCGGACACCGTTCTGCGTGCCCTCGGCAACATCGTCGGGGAGAGCCTCGAGTCACTTCGCACCGCCGGCCGCACGGCCGCGGAACCACGACTTCCAGCCCCCGCGGGATCCGCAGCCTTTGCCCGACGGGCGGCCCGACCTCCGGAGGAAGCGAGTGCTTCTGAGGCCGCGCCCGACGCCGGAACCTGGGATGAGGTCGACCAGCTCTTCACCGGCCGGGAGGGTCGGTGAGGTGCCTGCCAGGTCGACCAATGCGGTGGCTCCGGTCCCGAAGCGGGCACTGCGATTCGTCGCGCCCGGGCCGTGTTCATGTCAGGATTGGCCCGCGACGTTCGACCTCCCGCATGCATGTCTTCAATCTCATGGCTTGATTTCTCGGAGGCCGAGCGGCGCCGCGCGCTGCAGATCGTCGAGCTGCTCGCTCAGCCGGAGACGCGCGACGAGCTGGGTCTCGGGGCGATCCGCGACGCGTTTGCCGAGGCGCTCTTCCCGGGCACGAGCACCGTCCAACGGCGAGCCCGTTATTTCCTTCTGATCCCCTGGACGTTCCGCGAGATCGAACGTCGCTCCTGGGGTTCGGCGGGAGCCCTCGAGCGCGCCCGCCGAGAGGAGCTTCGCCTCATCGAGTCCCTCCTGGCCGGTGGCGAAACGGACGGGATCATCGGCGGCCGCGCGCGCAGGAACCTCCGCCAGGTTCCGAGCATGATCTATTGGCAGGGCCTTGCCCGGTGGGGTATCCGCCGCGTGTCCGGGACACGCGAGCAGTGGGCTCGAGCGGTCGCGCGCTCGGGCGAGCCAGCGCTTGATGATGACGGCCAGGAGGTCGACGCCGCCTCGTGGTGGCATGCCGGCCTCCCCGAACCTCCGCAGAGCTGGCCCGATGAACACTCGCTTGAGCTCCACTCATCGGAGGCTGAGTACCTCCGCGAGCGCATCCGGGACCGCTGCGCGGGAACGATGCTCGCCACGCTCGTCGAGCGACGTCATGAGTGGCCGGAGGTTCGGTTCGCCTGGCAGCTGGAGGTGCCCGAGCTCCCCGCCGGGCAGCGCGAGATCCTCGAGCACGCCCGCCGGTTTTCCGAGACGATGCACGGCGCCTCGCTCCTGTACAACCACGCGCTGGCCGTGGCCAACGACGACCAGACGAGGGTCGAGGAGTACCGGGCATCCCTCGAGCGGTGGGCCACGGAGCAGTCGCTCACCAACCAGCGGGGGATCGCGGTGGATCGCCTCTGGGAGCTCCTCGCCGAGGTCGGCTCGCGCCACAGTGAGTTCACGCGGACGTTCGTTGAGGAGTGGTTTCGGGTCGCCGCCGATCCAGCCCGGGCCGTTGATGATCCGGCGGCGCGTGACCTGGTGGCAACTCGCGAGCGTTTCGTCAAGGGGCGCCTGGCCCGACTCAGCTATGACTCCGCCCGCGAGACGTGGCGGGGGGCGGCCGGAGCGGGCCAGCTTGATTTCCGCTGGGGCAGCACCCAACGGCAGGTCCTCGACATCGTGGGCGCCGGCGCGGACTGATGCTCGCCGCCACCGACCGTCAACTGCTCCTTGCGGCGCTGGCGCCGCCCGCGGGGTACACGCTCGACCAGGCGGTCGGAACGACCTACACGCTGGATCTCCTGGCGCTGCTCCGCGTTCCCCTCGCTGCGACGACGCTGCCATGGGCGGGAGCCCATGGCGAGCCGATCGAAAATCCGTTTGCGTTGTTGGCGGCTCTGCGGCGAAACGCGAGCAGGATCTCCCTGTTCTGTCACGCGGGCGCGACCAAGATCCCCGCCGGGCACGTCAGGCTGCTGACCTTCCTCGAGGAGGCGGTGCACCCGGTGTCTCCGCCCCGCTCAGGGGTGTTTCATCCGAAGATCTGGCTGCTCCGCTTCCTCGCGGAGGACGACGGCGCCCCCGTTCAACATCGGCTCCTCGTCCTCTCCCGAAATCTCACGTTCGACCGCTCGTGGGACATCGCGCTGTCGCTCGACGGCGTGGTTGGCGATGGTCGGCGCGCTGACCCGCGCAACCGTCCGTTGAGCGCGTTCCTGGGCGCGCTGCCGGGGATGGTCGCGGCCGCCGGAGGCGAGCTGAGCGAGCGCACCCAACGTCGCATCGACCTCGTGTCCGAGGAGGTGCGGCGCGTCGCCTGGGAGCTGCCGGAGGGATTCTCCGACCATCGATTCCATCCGATCGGGCACGACGGTCGCCCGCACTGGCCGATCCGCGACGTTCGGCGGCTGCTCGTCCTCTCGCCGTTCGTCGAGGCGCCGGCGCTCGTGCGCCTTCGCGGGGAGGTGCCGGAGGATCTCACGCTCATCGGGCGGTTCGAGGAGCTGGCGCGCCTCGACCCGGAGCTGCGGGAGACCCTTGACCAGATCGAGGTGTTCGACGACCCGGGATCCTCGCTCGACGTCGAGGATCTGCCCTCCCCGGCCAGCGGCCCCGAGCACGCCGCCGCCGAGGGCGCGGAGGTGGTGGGCCCGCCACAGCTCGAGGGGCTGCATGCGAAGCTGTTCGTGGGTAAGCGCGGGCACAGGGCCGTGGTGTACGTCGGGTCGGCCAACGCGACCCGCGGCGCGTTTGAGCAGAACGTCGAGTTCATGGTCGAGCTCACCGGCTCCCATGGCCAGCACGGCATCGACTCGATGCTCACGGGGCTGCGTGACGCGCGCTTGCTGACCCCGTTCCGCGGTGACGGCACAATCGACGTGGACGAGGCCGGCGAGTCACTGCAGCGTGAGCTCGAGTCGCTCGCGCACCTTCTCGCCTGCGGCGGGATGCGCGCACGGTGTACCGAGGTCGCCGAGGGTCGGTGGCAGGTCACCCTGCATCCAACCGGAAGCACGGTGAGCACCGTACACACGCTTCAGGCGAGGCCGCTCTCCGAGTCGGCCCTCTGGGCGGTCGACCTGACCGCCCAGACCGCGTGCCGCTTTCCTCCCACCTCGCCCGCCTCCCTCACCGCGTTTTTCGCGATGCGGCTGACGGCCCGGTCCGGCGCCACCCCGGTCCTGCATGACTTCTGCGTACAGCTGCCGCTCGAGGGCGGGCCCGACGGGCGCTGCGAGGCGGTCACCGCGGAGCTCCTGTCCGACCGGGAGCGCCTGCTGCGTTTCATTCTGCTGCTGTTGGGCGATGAGGGACAGGGCGACCGGGTGCTCGATGAGCTCATGGACCTGCTCACCGAACAGCGCGCCGGCGCAACGGCAGCGGGCGCTCGAGCGGGCACCGAGTTTGGTCTGCCGCTGCTCGAGCCGATCCTGCGCGCGCTGCACCGCTCCCCCCAGCGGCTCGACGAGCTCGATCGCCTCTTCCGTGATCTGCAGGCCGCTGGCCCGGACGCCGAGAACCTCCTCCCCGCCTCGGTGCGGGAGCTGTGGTCCGTGGTACAAGAGGCGCGAGCGGAGATGCCGTGAGCGCCGAGTTCACCGCCGAGCCGATCCTCGCCGGCCTCAAGGACTTCCAGCGGGCGACCGTCGATCACGCGGTCGCACGGCTGTATGAGGCCGAGGACTCCTCCCGGCGGTTTCTCGTCGCGGACGAGGTCGGTCTCGGCAAGACGCTTGTGGCCCGCGGAGTGACGGCGCGCGCGATCGAGCGTCTGCAACGCGACGGGGTCGAGCGCGTCGACGTCATCTATGTCTGCTCCAACGCGGAGATCGCCGCGCAGAACGTCAGGAAGCTCGACGTCACCGGCACCGGCGCCACGATCGCCAGCCGGCTCACGCTCCTGGCCAAGCAGGTCAGGGAGCTGCGCAGGGAGCGGTTGAACATCGTCGCGCTGACCCCGGGGACGTCCTTCGAGCAGGCGTCCGCCACGGGCACCCAGGAGGAGCGCGTCCTCCTCTACGCGCTGCTTCGCCGTGCGTGGGACCTCGGGCGGGGGACCGGGCCCCTCAACGTTCTCCAGGCGACGACGCGAAGCGCGGCGAAGTTCCGCGGCGCGATCGCCAATTTCAACCCGAAGGAGATCGACGCGGGCATCGCCGAACAGTTCGCCGCCGCGCTCGCGATCCGCGAGAGGACAGAGCGAGCGGCGGGCCGTGAGACGATCCGCGAGCGCTTCGACCGGTCCTGCCACGAGTTCGCGCGGGTCCGCAAGCACATCCCGGGGGAGCAGCGTGCACGGCGTAACGCCCTCATCGGCGAGCTGCGGGGGATCCTCGCTGCCGCCTGCGTCGAAGCGCTCGAGCCTGACCTTGTGATCCTCGACGAGTTCCAGCGCTTCAAGCACCTCCTCGACGTGGACAACGACAGCGAGGCGGTGAGTCTCGCCCGGGCCCTGTTCAACTGGTCGCGACCCGGGACCGAGGAACACGCCCGGGTGTTGATGCTGTCGGCCACGCCCTACCGCTCGCTCACGGTGGCGGGGGACGGCGGAGGAGACGATCACCACGCCGACTTCCTGGCGACGGTGTCGTTTCTTGCCAACGGCGGCGACGCGGCGAGCTCTCTGCGCCGCCTCCTCGCCGACTACCAGCGCGAGCTGTACACGACCGAACCGGACGCCTCCGAACCGCTGCGCACCACCACGGCGCGGATCGAGGCGGTGCTCTCGCGCTACATGTCGCGCACCGAGCGGCTCGGCGCCGCCGGACAGCACGACGCGATGCTCTGCCAACGTGTCCTCACCCCCTCGCTGCGGCTGCCCGACCTCCAGCAGTATCTGCTCATCCAGAGGATCGCCGATCTCCTCGAACAGCCCGACGTCACCGAGCTCTGGAAGAGCGCGCCATACCTCCTGAACTTTCTGGATGGCTACAAGCTGCGCGCGCGATTCGACGCTGCTCGCACGGTCCCTGACTCCGAGAGCGAGCTGGCGGCTGCGATCGAGACGCACGCCGGGCGGCTGCTCGATCGATCCAAACTCGCCCGCTACGACGACATCGACCCCGGGGCACCACGACTGCGCGCCCTGGTCGAAGCCCTGGTCGACACCGAGGCGTGGCGTCTGCTCTGGATCCCGCCCGCCCTCCCCTACC
>DAIDJO010000034.1 GCA_027451345.1 Solirubrobacterales bacterium
CCGGACGCCGCGCACGACCGACCACAGCGTCGCGAGGAGAACCCACTTCGGCCAGAAGGAGCTGTTCGCGCCCGTGAACGCCCACGTGAGCGTGCTGACGATAAACAGCCCGAGTCCGCCCACGGCATTGCGGACGAGCGCGCTAGTGTCGAACGCGCGCCGGGCGACCTCCATCCGCGTCGGTGGGGGCGGCGGGAGCGCGGGAAGGTCCGCCGCGAGGGCGGCGAGCTCGCCGCGCGTCCGGGCGGCGTACACCGCCTGGAGTCGCTCCTCGAACTCGCCGCTCTCCAGCCGACCCTCGGCGTAGTGGTCGCGGATCGCCGCCGCCGCGCGCTCGCGGTCGTGATCGGAGATTCGCAGGTGGTCGGTCTCCGCCATCGCCTCGGCGGAAGCCTACGTCAGGCGCCGTGACAGCGTTTGTACTTCTTGCCCGAACCGCACCAGCAGGGATCGTTGCGACCGGGCTCGTTGGCGTCCGCGTGCCGCTGCTGGACCGCCGGCCCGGGGGCGGGCTCGGCCAGCGCGCCGGGCGCGCCCGCGCCTCCCATCGGCGCGGCGGCCGCGGCGGCGAGCGCCTGGGCTCCCATCGGCATCGCGGTTCCGCCGGTGTAGCTGACGCGGCCGCCACCGGTGGCCGAGCTCGCCGCCGGGCTCGGGGTGCGCTGCGGCAGCGGCGGCGGGGCGATCTCCTCGCCCGGGAGCGGCCCGTCCTGCAGGGTCACCTGGACGTGGTAGATCATGCGGGCGAAATCGAGCCAGAGCAGCTTCATCAGGTCGCCGAACAGCTCGTAGCCCTCGTTCTTGTAGGCGACGAGCGGATCGATCTGCGCCAGGCCGCGCAGGCCGATGCCCTCACGCAGGTAGTCCATGTCGTGCAGGTGCTCGCGCCAGCGCTGATCGATGATCTGCAGGAGCAGGAAGCGCTCGAGGGCGCGGATGAGCGGCTCACCGGGGGCGATCTCGCCGAGCTCCTGCTCGCGCCGGTCGTACATCGCCATCGCCTCCTCCTGCAGGCGGGCGGTCAGCTCCTCACGATCGGCCCGGTCGGGGTCCATGCCGAGGATCTCGTCGCTGGGCCGGAAGATCTCCTGGACGCGCACCAGCAGGCCGGGAATGTCCCAGTCCTCGACGAAGTCGCTGTTCGTGTGCTCGGCGACCATGCGCTCGATCAGGTTGGCGACCTCCTCCCGCGCGACATCGCCCATGTCGCGGCCCTCGAGGATCTCGTCGCGGTAGTTGTAGATCACCTCGCGCTGCTGATTGAGGACGTCGTCGTACTCGAGCGTGTGCTTGCGCATCAGGAAGTACTGCTCCTCGACCTTCTTCTGCGCCTTCTCGATCTGCTTGGAGAGCATCCCGGCCTCGATCGGCTCCTCGTTCCCGTCCTCGTCGTAGGAGCCGAGGCGGTCGAGGATCTTGTAGATCCGGTCGCCGGCGAACAGGCGCACGAGGTCGTCCTCGGCGGAGAGGAAGAAGCGCGTCTCGCCCGGGTCCCCCTGGCGGCCCGCGCGGCCGCGCAACTGGTTGTCGATCCGGCGCGACTCGTGACGCTCGGTGCCGAGGATGAACAGGCCACCCGCGTCCATGACCTCCTGACGGGCGGCCTCGACGCGGCGCTCGATCTCGGGCAGCACCCGCTCGAGGTGCTCGTCGAAGTCCGGCTGGCCCGGCTCGAGCCCAAGCTTGCGCACCTCGAGCGTCGCCAGGTGCTCGGCGTTGCCGCCGAGCTTGATGTCGACACCGCGTCCGGCCATGTTGGTGGCGATCGTGACCGCACCGGGGGCGCCGGCCTCGGCGACGATCTCGCCCTCGTGCTCGGCGTACTCCGGCTTGGCGTTCAGCACGGTGTGCGGGATCCCGCGTCGGCGCAGACGCTCGGAGAGCAGCTCGGAAACCTCGACGGAGATGGTGCCGACCAGGACCGGCTGACGCTCGGCGTGGCGGGCGGCGATCTCATTGACCACCGCGTTCCACTTGCCCTCCTTGGTCTTGTAGACCTGATCGTTGCGATCGGCGCGCACCATCGGAGCGTTCGTGGGGATCTGCACGACCTCGAGGTTGTAGATCTTCATGAACTCGGTGGCCTCGGTGGCGGCCGTACCGGTCATGCCCGCGAGCTTGTCGTACTTGCGGAAGTAGTTCTGCAGGGTGACCGAGGCGAGCGTCTGGTTCTCCTCCTGGATCCGCACGCCCTCCTTCGCCTCGACGGCCTGGTGCAGCCCCTCCGACCAGCGGCGTCCCTCGAGGATGCGGCCGGTGTGCTCGTCGATGATCTGGACCTCACCGTTGATCACCGCGTAGTCGACGTCGCGCTTCTTCAGCGCCTCGGCCTTCAGCGCCTGGTACAGGTGGTTGACCAGGTGGCCGTTCTCGGCGCGGTAGAGGTGGTCGATGCCCAGGAAGCGCTCGGCCTTGGCCACCCCCTGCTCGGTGACCGAGACGGTCTCCTGCTTCTCGTCGATCTCATAGTCGAAATCGGCGACGTAGGAGCGGCGCTCCTGCGGGAGCATCCCGTCCGGGGTCTTGCCGAGCACCATCTGCGGGGCGAGCTTGGCGAACTTGACGTACAGGTCGGCGGCCTGCTCGGGCGCACCGGAGATGATCAGCGGCGTGCGGGCCTCGTCGATCAGGATGTTGTCGACCTCGTCGACGATCGCGAAGTGGTGGTACGGAGAGCCGTGCTCGGGCTTCTCGCGACCGCCGTGCTGCACCTTCTCCTCCAGCGCGGTGGCCATGTTGTCGCGCAGGTAGTCGAAGCCGAACTCCGAGTTGGTCCCGTAGGTGACATCGCAGGCGTAGGCGAGCTGCTTGTCCTCATAGCTCTGCATCGTCTGCAGGATCCCCACGCTCAGGCCCAGCGCGTCGTAGATCGGCTTCATCCAGAGCGCGTCGCGCCGCGCGAGGTAGTCGTTCACCGTGACGACGTGCACGCCTCGGCCGGACAGGGCGTTCAACACCACGGCGGTGGTGGCCGTGAGGGTCTTGCCCTCGCCGGTGCGCATCTCGGCAATGGCGCCGTCATGGAGCACCATGCCGCCGATCAGCTGCACGTCGAAGTGGCGCATCCCCATCGTGCGCCGTCCCACCTCGCGGACGAGGGCGAAGGTCTCGGGTAGCAGCGCATCGAGGCTCTCGCCGTTGCGGGCCCGCTCGCGGAGCTCGTCGGCGAGCTCGCGGAGCTCCGCGTCGGTGGAGCTCTCCATCTCCGGCTCGTACGCGTTGATCCGCGCGACGCGCTGCTCGTAGGACTTGAACTTCTTCGCTTCGCCCATGCGAAGCGCGCGGTCGAGGAAGGACATGCCCCAAGCGTACTAGCGGCCGGTGGCCCTCGCAGAACCGTAACGATCGCGCATCCGGTCCGGCGAGGGCGGTCCGGTGAAGGGGGTGGCCCAGCGGGGCCACCCCCTGAAGACGACGGCCGGCGTCAGCCCAGCTCGACGCCCGACGGCTGCGCCGTGAGATCGGCGAGCAGCGGGGCCCGCGCCTCGCGACGCTTGCGGCGCTTCTCCCGATGCCGCTTGACCTGCACCGCGAGCTCCTCGCTCACGACGTGCACCGAGTGCTTCAGATCCCGGTCGGAATGGCAGGCCCGCAGCGTGACCCCCTTGAGGTGCAGCGTCGCCTCGGCGACGAAGCAGTCGGGGATCGACGGGTTGTGCTCACGGAACACCTCCACCTCGAGCTCGGCCAACTCCGACACCTGCTTGCCGACGACGCGAAACCGGCGCTCGACGTGCTCCCGCAGATCCTCCGAGACGGGGATGTTTCGCCCCTTGACCTCGATGCGCATGATCGACCTCCTGTTCGGGAGATGGGAGTGACTCGTGGTCAATCACACGTTAGTTCCAATCCCGGCGTTTGTCGATCCGGGTGTCGGTGTGCGCACCGAGCGCCTCCGGACGGCCGCGGGCCGCCGGACGCCGGCCGCCGGATCGATGTCAGAATCGAGCTGTGGCGCCTCCCCTGACCTGGACGTTCTCCCCGAGCGTGACCGTGGGGGTCACCGCCGCCTGCATCGCGTATCTGTGGGCGTGGCGGCGCGCCCGGCGTCCCGGCATGCCGCATCCGCCCGGATACGGACGGCTGGCGCTCTTCCTCGGAGGCATGCTGGTCGTCGTCGCCGCGCTCGTCTCGCCCGTCGATTCGATCTCCGACAACGTGATGTTCATGCACATGATCCAGCACGTGCTCCTCCTCGACGCCGTGCCGATCATGGTCATCCTGAGCCTCACGAAGGGACTCCTGCGGCCGGTGACGCGACGGCTGACGGCCCTCGAGCGGCGCGCCGGGCCACTCGGTCACCCGGTCTTCGCCGTGCTCCTCTACGTCGGCGTGATGGGCCTCTGGCACATCCCCGCGATGTACGACCTCGCGCTCGCCCACGAGAACGTGCACAAGCTCGAGCACCTCTGCTTCCTCGTGGCCGGATCGCTCTACTGGTGGCACCTGCTCTCGCCGATCCGCCCCCGCATGGCCATGGGCGGCATGGGGCCGATCGTCTACATGGCCGTCACCAAGTTCTTCGTCGGGGTGCTCGGCATCATTCTCACCTTCGCCCCCCACGCCCTCTACCCGTGGTATGAGCACCACGCCCGGTACTGGGGCCTCTCCGCGCACGTCGACCAGAGCCTGGCCGGCGTCGTGATGGCGCTCGAGCAGTCGGTCCTGATGGGCACCGCGCTCGTCTTCATCGTCGTGCGGATGCTGAACGACAGCGAGCGTGAGGCGGTGCGGGCCGAGCGCCACGACGCCGCGTGGGCCAGCTACCGGCGGCAGCTCGCCGAGCGTCAGGCCAAGCGCGCCTGAGGGCGAAGCGGCGCCGGCGGCCGGATCCCTCAGCCGCCGCTGAGGGCCGAGCGCAGCGAGTCGGCGGCGGCCACCGGCCCCGGATCGACGCCCCGCAGCGTCGCCAGGTACAGGGACACGAGGTCGCCCAGCAGCACGAGCGAGACCAACCGCTGCAGCCGGGTCTGCCCGATCGACTCGACGCGGAACGTCGCGGCCCCGCGGCTGGCGATCAGCCCGCGGGTGAGCTCGAGGCGCTGCCGCAGGCGGGGATGCAGGTCCGAGTCGTCAAGGAAGACCGCGCTGAAGGTCCCGAACGCGCCGGCGCCGTCCCAGCCCATCAGCTCGTTGTGGTCGAGCTCCGGGAGCTCGGCGGCGAAGGCGGGCGCCTTCGCGTTCTCGTTGATCTGGGTCTTCCAGCGGTAGGCGACCGGAGCGGTGAGCGCCGCGCCGGCGATCTGCGGGATCGTGCCGTGCAGGCCGCGCGCGAGCGTCTTGGCCAGCGAATCCTCGGCTGCGTCCGGACCCCAGGCCCCGGCCAGTCGGGCCGCGTGCTCGGCGGCCACGTCAACCTCGGCGCGCAGGCTCTCCCCAGCGCCGCAGAGCCGCGCCACCTCGAGGGAGACGACGAGCGAATACCCGATCGCGGCGCGCGACTGCAGGCCGCCGGGCAGCGGCACCACCGGGACGCCGTCCGTGCGGGCCAGCTCGGCGAGCTTCCCTCCGGTGGTGAGCACGACCGTGCGGGCCCCGAGCGCCTGGGCGGCCTCGTAGGCCGCGAGCGTCTCCTCCGTGTCGCCGGAGTAGCTCGCGCACAGGACGGTCGTGTCCGGCGTGGTCCAGCCGGGCACGCCGTAGTCCCGGGCGAGCTCGATCGGCCGCGAGGCGGCATCACCCAGGGCGGCGCGAGCCAGCGCACCCCCGGCCGAGGAGCCCCCGACGCCCGCGATGACCAGCCCGCCCGGGGAATCGTGCGGTCGCAGGTTGGCGGACTCCATGCGCCACAGCGCGTCGCGCAGATGGTCGGGCAGGGCGAGAACCTCCGCGAACTGGCCGCTGACGTCGACCTCTGCAACGGAGTCCCGGGAGAGTGATCGCGGCGTGCTCAAAATCGGATCGCCGCGTCCGGCAGCTCGACGCCCGGGAACACCCGCGCGCCCGCCGTGAGGTGGTTCTCGTGCCCGATCCGGACACCGTCGCCGAGCATCACCTGCCCATCGATCGTGCAGCGCTCCCCGATGACCGCGTCGCGCCCGATGATCGCCCGGCGAACGGCGGTGCGCGCGCCGATCCGGGCGCCGTCGAGCACCACCGAATCCTCCACCGTCGCGCCCGCGCCGACCTCGACGCCACGGCCGAGCACGACGCGCCCACCGATGCGTGCGCTCGGGGCGATCGTGCACCCGTCGCAGATGACCACGGGAGCGGCGATCCGGCCGGAGACCCCACCCGCCGGCAGCAGTCGCATCCCGCTCGCGTTCAGCCGCTCCCCCACCCTCGTGCGCACCTTCGCCTCGAGGATGTCGTAGGTGGCCTGCAGGTACCGGCTCGGGGTGCCGATGTCGAGCCAGTAGCCGCTCGCCTCATACCCGTACAGGCCACGGCCGACGAGCTTCGGGAAGACGTCGCGTTCGATCGAGATGTTCGTGCCGGCCGGCGCGAGGTCGGCGAGGATCTCCCGCTCGAGGATGTAGGCGCCCGCGTTCACCAGGTTCGTGTCGAGGACCTCGTCGGCCCCGGGCTTCTCGAGGAACTCCGTGACGCTGCCGTCGTCACGGCGTCGCACCAGACCGTAGGCCGACGGATCCTCGACCCCGATCAGCGCGAGGGTCGCGCGCGCGCCGGTGCGCTCATGCTGCTCGAGCTGGCAGGTCAGGTCGATGTCGGTGAGGATGTCGCCGTTCAGCATGAAGAAGCGCTCGTCGAGCAGCGCCTCGGCGTACTTCAGGGCGCCGCCGGTCCCGAGCGGATGGGGCTCCTCGACGTAGCGCAGGCGGATGCCGAAGGCGGAGCCGTCGCCGAGGACGCTCCGCACGCCGTCGGCCAGGAACCCGCACGACATGATCACGTCGTCGATGCCGTGGCTCACCAGCCAGTCGAACATGTACCCGATGAACGGCTGGTCGACGAGCGCCACGACGGGCTTCGGCACCCGCGAGGTCAGCGGCCGCAGGCGGGTGCCCTCGCCGCCGGCGAGAATCAGCGCCTGCATCGGCCCTCCTCACCTCCGGGGGCGGGTCCGGGCGCCCTCACCGGCCGATCCCCTCGTATTGGAAGCCGGCCGCCGCGAGCACGGCACCGTCCAGGAAGTTCCGGCCGTCCACGACGAGCCGGCCGCGCACGACCGAGGCCATCGCCCCCCAGTCAACCTCGGCGAATTCCGGCCACTCGGTGACGAGCACGACCGCGTCGGCGTCGCGCACCGCCTCGAGCACGGAGCCGGCCATCGTCACGCCCGGCATCAGCGGGCCCGCCACGTCGGCCGCGACCGGATCGTAGGCGCTCACCAGCGCGCCCTCACCCTGCAGGCGCGCGGACAGCACCAGCGAGGAGGCCTCCCGCATATCATCGGTCTCGGCCTTGAAGGCGAGCCCCAGGAGCGCGACGCGCCTGCCCACCAGGCTGCCGAGATGCTTCTGCAGCTTGGCGATCACCCGGCGCTTCTGGAGCTCGTTGACCTCGATCACCGCGGTGAGCAGCTGGAAGTGGTAGCCGGAGTTGCCGGCGAGCTGCTTGAGCGCCGAGACGTCCTTGGGGAAGCACGAGCCGCCGAAGCCGATCCCGGGCCGCAGGAAGTGCTCCCCGATCCGTCGGTCCAGGCCCATGCCGCGGGCCACCTCGATCACGTTGGCCCCCGTCTCCTCGCAGACGTTGGCGATCTCGTTGATGAAGGAGATCTTCGTGGCCAGGAACGCGTTGGAGGCGAGCTTGATCATCTCGGCGCTGGGAATGTCCGTGCGCACGAGCGGGGCGCCGAGCGGCGCGTAGAGCTTCACCACCGCCTCACCCGCCCAGTCGCCGTCGTCGCCGACGACGACGCGATCGGGATGGCGGAAGTCCTCGAGCGCGGCCCCCTCCTTGAGGAATTCGGGGCAGGAGACGTAGGCGACGCCGCCCTTGCCGGTGTGCTCGAGCTCCCGCCGGATGGCGGCGCCCGTGCCCACGGGGACCGTCGACTTCATCACGATCGCGTGCCGGTCCGAGGCGGGGATCGCCGCGATCACGGCATGGACGGCGGACAGGTCGGCGTCACCGGAGTAGGTGGGCGGCGTGCCGACGGCGACGAACAGCAGCCTTGCCCGCTCGAGCGCGGGCGCGAGCTCCGTGGTGAAGTGCAGCCGCTCGCGATGGGCGGCGACCGATTCCGCCAGCCCGGGCTCGTAGATCGGGACCCGGCCCTGCTCGAGGGCCCGGATCTTCTCGGCGTCGATGTCAACGCACCAGACCTCGTTGCCGAGCTCGGCGAAGCCGACCGCGGTGACGAGGCCGACGTACCCGGTGCCGATGACCGCGATCGGCTCACGCTCGTTGCTCATACGGCGCCGTAGGCTAGCGGCTCGCCGAGCCGCGGAGCACCACTGCGATCAACCCGCCGCGCGGGTGAACGACGCCGCCATCGCGACCATCTGGTCGTTCGGGATGTCGTTCTGCAGCGTGTTGGAGATCCAGTACACGCCGTGCTCGGTCTTCCAGGCCACGACGGCCAGCGCGCCGCCCTGGGAGTACTCGTAGAGCGTCTTGCCGTTGACCACCTTCACAGCGCTCGGCGTGCGCAGGATCGGGGGCCCGGCAGCGTGGCCCGCGCCCGGCCAGGTGGTGCCCTCCACGGTCGCGTACTCACCGGTGCCCGTGTCGCTCTGCCCGCCCGAGGTGTAGACGAGCGTCATCACGTAGGCGGGGTAGCGATGCCCGTCGGGGGCGGTGATCTCGTAACGGCGCGGATAGGAGTGCGCGTACGCCTGCGGGTTCGCCTGCACCTCGTAGCCGATGTCGCAGTTGCCGGTGATCGAGAAGCAGTACGAGAAGTTGTCGGGCAGGTCGGCCGGGTAGTAGATCGGGAACCCGACATGGCCGAGCTGAGCGGCCTGGGAGTTCCCGTCGCGGGTGTCCGCGGACATGTAGGCGGGCAGGTGGAACACCGCTCTGGGCCGACGGTGGTGGCCGCGCCGGCCGCGCCCCGCCCCCGCGCCGATCGCGGGCGCGGGGCTCACCGGCTGCGATCCGGCCGGCGGCGCGTGCGTCGGGCGCAGGAACTCCCGATAGGTCTGCTCCGCCGCCGCCTCGCTGAAGCTGAGGTTACTCGTCCCGGGGATCGAGCCGGTGGTCGGGAACGGGATCGACTTCTGGGTGCTGCCGTTCGCGTTGATGGCCAGGTCGAACAGGGTGATCACGCCCGAGGTCGAGTGCAGGCCGCTGTCCATCTGCACGTCGTTGGCGAAATCCTGCAGCAGCTGGTTGCGGTTGTTGAACAGCCGGCTCGTGCTGAAGCCCTGCTTGGCCCAGCGCAGGAAGTCCTGCTGGCGCGCCTGGCGGACGAAGTCCGAGTCGTTGTGCCGGAAGCGGACGAAGGCGAGCGCCGTGTTCGCCCCGCCCAGATCAGCCCCCGAGCCGCCGCACATCCGCTGGTACCCGGGCTGGATGTCGATGCTCGAATAGTCGGTCGTCGGGTTGAGCAGGCCGACGCTGTGGTTGTAATAGCGGTGGTCCACCTGCGCGTAGACGCAGCCGATCGCGTTGATCAGGTTCGCGAAGCTGGCGAAGTCCACGAGCAGCAGGTGGCTGACCCGCAGCGTCGGGAAGACGTTGTCGCGGATCGTCCTGATCAGGAGATCCGGCCCTCCCTCCGAGTACGCCGCGTTGATCTTCTCGATGCCGTAGCCGGGGACGTTGACCTGCAGGTCCCGCGGGATCGAGAGCGTGTTGATCGTCGAGGAGTTGTCGTTGACCCGAACGAGCATCATCGTGTCGGTGTTGCCCGGGGTGTTCCCCTGGCCGTACCGATGGTCGACGCCGATGAGCAGGAGGGTCTCCGGCGCGCCCGGCTGCGGGAGCGTGATCTGGCGGCTGCGGATCGCGCTGTGGACGTTGATGATGTTGACGATGTCCTTGACCTGGAGCAGGCCGGCTGTGGCGGTCGCCCCGGCGGCACAGCCGATGACGATCACGCCGCACAGCAGTGCCCGCCACGCGACACCCCAGCCACTCCTCGGCATCAATCGCACGCTGCCCTCCGCGCCCCGCGCACGCGCGCCGTCACGACATCATCAGCCATCGGAGCGCAGGATAGGGGTGCATCCGGCCGCGATCCTTCAGTTCCACGAAGACGGACGGGCGGCGAAGCACGCCGCCCGTCACCTCACGTCAGGCCCGCGAGCCCTCGGCGACCCGCAGGAAGGCCTGCCAGCGCCGCTGCTCGCGCAGCGCGACGCGCCGGCGCTCGCTGTCCTCGCCCGCCTGCTCGAGCTCGCGCTCGGCCTCGGAGAGCCGCTCGCGCAGCACGTTCACGTCGAGGTCCTCGGGACGCTGGATGTCCTGCACGAGCAGCATCGCGTGGTTGCCGCCGACCTGCATGTACCCCTCCGACTGGGCGAAGCGCAGCACCTCGCCCTCGGAGAGGTACACCCGCAGCTCGGTCGGCTCGAGCATGCCGAGCACCGGGGCGTGGTTGGCGAGCACACCGATCTCGCCCACGGTCGTGCGCGTCGAGATCATCTCGACCTCGTCGTTGAAGACCTCGCCCTCCGGGGTGAGGATCTCGACCTGGAACTTGGTGTGGGCCATGCCTACTGGTCAGCCTTGGCGGCCTCGACGACGTCGTCGATCGTGCCCTTCATGTAGAAGTGGCGCTCGGCGATCTCGTCGTGCTTGCCCTCGAGGATCTCCTTGAAGCCGCGGATCGAGTCGGCGACCGAGACGTAGACGCCCGGGGTTCCGGTGAACTGCTCGGCCACGTGGAACGGCTGGCTGAGGAACCGCTCGATCTTGCGGGCGCGGTTCACGGTCAGGCGGTCGTCGTCGGAGAGCTCGTCGATGCCGAGGATGGCGATGATGTCCTGCAGCTCCTTGTAGCGCTGCAGCACCTGCTTGACCTCGTTGGCGACGTTGAAGTGCTCCTCGCCGATGATCTCCGGCTTGAGGATCGTCGAG
>DAIDJO010000035.1 GCA_027451345.1 Solirubrobacterales bacterium
ACATGCCGAAGAACTGGAATCGCCGCTTCAAGCACAACCGCGACAAGATCAAGACCGGCGACATCTACGAGCTCGCCGAGGTTGTGCGCAACCTGGCCATTCGTGATCATCAGAAGGGCCTCTCCACCGGGGAGAAGCAGATGTACACGCGTGCCAAGCGGGTGCTCGCCTCCGAGATGATGTACGCGCTCGACATGGACGAGGAGCAGGTCGACGCCCACCTCGCGGCCGTGATCCTGGAGGGCGCCGGCAACGAGGCCGTCGGGGTCGCGGCCGACTCCGAGCAGTAGCGCGAGGGCGCACGGGTGGCGGTCGCGCTGATCGTGGCCGCAGGGCGTGGCGAGCGCCTTGGGTCCGGGGGACCCAAGGCGCTCGCCACGGTCGCCGGCCGGCCCATGCTCGAGTGGAGCCTCGCCGCGCTGCGCGACGTGCCGGCGGTGCGGGCGATCGTCGTCGCCCTGCCGGCGGAGCGGCTCGACGCGGCCCCGGCGGACGTGCGCGCCGTCCCCGGTGGCCAGACGCGCTCGGACTCCGTGCGGGCGGCGCTCGAGGCGGCGCCGGCCGGCGAGGAGGTCGTGATCGTGCACGACGCCGCGCGGGCGCTCGCCACGCCCGAGCTGTTTGCCCGAGCGGTCGAGGAGCTCGAGCGGCAGGGGGTCGATGCGCTCGTGGCCGCTGCGCCCGTCACCGACACGATCAAGGAGGTCGGGCCCGACGGGCGAGCGGTCGAGCGGACGCTCGACCGCTCGCGGCTCTGGGCCGTGCAGACCCCCCAGGTCTTCCGGCGCGCCGCGCTCGTGCGCGCGCTCTCCGCCGCCCCGGAGCTGATCCGCCGCGCGACCGACGATGCCTGGCTCGTCGAGCGCCAGGGCGGTACCGTCGCGGTGTTGCCCGCCACGCCCGAGAACTTCAAGATCACGACTCCGCACGATCTGCGCGTGGCGGAGATGCTGCTGGCGGAGCGGGCACAGCGGTGAGCGTCGCGACCGGCCTGGGGTATGACTGCCACCGCCTCGTGGAGGGGCGGGCGCTCGTCATCGGCGGCGTGCGGATCCCGCACACCCATGGTCTGCTCGGGCACTCCGACGCCGACGTGCTGACCCACGCGATCATCGACGCCCTGCTCGGCGCCGCCGCCCTCGGGGACATCGGCGAGCACTTCCCCGACACCGACGAGCGCTACCGGGATGCCGACTCGATCGAGCTGCTGCGCGCCGCCGTGGCGCTGCTCGCCGAGGCCGGCTGCGTGATCGAGCATGTCGACGCGACGGTCGTGCTCGAGCAGCCGAAGCTCCTCCCGCACCGGCCGGCGATCCACGCGCGGCTGGCGGAGGCGCTCGGCGTCGGCACGCGCCAGCTGAACGTCAAGGCGACGCGCGGGGAGGGGATGGGCTTCATCGGTCGGCTCGAGGGGGCCGCGGCGCTGGCCATCGCCACGGTCACCCGCGCGGATGCCGCGACCGGCGTCAGCCGCGCGGATGCCGCGACCGGCTAACTTCTCGCCCGTGCGAGAGATCACGCTGCACGACACGCTCACCGGCCGGGTGCTGCCGCTGCGCACACGGGAGCCCGGGCGGGTCGCCATCTACGCGTGCGGCCCGACCGTGTACGGGCGCATCCACATCGGCAACGCCCGCCCCTTCGTCGTCTTCGCCCTGCTGAAGCGCTTCCTCGAGCACGAGGGCTATGACGTCACCCTGGTGGCGAACATCACCGACGTCAACGACAAGATCTACGCGGCGGCGTCCGCGGCGGGGATCGGGTCCGTCGCGCTCGCGCAGGAGATGATCGCCCACTACCTCGCCGACACGGACCGCCTCGGGCTCGGCCGGCCGGATCACGAGCCGCTGGCGAGTGAGACGATCGGGGAGATCATCGACCTGATCCAGATCCTGATCGACCGCGGCCACGCCTACGCGGTCGACGGCGACGTGTACTTCGCGGTGCGCAGCGACGAGCACTACGGCGAGCTGACGCACCGGCGGCTCGAGGACCTTGACCAGGGCGAGGGCAGGGAGGGGGCTGAGCGCAAGCGCGACCCGCTCGATTTCGCCCTCTGGAAGGGTCGCAAGCCGGGGGAGGACACCGCCTGGGACGCTCCCTGGGGCGCGGGACGGCCCGGCTGGCACATCGAGTGCTCGGCGATGGCCGAGAAGCTCCTGGGACTCGACTTCGAGATCCACGGCGGGGGCTCGGACCTCGCCTTCCCGCACCACGAGAACGAGGCGGCGCAGACGCGCGCGGCGCACGGTCAGCCGCTCGCCCGCCTCTGGGTGCACAACGGCATGGTGCGGCTCGCGCAGGAGAAGATGTCGAAGTCGATCGGCAACACGCTGCTCCTGCACGCCGCCCTCGACCGGCATGGCCGGGACGCGCTGATCGCCTACTTCTGTGCCGGACACTACCGTCAGCCGCTCGAGTACGACGACGAGCGCATGGAGGCGGCCGCGGCCGGCGTCAACCGCTTCCGCGAGGTGGCGCGACGGCTGAGGCCCGGCCCCTCACCGGACTGGTCGGCTCCCCTGCGGATGGAGTTCTTCGACGCACTGGCCGAGGACTTCAACACCCCGCGAGCGCTCGCGACGGCCTTTGACTGGGTGCGCGAGGCCAATCGCAGCAGCGCGCCCGTCGGGGACGCGGACCTGCGCGAGATGCTCGGGGTCTTCGCGCTCGAGAACCTGCTCGACGTCGAGGTGGTCGTGGCGCCCGAGCGGGCGCAGACACTGATGCGCGAGCGGGAGGCGGCGCGCGCCGAGCGGGACTGGGCCCGCGCCGACGCGCTGCGCGACGAGCTGCACGGGCTCGGGTGGGCGGTGCGCGACAGTCCGGATGGCCCGGAGCTCACTCCGGTGGACCCGAGCTGAGGCCGCGGCGTGATCGTCTACGGACGCAACGCGGTGCACGAGGCGATCCGGGGACCCCGGACGGTGCGCCACGTGTGGGCCACCACCTACGCCGGCCGCGAGCCGTGGCTCGCGCAGGCCGGCGTCCGGGTGACGCTCGAGCCGGCGGAGGAGCTCGCCCGACGTGCCGGCTCGGACGGCCACCAGGGTGTCTGTGCGGAGGTCTCCGAATTCCAGTATGTCGAGGGAGAGGACCTGCTCGCCGACGGGCAGGGGCTGATCGTCGCGCTCGACCAGGTGCAGGACCCTCAGAACCTCGGCGCGATCTGCCGCTCGGCCGAGTGTGCCGGGGCCGCCGGGGTCGTCCTGCCGGAGCGACGAGCGGCCGAGGTGACCGCTGCGGTGTGCAAGGCCTCGGCCGGCGCCGTCGAGCATCTGCCGCTCGCCCAGGTGCGCAACCTCACGGACT
>DAIDJO010000036.1 GCA_027451345.1 Solirubrobacterales bacterium
GGCCCGGGAACGGGCGCGCCTGGAGCGCTGGGACCGACTCTCCGACGCGTTGCGCAGTGGCGGAGTCGAGGGCTTCCTTGACGCCTACGGCTCCCCGCAGGGGGTGTCCGCCGCGTTCGCCGAGACGGTGCGCAAAGTGACCGCCCAGCGCCTCTCCCAGCACGACCATCTCGACGCCGTGGCCGATGCCCTGCGGGCGCTGCCCCGCTCGCGGCCGTTCGAGCGGCTCGCCGATCTGGCCGTCATCGATGTTCCGGCCGTGGTGGTGGCCTCGGGGGACGCGGCCGATCCCGAGCACCCGGAGGCGCTCGGGATCGCCTACGCGGAGGCGATCCCGAGCGCACGCCTCGTCAGAGACCCCCCGGGACGCTCTCCGATCGCCTGGCAGGGCAGCCAGCTGTCGCGGATCATCGCCGAGGTTGCCGCCGAGGCGCGGTTGCCGGGCTCACGCTGATCGCGTCACCCCGCCCACGCCACCGCAGAACGGGTTGCCGGCGCGTCCCAGACGTCGCCGAGGTACCGCGCCCGGATCACGAGCCGGCGGGCACCCGACCCGCGGATCGACCGGAACCGGAAGCGCGAGCGATAGGTGCACGTCGTCGCGCCGACCGGGACGGTGTGAAGGGCGAGGCGCTGCCGACCGTGGAGGACCCAGATCCGGACGGTGCCGTGGCAGCCGTAGCCGGCGGGAACGGTCAGCGCGTGAGCGATCCGGCCGGTGACCAGGTAGACGAACGGCGGCCGCGGGTCGATCCGGCGACGGAGCGTGAAGCTGAGCGTCGTGTGCGGCCGCGGCCAGGGCGCCGTCTGGAACGTCATGTCCGCGCCGTAGGTCACCGACCGGGCGCCGTGATCGGCGACGAGGCGGTAGTGGTACACCTGCCCGGGCTGCAGGCCGGGGAGCGGAATCTCCACCGCCACGGGGGTGCTGCCGGCGGGCACCGTCTTGGACGATGACTGGAACCCGTATGCGCTCGTCAGGCCGTAGTCGAAGTGGTACGTCGTCGTCTCGCCGTTCGGGTTGATCACGCCGACGAGCGTCGCCGCGTAGCGGCCGACGCCGACCGCCGGGCTCGTCGTGGTGGTCGGCGCCGGCTGTCCCGTCGTCTTGAAGGTCCCAACGGCGGTGCTCGCGGTTCCCGCGCTGTTGCTGGCGACGAACTGGACGTAGTACGTCGTGTCCGGTGAGAGCCCGTACAGCTTCGTCGATTCCGCGACACCGGTCGTGCCCGAACCGGCGTCCGCCGCGGTGGCCGGCGAGACGCTGCCGAGGGCCGAGGTGGGGCCATAGTGGAACTGGTAGGTCGTGGCCAGCCCGTTCGGGTTGACCGTGGCGTGCAGCGTGGCCGACGTCTGGCCGATGCCGCCCGTCGTTCCCATCGTGACGATCGGTGACGACGCCGCCAGCGCCAGTGGCACGCAGACCAGTGCGGCCAGCACGACGGCGGCGGCAGTGATTTTTCGCATCACAACCTCCCGAGGTGCGCCCTCCGGGTTGAGGGACGTTTTCCGTTTCCCCGGTTAAACCCGGATCCCGGTCCAGCCATGCCCCGAGCGTGGCTGGGTGCCCGCGGTGGATCGCGGAGCGTTGGTGTAGGGCCATAACCAAAGCGAATAGTCGCTGACATCAGATGGAATAGCGTCGCCACCATCGCTCCTGACTCGGCCAGGAGATAACCACGACGAATAGCTGCCATAACCGACGACGCGATCCGGACGCCGTGGCGGGGGCGGCGATAACCGCCGGGTAGCGCGGCCATAACCTCGGTGGCGGTCCTCTAACCGCCGGTTATAGCTGCACTAACTTGCGTTATAGCGGCGTAAACGACTGTAAACGGCCGTATGTGGCGCCCACTGGTGACATAACATCCCTCGCGGCGATGGCAGAGCACATGTACTCCGCCGAGGAGGCGGCACAGATCCTCGGGCTGCAGGTCCGGACGGTGCGCGGGTACGTGCGGGACGGGCGGCTCCCCGGCGTGCGGATCGGCAAGCAGTACCGGATCGCCCGAGCCGACCTCGACGCGTTCACCGCCGGCGCCGCCCCCCGGGAGGGGATGCCGGGGGACCCACCGCGGGACCGCGCGGAGGCCACCGCCCGGACGGCCGTCGAGGTCTCGAGCGTGGTCCAGATCGATGAGATCGACCTGGAAGCCCGCGAGCGGCTCGAGCGCACCCTCGCCGCCGCCACACTCGCCCACGACGGTTCGCCCGGATCGCTGCGCGTCGAGCCGCTCTACGACGCGCCGCGCAGGCGCCTGAAGCTCATCGTCGTGGGCGGCGTGGGCGAGGCCGCCGAGGTCCTGCGGATCATCGATCTGTTCACGCGCGAGAGCCCACGCGCACCCCGCGGCCCGGGCGCGCAATAGGATCCGCACCCGTGTCGAGCTCGCCCAGCCACGAGAGCCACCCGGATCCGGCGCTCGCCGACGAGCTGGCGCTCGCCGACTGGCGCCGCCGGACCGCCGAGCTCTACGCTGCGGTGCGCGCGACGGCCGACCCGGCGCGGGCACACGCCGCCTGGCGCTCCGCGCGCAACCGGCTGTTCGGCATGCATCCGCAGAGCCCGCTGGGGCCGGACGATCCACTGCGGGGCAGCGGGTTGCCGTACTGGCCCTACGACGCGCGCTTGCGCTTCACCGCCCCGCTGCGCCCGGATCGCGCCACCGCCGCCTCTGTCCTGCCGACGGCCCCAGACGAGGTCACCCGAATCCGGCGGATCGGCTGGGTTGAGCTGTCCGCTCCGGTCGACGGACGCCTGGCCGTGTGGTGGCTCGAACAGTACGGCGGAGGGATCTTCGTGCCGTTTCGCGACGCGACCGCCGGCTCGGCCACCTATGGCGCGGGGCGCTACATGCTCGACACGGCGAAGGGCGCCGACCTCGGGCTCGACGGAGCCGAGCTCGTGCTCGACTTCAACTTCAGCTACCACCCGTCATGCCGGTACGACCCGAGCTGGCAGTGCCCGCTCGCCCCACCCGAGAACGTCCTGAGCAGCCCGATCGAGGCCGGAGAGCGCCTGTCGGCCGCCGCGTCGTCCTGAGGCCGGGCCCACCGGGCGCTAGAGAAGGTCGATCTCGGTCGGTGTCCCGGGCATGAGGTCGATCACCTCGATGCCGAAGCGCCTGGCGAGCCGCTCGGCGACCAGCGACCGGTGACAGGCCTCAGCGTCCGCCTCGACGCACAGCAGCGCCGCGATCCCGTGGACGGGCAGGCGGCGAACGAGCGGTTCCAGGGGGACAACGTCGAGCACCTCGGTCGTATACGCGCGGATGTACGCGGAGGAGAGCTGTCGGCGTGAGCGCTTGCCGACACCCTCCCGGGCATCCGCCCGGTACTGGAGCTCCCGCATCGCCGTGTCGGGAGCGAGCTCGGGGTGGTGCTCGTAGCCGATGCCCGCGGCGGCGAGCCGGTCCTGGAGGCGGGCGGCGTTCGCCCAGGCGTACTGCGGGCCGCGCACGCCGCGACGCTGCCGGACATCGAGCACCAGCGAGACCCCCGCCGTGTCGAGGGCGCGGATGAAGCTCGAACCGTCGAACTCATACACCCCGATCGTGGCGATCCGCGGCACCGAACCACCGTAGCGGCCGTCGCCCCGGGTCAGCGCCGGGGGAGGTGCTGCATCGAACGGAAGACGGCCAGAAGGCCGAGGGCATCAAGGACGATGAGGAGCGTGTGCATCGGAACGCGGCGGGCGGGGGATGGGGTGGACGGGAGGCGCCTGCTGCGGGTCTACCCGGCCGATCGGCGTCCCCGCCTCGGCGTCAGCGGGAAGTCACGCGGGGGGCCTGCGGCCGTTCAGCGCGCTCGAGCGACGCCACACGAGGAGCCGGCGGACGGCGGCGCTGAGGGCGATCACCAGCAGCCCTCCGGCGAGCGCGAGCAGCCCGGTGAACGCGAGGGCGAGCATCACGAGCAGGCAGAGCAGGCCGGTCGACGCCGCCCAGGCGAGTTCGAATCGAGGGCTCACGCGACGCAGCCTACGGCGGACCGTGCCCACGGTCCACGGGGTTCTCCGGATTCGACCCGGGAGCGATGCGGAGGAGAATCGCCGAGATGACCGGATCGCTGCTGAGCACCGCGCCGCAGGGCGCCGAATCGCTCGGCCTGACGGACGCCGAGGCTGCGCGGCGACGGGCCGGGCGGCCAGCGGGCCGTCCGGCCGCCACCCGGTCCTACGCGAGCATCGTGCGGGCGAACGTGCTGACGGTCTTCAACCTCATTCTCGCCGCGTTCGGCGTGGTGACGCTCACCTTCGGGGACGCGCGGGACGCGCTCTTCCTCGGAGTCATCGTCGCGAACGCCACGATCGGCATCGCGCAGGAGGTTCGGGCCAAGCGCGCGCTCGATCGCCTCTCGCTGCTCGTCGCGCCGAGGGCAACGCTGGTGCGTGGGGGGGTGGCCCGCAGCGCCGAGGTCGATCAGCTCGTGCCCGATGACCTGATCGTGCTCAACCCGGGTGACCAGGTCGTCGCCGACGCGCGGCTGGTCTCCGCGGATCAGCTGTTGCTCGACGAGTCCGCCCTCACCGGCGAGAGCGAGCCGGTCGCCCGTGGGGTGGGGGAGGAGGTTCGCTCGGGCACCTTCGTCGTGGAGGGCGGCGGGCGAGCGAAAGTGGTGGCCGTCGGCGCGGACAGCTTCGCGGCGAAGGTCACGGGGGAGGCACGGTCGTTTCGCCATCCCCGCTCGCCGCTGGAGCGCTCGGTCAACCGGCTGCTGTACGCGCTCGTCCTGCTCGTCCTGCTGCTCGGCGCGGTGCTGGGCTACTCGCTCTACCACCGGCACGTCGGGATGCGAACCGCGGTGTCGACCGCGACCGCGGGCGTCGTCACGCTCGTGCCCGAGGGCCTGATGGTCCTCGTGAGCCTGACGTACGCGGCGGCGGCGGTGCGGATGTCGCGGCGCGGGGTGTTGGCGCAGCAGCTCAACGCGATCGAATCGCTGGCGTCCGTGGACACGATCTGCATCGACAAGACCGGCACGCTCACCGAGCCTCAGCTGCGCGTGGTGGAGGTGATCCCAGCGCAGGACGGCGCGGCGCTCGAGGAGGCGCTGCGGGCACTGGCCAGCCTCTCGCCCGTCCACAACGTCACGCTCGACGCGATCGCGCGGCACTACGGGACCGAGCCCGTCATGGCGGCGGCCAGCGTCCCGTTCTCGAGCCGCCGACGCTGGAGCGCGGTGGAGGGGCCGTCGGGCGTCCAGTTCCTCGGAGCCCCGGAGCGCCTCCCCACCGGAGCGCTTGCCGTCCTCGCCACGCGGCGTCAGGAGGAGGGGCGCCGCGTCCTTGCCGTTGCGGCCGGACGGGCCGGTCTGGCCGGGTACGGGGAGGATGACCCGCCGGAGGGCCTCACCCCGCTGGGGCTGGTGGTCCTGGCCGAGGAGCTTCGCCCGAACATCCGCGAGACGATTCGCTTCCTGCGGGCGGAGGGCGTGGAGATCAAGGTGCTGTCGGGGGACTCGCCGCGAACCGTCGCGGCGATCGCCCGGGACGTCGGAATCCCGGTCGGCCGCGTCGCCGACGGCGAGACGATCCCCACCGACGACGGGGCCCGCCGCCGCTTCGCCGCGGAGACGACGGTGATCGGCCGCATCTCGCCGGAGGGCAAGCGCGCCATCGTCGGCGCGCTGCGGGACGACGGCCGCTACGTCGCGATGGTCGGGGACGGCGTCAACGACGTGCCGGCGCTCAAGGCCTCGCGGCTGGCGATCGCGCAGGGGAGCGGCACGCAGATGGCCCGTGCCGTCTCGGACCTCGTCCTGATCGACGGGGATTTTGCGAGCCTGCCGAAGCTGGTGCAGGAGGGTCGCCGGGCGCTGCGCAACCTCCAGCGCGTCACCAAGCTCTACGTGACGAAATCCGCGTTCGCGGCGTTCCTCATCCTCACGATCGGCACCAGTTCGGACGCCTACCCGCTGCTGCCCCGCCACCTGTCGCTCGCCGCGAGTCTGACGATCGGCATCCCGACCTTCGTCCTCGCCCTGGCGCCGAGCAGCGGGAACTGGCGGCCCGAGGGCTTCGGTCGGACCGTCGCGCGCTTCGCGGTGCCCGCCGGCTTCGTCACCGGCTCGGGGGTCGTCGCCGGGTACCTGTTCGCGCTCCACGACCTCGATCAGACGATCGTCGACGCGCGCACGGTGGCGGTGACCGTCCTCGTCGCCACCGGTCTGTACCTGGTGCTGGCCCTCGAGGCCGGTGGCTCAGCGCTGCGGGCCCGGAGCGTCCTGGTGATGTGCGCGCTGATGGCCGCGCTCTACGTCGTCACCCTGCTGCTCCCCGCCACGCGCGAGTTCTTCCAGCTCGGACGGGTCAACGTCGCGATGCTGGCGACGTCCGTGGGCGCGAGCGCGGTGTCGATGTCGGCCCTGGCCCTGTGCGGGTTCACGGTCGGTCCCGGCGTCAGGGCGCGTGGTGATGCGGCACCACGATGACGGGCCGCTGCGCATGGATCACGACCGCGCCCGAAACGCTGCCGAGCAGTGCGGACTCGATGCGGCCGACGCCGCGTGCGCCGACGACGATCGGATCGGCCTTCACCTCGTCCGCGACGGCGCAGATGACGGTCGCCGGCCGGCCCCGCGCGATTCGGCCCGTCGCGTGGAACCCGGCCTCGGTGGCGACCTGGACGCCTCGCTCCATGATCCCGTTCGCCAGCTCCCGGAGCGACTCGTCGATGCCGGCCGCCTGCGCGATCAGACGCTCGAGCGGGGCGGCGATCAGCGTCACCGGGTCGTAGGGCGCCCAGGTGGCCGCCGGCTCCCAGGCGGTGACCACCACCGCCTCCCGGCCGCGCAGCAGTCGCGCCGCGGTGGTGATCGCCGCCTCGGCGTCGTGGGACCCGTCGAAGGCGAGCAGCACCGGCCCCCTCGGGTCAGGGGGGAGCGCCCCCGGTTGCCCGTCCGCGTCCTGGGGTGTCTGAGTCGTCATTCCCGGAACCCTAGTCCCCCGCACCGACGGCGGCGTCCGGGGCATTCCACCTCGCTCGCCACCCTCCCGGGGCCGCCCGGCCCCGGGAAAGCACCCCGCCGGGGTGTGGAGTCGCACGGATCCGGCGCGGATGCCGAGCGGGCACGCTGAAGCGATGTCAGAGTCCGGGGTCTACCCGGTGCCACGCGGGCGTGGCGACACGCCGCGGCGCGGCGCGGTGCTCAGCCCCGGTGACCGGCTCGCAGCGCTGCTGGCGGCGCGCTCCGAGATTCTCGCCGCGTCGGCGCTCCTCGCGCTGGCCGTCGGCGGCGCGCTGCTCGCCGTCGGAGCGTCCGCGGCGGGTCGCTCGGTGTGGACGGTGGCTGTCGGCGTCCTCGCCCTCGAGCTGTCCGTCGAGGTGCTGCGGAGCCTGTTCGTCGAGCGCAGCCTCGGGGTCGACACGATCGCGCTCGTCGCCATGGTCGGTGCGCTCGCGCTCGGCGAGGATCTCACCGGGCTGGTGATCGGCCTGATGTTCTCGGGCGGCGGCTCGCTCGAGCATCTCGCCTCAGCTCGGGCGCGCCGGGAGCTCACCGCGCTCGTCGAGCGCGCTCCGAAGTTCGCGCGGCTCAGGGTCGGCGGCGAGCTGCGAGAGGTCGCCGTCGGCGAGATCGGCGTCGGTGACGTCGTGCTCGTGCGCACGGGGGAGACGGTTCCGGTGGACGGGACGATGATCAGCGATGAGGCGGTGCTCGATACGAGCACGCTCACGGGGGAGTCGCTTCCGTTGAGCCTGGTGCGCGGAATGCCCGTGCTGAGCGGAACGGCGAACGCGGGCCCCCCGTTCGACGTGCGCGCCGACCGACCCGCCGTCGAGAGCGCGTACTCCGCGCTCGTCCGTCTGGTCGAGCAGGCCCAGGCCCAGCGAGCGCCGTTCGTCCGCATGGCCGATCGCTACGCCGGTTTCTTCCTTCCCCTGACCATCGTCGTGGCCGGCCTGGCCTGGATCCTGAGCGGGGAGTCCGAGCGGGCGCTCGCCGTCGTCGTGGTGGCGACGCCGTGTCCGCTGATCCTCGCCGCGCCGATCGCCCTCGTGGCCGGCCTGTCGCGGGCGGCGCAGCATGGCGTCATCGTCAAGGGCGCGGGCGCGATCGAGACCCTCGGCCTGGCCAGGACCGTGCTCTTCGACAAGACGGGGACACTGACCGTCGGCACCCCCGCGGTCCGGGAGGTCCTCGTGCGCGGCAACCTTGACGAACCGGAGATCCTGCGGTTGGCCGCATCGGTGGACCAGTACTCCGCGCACGTGCTCGGGGCCGCGCTCGTCACCGAGGCGCACGGGCTCGGCCTGGTGCTCTCCCAACCGACCGACGTCGTCGAGGAGCCGGGCCAGGGCATCGCCGGCACCGTCTCCGGCCACCGCGTCCTCGTCGGCAGTCGCGCGTTCCTGCTGCACTCCGGCGTGCCGGCGGCGGAGCTGTCCGGGGCGCGGGCGGCGACGACACGCGGCTCGGGGGAGGCGCACGTGATGGTGGCCGTCGACGGGCGGCTCGGCGGCCTGATCGTGATGGCTGACGAGCTTCGCCCGGACGCCGCCGGTCTGGTGGGTCGGCTCAAGACGGAGGGGATCCGGCACGTCGCGATGCTCTCCGGCGACCGGCGCTCGGTGGCCGACCGCATCGGCGGTCAGCTCGCCATCGATCGCGTCTATGCCGAGCTGGCCCCCGAGGCGAAGCTCGCCGTGGTGCAGTCGATCGGCCGCGACCCCGAGCTGACGCCGGTGATCATGGTGGGGGACGGGATCAACGACGCGCCGGCCCTCGCGGCCGCCGAGCTCGGCATCGCCATCGGTGCTGCGGGCGCGACGATCTCATCGGAGACCGCCGACGCCGTGATCACCGTGAACCGCGTCGACACCGTCGTCGACGCCGTGCGCATCGGCCGGCGATCACTCGGGATCGCTCGGCAGAGCGTGATCGTCGGCATGGGGTTGAGCATGGCGGCGATGGCCGTCGCGGCGGCCGGGTACCTGCCGCCGATCGGCGGGGCCCTGCTGCAGGAGGGAATCGACCTGGCCGTGATCCTCAACGCGCTCCGCGCGCTGCGGGAATGAGCCGCGGGGCCTTCAGCGCTCCAGCCGCTCGTACTTCCGTGCGCCGGTCTGCGGGACACCACGGGCGCACGGATCGGTGCGTCGGCCTACGGTGAGACTGTCGAGGAATGCGAGGCTGAGATGTTCTACATGCACGACGTCGGTTGGGGCTGGGAGTTCCTGATGGTGATCGCGATGGTGGGCTTCTGGGCGCTCGTGATCTACCTGGTCGTCTGGTCCATCAGAGGGGGGACGTCCGGGCGCGGCGAGAGCTCGTCGCAACCCCCGGAGGCCGCGCAACCGCCACCACCCCCGCCGAGCGCGATCGAGATCCTCGACCGGCGCCTGGCCAATGGGGAGCTTGAGATCGAGGAGTATCAGGCGCGCCGGGAGGCGATCGAGCAGAGCAGGCGCGAGGTCGGCGCCGGCACCTGAGACCCGAGAGCGGGGGTGGGCGAGAGCACCTCAGCGGTGATCGAGGATCACCGGACCGTTCGCTCCCGCTGTTCGGGACCTTCGATGGCGAGCAGGGTCGTGTCCTCGTGCTCCACCTGCAGCGTCGTGTGCTCGATCGCGAACGTCTCGCGCAACAGTTGCTTGAGGTGGCGGGCGACCTGATGGCAGTCGGTGTCCCGCCCGACGAGCACGTGGGCGGAGAGGGCGGGAAAGCCTGAGGTGACCTCCCACACGTGGAGGTCGTGGATCTCGGTCACGCCGGCCTGCCGGGCCATCGCGGTGCCGATCGCGTCGGGGTCGATGCCGGCCGGCGCAGCCTCGAGGAAGACGCGGCCGCTGTCGCGCAGGAGGCCGTAGGCGGCGAAGAGCATGATCCCGGCGATCACCAGCGAGGCGATGGCGTCGGCACGCAGAAAGCCCGTCGCCAGGATGATCGCGCCCGCGATCGCGGTGGAGATGAACGCGGCCAGGTCGGTGAGGATGTGCCGGAACGATCCCTCGACGTTCAGCGACTGCCGGTTCGCCTTCGAGAGCGTGTAGGTCGCCGCCAGGTTCACGACGATCCCGCCCAGCGCGACCACGAGCACGGCGACGCCCTTCACGCCCGGCGGGGTGATGAGGCGGTGAATGCTCTCGTACACGATCAGCAGCGCGAGGACGAGCAGCGTGGCGCCGTTGAACTGCGCCGAGAGGATCTCCGCGCGCTTGAAGCCGAACGTCAGCCGACCACGTGCCGGTCTCGAGGCGAGGGTGGCGGCGACCAGCGACAGGGCGATCGCGGCGGCGTCGGTGAGCATGTGCGCGGCGTCGGACAGCAGCGCGAGCGAGCTCGCGATGATGCCCACGGCGACCTCGAAGGCCATGAACCCGAGGATGAGGGCGAGCGCGACGGCGAGCTTCCCGCGGTCGGCGTCGGCCGACACGCCGTGCGAATGGCCCTCGTGGGCGCCGCCGTGATCGTGGTCCGGCCGCTCGTGGTGGTGGTCGTGTCCGCCGGTCATCAGCCGCGCCCGGGCATCGCCGCGATGACGAGCGGGGGCGCGTGCCGGTCCAGGGACGGCAGCTCGCACGTGTCCCGCTCACCCATGACCGTCATGCTAACCGTCGTCCAGCTGACCGAAGCGGCCGGGTCAGTCAGCGCGACGCCGTGCGCCCGCCGGGGTGCCGGCGGCAGCGTCGCCAGGGTCCGGTGCACCCGTGGCCCGTCGGGCGAGCGTGCACGTCGCGATGTAGCCGCGGGCGGTGTGGCGCGTGGCGAGGAGCTCGAACCCCGCTGCCGACAGAGGTTGGGCCGGGTCGAGCGCGCGCAGTCCGCCGAACCACTCCGGCGCCCGTGCCGCCAGCTGGTCGAGGGCTCGGGCGAGCGGTCGCAGCGGTCCGCCTGGAGGGATGGCCGGGGTCAGGACGGCGATCAGTCCGTGGGGGCGCAGAACGCGACGCGCCTCCTCGAGGACGGCGACACGGTCGGCGTCGCCGAGCAGGTGCAGGAGATAGGAGGCGGTGACCAGATCGAAGCTGGCGTCGGCGAAGGGCAGGTCGCGCGCGTCCGCGCACATCGTGGTCCAGCCGTCGGGCAGGGGCGGCACGTGCCCGAGCATCGCCTGTGAGCGATCGACCCCGACGACGTGATGGGGGCGCGAGGACCGCACGACCAGGGCCCGCAGGACCGCGCCGGTGCCCGTTGCGAGGTCGAGCATCCGCGTGCCGGCCGTGGGGGAGGCCAGCTCAAGCAGGCATCGCACGGACCTCGACTCCAGCCAGAGCTGGCGGTCGTAGCGGTTGCTCACCCGGTCCCAGTAGTCGGGAGGTATCGAACGGCCGGAGGGTGGCTCGGTGGTGGTCATGGCCTGTCGGCAGGGATCGAAGAGCGGAGCGGGGGAGCGAGCGGGAGACCGAGGCGCGGGTGCTGTGCAGCCGTGTTCAGCTGCCCTTGAAGTAGCTGTCGAGCTCGCGACGCAGGGCCATCCGCCCGCGGTGCAGGCGACTCTTGAAGGCCGCTTCGCCGACGTCGAGGATGCTGGCGGCGGCTCCGGTGTCGAGCCCTTCGATGTCACGCAGCACGACCGCCGCGCGGTGCTCCTCGGGCAACCGTGCGAGCGCCGCCTCGAGCGCGTCGAGGAACTCACGCCTCTCGAAGACCTCGTCGGGCTGATTGCCCCACGTCGGGATCCGCTCCCCGATCGCATCATCCAACGGGAGGGTGGCTCGAGCCTCCGCGCGCCGGCGGGTCCGGTAGGCCTCGTTGATCGCGATCCGCGTCAGCCACGTGAAGAAGCCGGATCGTCCCTGAAAGCCGTTGATGTTCCTCCAAGCGCGAAGCAGTGCGTCCTGGAGCGCGTCGTCGGCGGCAGCATCGTCGGTGGTGATCCGCAGCAGGATGCGGCGCACGCGGCCGCTGTAGCGACCGACGAGGATCGCGAACGCATCCTCGTCACCCTGCTGGGCTGCCGCCACAAGCTCGGGATCGGTCGCGTTCACCGAACCCCCGCGGGATCATCGGTCCTGGACGCCATGCGCAGACCGTAAACGGAGAGACGCGCAGACGCCGTCCGACCTGCCACGTGCCGTCCGCGGGCCGGGGCCGCGAACCGTTCGGGGCCGAGGCCGGGTCCAATGGTCGTGAAGCCAAGAACGCCCTGCCCAGGCGATAGCCTGAACCCGGAAATGCGTGGCCTTGCCAAGCTCAACCCGATGGCCCGCCACCGCGCGCAGTGCGCTCATGTGCGCGCGCAGATGTCCGATTACCTGGACGCCGATCTTGACGAACGGTGCGCTCGGGCGATCGAGCGTCACCTGCGGTGGTGTCCCAGCTGCCGGCATCTGCTCCAGAGCCTGCGGCGAACGATCGAGGGCCTCAATGCACTCGGCACGATCGGCCGGCGCGGCGACGCGCGGACGACGGGACCCTGAGCCGGGCGTCACGGCCGGAGACCGCGTGACCGCGTCGACCACGATCGAGATTCTCTACTTCGACGGCTGTCCGAACCACGAGCGGCTCGTCGATCGGCTCCCCGCGTGGCTCGAGGCCCACGGGATCGCCGCGAACATCGAGCTGCGCCGCATCCCCGACGAGGAGAGCGCTGTCGCCGAACGATTCCTGGGCTCCCCGACCGTCCGCGTGAACGGTCGCGACATCGAGCCGGGGGCCGCCGCGCGAGAGGACTACGGCCTGAAGTGCCGGATCTACCGGAGTGAGACGGGCGTGACGGGAATGCCGCCCGATGCCCTGATCCTCGGGGCGCTCTCCGGTGAGCGGCCCGATCCACCCGGTTCGCCGGCCGGCTGAACCGTTCCGCGGGCCCGCGGTGTCAAACCCACGGTGAGCCCCAAGACAGACAGCGCCCCCGTGACGCTTGCGCAGCGCGTAACCGCGAGCGTGGAGGTCAGCGACCCGTCACGCTCACTGAAGCGCGTCAGCGTGCGGTTCGCACGCACCGTCGCGCTGTCGGTCGGGATCCAGGGACCGACGGCGGGCGTGATCGTCGGGCCTGCGGTGATGGCGAGCATCGTTGGGGGCTCCGGCGCGCTCGCGTACCTGCTCGGGCTGGTGGCGATGTCGTTCTGCGCCTACGCGTTCGTGGTGTTCTCCCGGTCGTTCAACTCGGCGAGCTCGGTCTACGCGTTCAACGGGGCCGCGCTCGGCGCCCGGTACGGCTTCCTGTCAGCGTGGCTTCTGCTGTTCGTCTACACATCGTTCGCCGCTGCCGTGTACGCGAGCACCGCCGACATCGCGCAGTCGCTGCTGTCCTCGCTCGGTGTCCATATCGCGTGGGTGCCGCTTGCGGTGATCGGGTGGGGTTTGACGATGTGGCTGGCCTACGCGTCGATCGGCATCTCGTCTCTGCTGATCTTCCTGCTCGAGGGCGTCGCGATCCTGCTGATCTCGGTGGTGGGGGTGGTGATCCTGAGCGACGGTGGCGTCCACGGGCACGCGTTCTCGGGTTCCCCGTTTCAGCTGCATGGGCTCGCGTTCGGAGCGCTCGGACTGGGGGTGGTGAACGCGTTCGGGGGGTTCTCCGGATTCGAGGGCGCGGCGACGCTTGGTGAGGAATCCTCGGCGCCCACCCGCACGATCCCGGCGGCGGTGATCTCCTCGCTGGTCGTGTCCGCCGGCGTGTACATCGCGTTCACCTGGATCGTCGACAACGCCTACGCCACCCCACACGCACTCGCCGCCGACCCAGCCCCGCTCGTGCACCTCGCCGACCACTACGTCGGCTCGACGATGGGCAAGCTCGTCAATCTCGCCGGGGTGATCAGCGCCTTCGGCGCCCAGTTGGCCTGTGTGAACGGCGCGAACCGGTTGTTGTACGCGCTCGGCCGCGAGCTCGGCGGGGGACCGGGCGCCCGGAACGTCCTGGTTCGCACCGACCCGCGACGTGGATCGCCGGTCGGTGCTCTGGCGATCGTCGGCACGGCGAGCCTGATCGGGCTGCTGGCCTTCAGCTTCGAGTCCCAAGCGCTCCGCGCCCTGGTCCTGATCGTCACCTACGGCTCGTACCTGATCATCATCACCTACCTCATGACCGTCATCGCTGCCGCGGTCTGGGTATGGCGGCACGGCAGGCGCCCAATACCGCTGCTCGCACTGAACGTCGGCATCGCGGTGCTCGGATACGTGCTCTACGACACCTTCCACCCGTTCCCGGTCCCGCCGTTCGATCGCGACGTGTGGGCCGCGCTCGCGACAGCCGCGATCGGTGTCGCAATCACGGTCGTCCCGGGCATCTACCGCCACATCTCGACCTCGCAACTGCTGCGGGCGACACGCGAGCCCGCGGTGGGCCCGTCGAACGCGTGACGGCGACCCATCGAGCTCCGAACCGTTTCGCGTCCTGGCGGGATCCAATCGGTATGACCATGATCGACAAACTCAAAGAGATGATTGGCGTCCCTGCGGCCGGCGGTCCGGTGCAGGCGATCTGGAACGGTGCGGTGATCGCACAGAGCGATCGGACCATCGTGATCGAGGGCAACCACTACTTCCCTCCGCAGGACGTGAGGCCCGAGTATCTGGAGGAAAGCGACCGGCACACGACGTGTCCGTGGAAGGGGACGGCGAGCTACTACGACGTGGTCGTGGGCGGGCAGCGAAACTCAGCGGCGGCGTGGTATTACCCGCAGCCGAAGCCGGCGGCCGGGGAGATCGCCGGTCATGTCGCCTTCTGGCACGGCGTCAAGGTCGGACCCGGCCCCGTCCAGGCACCCCCGCCGGCATGAGGGTTGGCCGGTTCCCGGGGGACGGGCTCTGGCGGGCGCTGCGCCGGTTCGAAGCGCGCACCCGGCCGGTTGACCCCGAGACCGTCGTGGCGCTGCGGCGGCGTTGGAGCGAGCTGCCCGAGGCGCTGCGTACGCCCGCGCAACTGCTGGGCCAGCGCACCACAGGGTGTGAGGGCACACATGGCGTGTTCCCGCGGTGCAACTTCGCGTGCTCGCCGTGCTATCTGGGATCGGAGGCCAACCAGGTCCGAACGGACGCTGAGCACACACTGGTCGAGGTCGACCGGCAGATGGCGTACCTGCGCCGCACCCGCGGGGTGGATCAGCACGCGCAGCTGATCGGCGGCGAGGTGACCCTGCTGGGTCCCGAGGCGCACGCACAGGCGCTGCTGACGATGCAGCATCATCGCCGCAAGCCGATGAGCATGACCCACGGCGACTTCGATTACGCGTATCTCGAACGGCTTGCGATCGCACCGGACGGCACCCGTAGGTTCGATCTCCTGCGGTTCGCAGGGCACTTCGACTCGCTGATGCGCGGCCGATCGGGCATCCGGCGCCCGCGGGATGAGGCGGAGCTTCACCCGTTCCGGCGGGAGTTCGTGGCGAATTTCGAGCGGCTCGAGCGTGAGCACGGGGTGCGGTTCGACCTTGCCCACAACATGACGGTGACGCCGCGGAGCCTGCCGCAGGTGGCCGAGGTCGTGCGGGCGTGCGCGCCCATGCGGTTCGGGATGATGTCGTTTCAGCCGGCCGCCTACGTGGGCAACCCGAAGCGGTGGAAGGAGGAGTTCCACGACGTCTCGATCGACGCTGTGTGGCGCGAAATCGAGCGCGGCATCGGAGCCCGGATCCCGTGGGAGCACCTGCAGATGGGCGACCCGCGCTGCAACCGCTCGAGCCACGGCGTCTTCGCCGGGGGTCGTTGGGTTCCCGTGCTCGACGACCGTGACCCGCGGGACCTCGCGGTGCGTGACCGGTTCGTTCAGACGTTCGGGGGGATGGACTTCGACCGACCGGGCTGGGCGGTCGCGGTCGCGGTGGCGCGTGTCCTGCTTCGGAATCCGCCGGTCCTTCCCGTCGCCGCGGGCTGGGCGCGGCGGCTGGGACGGCGCCTGGGCTGGCGGCGGCTGCTGTTCGGTCGGCCGCGGGCGTTGACGTTCGTGGTGCACGCGTTCATGGATGCCGAGGTGGTGGGACCGGCGTGGGAGGCGACCAAACGTGGTGAGACGGCGGCTGACCCCGCGGTCCGTGCGGCACAGGAGCGGCTGGCCGCCTGCTCCTACGCGATGGCGCACCCCGACGAGGACATGCTCGTGCCGGCGTGCGTGCAGCACGCCGTGCTCGACCCCGGGGAGAACGCGATCCTCAGACAGCGGCTACCGATGGTCCACTCGAAGTGACGCGCCACGACCTTGTGATCGTCGGGGGCGGGACGGGGGGCCTGGTGTCCGCGCAGATCGCGGCTGCACTCGGGGCGCGGGTCGCGCTGGTGGAGCGTGCGCGCACCGGAGGGGATTGCCTGTGGACGGGCTGCGTGCCGTCCAAGACGCTGATCGCCTCGGCGCAGGCGGCACACACGATGCGGACCGCCGGGGAGCTCGGCCTGGGCGCGGTCGAGCCGACGATCGATTTCGCGGCGGTCATGAGCCGCATCCGGGATGCCATCGCCAGGATCGAGCCGGCCGACTCACCCCAGCGGCTTCGCGCCGCCGGGGTCGAGGTCATCACCGCCGAGGCACGGTTCACCGGGCCGTACACCAGCGAGTGCGGCGATCGCGAACTGCGGTTTCGGGCCGCGATCATCGCCACCGGCTCAGAGCCCGTCCTGCCCGCTCTGAGCGGTCTCGAGGACGCCGGCCCGTTGACCACCGACACCATCTGGCAGCTGGAGGCGCAGCCCCGGCGTCTGCTGATCCTCGGCGGCGGTCCGATCGGGTGTGAGATCGCGCAGGCGTTCAGCCGGCTCGGGTCACGGGTCACCCTGGTCGAGACCGACTCACGCCTCCTGGTGAAGGAGGAGGCGGAGGCGGCCGACCTCATCGCTGAGCAGCTCCGGCGAGAGGGCGTGACGGTCAAGCTCGACGCGAGGCCCCGCGCCATCTCCCGCACCGACGGCGGTCTCAGGCTCGAGTTCGACCGTGTGGGCGAGCCGCCGGTCGAGTTCGATCGGGTGCTGGTCGCCACCGGGCGCCGTCCCCGCAGCAGCGCACTCGGCCTCGGCAGCGCCGGCGTGGAGGTCGATGACCGCGGCGCGGTCCGGGTCGACCGACGGTTGAGGACCACGGCCGCCTCGATCTTCGCCGTCGGCGATGTCACCGGCCTGCACCAGTTCACGCACGTCGCCGCCCACCACGCCCGTGTTGCGACCCCGAACGCCCTCTTCTATACGCGCAGTACGGTGTCGGAGGTGATCCCATGGGTGACCTTCACCGACCCCGAGGTCGCGCGGGTGGGCATGACCGAAGCGCAGGCGCGGGAGCGCTGGGGGGCACGCACCCAGATCGCTCGGAGCGAGTACGCCGAACTCGACCGGGCGATCGCCGTCGGGCGGCTGCAGGGGTTCGCGAAGCTGATCGCAGACCCGCGAGGTCATCTGATCGGCGCGACCGTCTGCGCCCCGGCGGCGGGCGAGGTGATCGCCGAGCTCACCGCCTGGATCAGCCGAGGCGGGCACATCAGGGACATCTCGCGGACGATCCACGCCTACCCGACGCTCGCCGAGGGGCCCGCCCGCGCCGCGGACGACTACGTGCTGCGACGGCTGCGGCACAGTCCGGCCCGTCACGCGACCGGACCGATCCTCGGGGCGTTGCGCTGGCTCGACCGCGCACGACGTTGACCCAGCGAGCGACGACCGAGGGCGAGAGGTGGGCGGCGGACGCGCTCACCGCCCTGCGCGCCGACCACTTCGCCCCGCCCGCCATCGGCCGCTTCCTCCGGGCATCGCGGGAGCGGGCCGCCAGCACCCGGGAACAGCGTCCCGAGCTCGCGCGCCAGGCCCGCCGATGGAGCATCGTCGGTGCTCTCGGCACGCTGACCGCCAGAGAGGCGGCCGCCCAGCGCGGCCGACCGATGCCCACCCGGGGCGCGCTCATCGCCTGGCTCGCCGCGGTCGCGCTGATGCTCGACTGGCACCTCGGGATGGTCGAGGGTCACGGCGGCGACCCGCGCGAGCAGCTCTCGGCCGCCGACGCCCTCACCCTCACGCGCGCCACGATTGCACCCTTCGCGTACGCCGCGCCGGCCGACACCCAGCTCTATCTCGTGCTGCTCGCTGCGGGCGCCGTCACCGACCTCGTCGACGGACCGCTCGCGAGGGCCAGCGGCGGCGCAACACGCTTCGGCCGGGACTTCGATTCCCTCGCCGACTCCGCCTTCCGCATGGCGGCGATCCGCGGCGCGCGCCGTCACGGCTGGATCGGAGGCAGTGCCCACCACGCACTGGCCCTCCGCCAGACCCTGCTGGGCATCCACGCCGCCTGGGGCTGGTTCGCCCGCTCCCACCGGCCGCGGTCCGTCGCCTCGCCGCTCACCCGCTGGCACGTCCCGCTGCTCTTCGCCGCACTCGCCACGGGTGCGGGTGGCCGCTCCCGCCACGCCACCTTTCTCCTGCACGTCGCTGCTCTGGCCGGAACCTTCGAACATGTGCACGAGCTGGGTGCGGTCGCGCAGGCGCCGTCGCAGGGGGGATAGGATGACGATCGACCAGCAGAACGAGCGGGACACACCGGTGACAGGCAGCGGGGAACCACCTGAAATCCTCGTCTGGTTCGAGGACAACTCGCGCGGACGCGCCGCGCTACGCCAGGCGCACGAGCTCGCCGATGCTCAGCACGCCCATCTCACCGTCCTGACCATCGCGGCACACGAGCGTCTCGTGGGCTGCGGGCGCTGCCTGCAGGGCACGGCTCTCTGGAACATCGAGATGGCGAAGATCGCCCGGGAGGAGCTGGTGACGGCGCGCAGCATCCTCGGCGAAGCGGCGGACGCCGACTTCGAATCGGTCGTCGGCAACCCGGCCGAGGCGATCATCCAGACCGCAGAACGCGCCGGTGCGCACACGATCGTGCTGCCCGAGCAACGCGTCCGCCGCCTCGATCCACCCCGCCGACGCAAGATCGCCGAGCAGGTTGCCTCCCGCCGCGGGTGGCAGGTGGTCGCCGTACCCGAAGCTCGCTGAGCGGGGGCGCCGGGCCGGTGCGGTGCGGTGGCTCACTCTCGTCCCACCAGCTCGCCGCTGGTGGGCGTGCGCCCGAAGGGCGATCAGCGCGGTGGTCTCACGGCGGCGACACTTGCCGGCAAGGTCAACGGGCCGGCGGGCGAGGCGGACGAGCCGGTGCAGGTGAGTGCTTCCGCCGGGCAGTGAGATCCGGCGCCCCTACCGCGCCGGGGACGAGGTGTCCTGTCGAGGCGGCGCATCACGGCTGTCCCTCCGCGAGAGCCTGTGCGCGTTCCTCGGGGACTCCGAGGATGAGCAACGTGGCGATGGTTGCCGCGCGGGCGCCGAGGGTTCGGCTGGAGAGGTCGTGGTCCGCGATGGTGAACACGGCGGCAAAGGCGAGCTGGCTGAGGACGTCCGCCGGCAGGTGTCGTCCGAACACCTCGCTGTCTTGGCCCCGTTGCACCAGGTCAGCGAGGTCCTGATCGATCGGTCCCAGGAGGGAGTGGATCTCCTCGCCATACTCGCCGCGCCGAAGCGCCAACAGCACTCGGTAGCGATGCGTCAATGGCCATAGCCCAGCGAGAAACGCGACCCACGCTTCCTCGGCGGCTCCCTGGCGGGCGTTGGTCTCGGTGAGCACAGCTGCGATCTCTTGCACGGCCTGCTGCGCGAGGTTGCGTATGAGGTCGGCTCGGGTGGGGAAGTGGCCGTAGACGGTGCGGCGGACGACGCCGGCAGCGGAGGCGATCTCGCCCATTCCGGCGTCCGGCTTCTGGCCCAGGACGTCAAGTGCGACATCGAGGATGCGTTTTCGTGTCGCATTCATGGAGCGCGTGCGGGCGGATTCGATCGGCACGACCGTGATTTTTGCACACACGTGCGCAATCAAGTACATTGCACAGTCGTGTGCATTGCACACCCGTGTGCAGCCGGTCGCTGCGCCGCGAGCAAAGATCGGAGAACAACGCAATGACCCCCTCAACGCCCTCAGCTGTCATCCGCCCCTTCACGGTCGCGATCCCGGACGCTGACATCGAGGACTTGAAGCAGCGACTCGCCAGAACGCGGTGGCCGGACCGGGAAACCGTTCCCGACTGGTCGCAGGGTGTCCGCTTGGCGAACGCTCAGTCCCTCATCAGCTACTGGGAGCGCGAGTACGACTGGCGCAGATTCGAGTCGCAGCTCAACAGCTTCCCGCAGTTCCTGACCGAGATCGATGGGGTGGACATCCACTTCATCCACGTCAAGTCCAAGAACGCGAACGCGATGCCCCTCATCCTGACGCACGGATGGCCCAGCTCGATCGTCGAATTCCTGAAGCTCATCGGACCCCTGACCGATCCGGTGGCCTTCGGAGGAGACATCGAGGATTCGTTTGACGTCGTCGTCCCATCGCTGCCCGGAGTCGGGTTCTCGGGAAAGCCGACCGAGACAGGCTGGACCGTTTCACGTATCGCAAGCGCCTGGGTCGAACTCATGAAGCGCCTTGGCTATGAGCACTGGGCCGCTCAGGGCGGTGATTGGGGTGCCGTCGTCACCACCGCCCTTGGCGCTCTGCAACCCGAGGGCCTGCTCGGGATCCACCTGAACACTCCATACGCAGTGCCCGCACAGATCCCCAGCACGCTGTCGCCCGAAGAGCGCTACGCGGTGGAGACGATCGCCCTGTACGGCGGGGAGCTCGGTGGATCAAGCCACCTTCAGGGGACGAAGCCAGAGACGGTCGGATTCGCTCTCGCGGACTCTCCGGCCGGCCAGGCGGCCTGGATCTACGAAAAGTTCCAGTCCAAGACGGACAACCAAGGCCTCGCGGAGGACGCGCTCAGCATCGATGACATGCTCGACGAGATCTCGCTCTATTGGTTCACCAACAGCGGCGCATCGTCGGGCCGCATCTACTGGGAGAACAAATCCGCCAGCCTGGCTGGCCCGAAGCTGTCGCTGCCGGTCGCGGTGACGGTGTTCCCGCGCGACATCCCCCGCCTGCCGCGAGGCTGGATCGAAGACACCTACAGCAACCTGATCCATTACGGCGAGGCCGACCGGGGCGGACACTTCGCAGCCTTCGAAGAACCCGAGATCCTGATCAGCGAAATCCGGACCGGGCTACGGAGCCTGCGACTGTAGCCTCGCCCTCTGGCGCCCGTCGATGCGGACCGGTGTCCGCCCGAGCTGTGTGGTCCCTCTCTGCCAAGCTCGCGTGAGACAGCTTCCGCTGTGAGTTCACTGAGCCTGAGGGCGAGATCGGATGTGCTGTCGTGTCGCAGTTTGCTGCAGGTATTGAGAGAGACATCGCCGCTGGAGAAGACCAGGAAGGCGTAG
>DAIDJO010000037.1 GCA_027451345.1 Solirubrobacterales bacterium
ACCCGGGCGGTGCGGCGGCTCGCGGACGCACTGCCGGGCAACGGCCTGCGTCTCGCCCTCACCGGCACCCCGGTGATGAACCACGCCGACGAGCTGATCGCGCAGCTGCGGGTGATCGGGCGCCTGCGTGAGTTCGGCTCGGGAGCGAGCTTCAGCCAGCAGTTCGAGGGCGAGCTCTCCGAGGAGCGGCTGCACTGGCACCTGCGCCGGCACTGCTTCGTGCGGCGCCTCAAGACCGAGGTGCTGCCCCAGCTGCCGGCCAAGCGCCAGGTCGTCGTCCCCGTGAGCCTCAACAACGAGGAGGAGTACCGGCTCGCCGAGGATGATGTCGTCGCGTGGCTGCGGCAGCAGCCGCTCGATCTCAAGGTGCTCGACGCGAAGATCGCCGCGACGCTGCGCGCGGAGCGCCTCGCCCAGCTGACGACGCTGCAGCGGCTGGCCGCCCGCGGCAAGCTGGCGGCGGCGCTGAACTGGATCCACGCGTTCCTCGCCTCCGGCGAGGCGCTCGTCGTCTTCGCGCGCCACCGCGAGGTGCAGGAGGGCGTGCTCGAGCGCTTCCCGGACGCCCTGCACCTGCTCGGCCAGGACAGCATGGGCGCTCGCCAGGCCGCCATCACCGCGTTCCAGCGCCCCGAGGGACCGCAACTGATCGTCTGCGCCACCCGGGCCGCGGCGCAGGGGATCACGCTGACGCGCGCCTCGAACGTCTGCTTCCTCGAGCTCGAGTGGACACCGGCGATCCACGACCAGGCGGAGGATCGCTGCCACCGGATCGGGCAACGGGACGCCGTCACCGCCTGGTACCTGCTCGCCGCCGGCACGATCGACGAGACGATGGTCCGCCTGATCCAGCGCAAGCGAGAGGTGATCGACGCGGTCACCGACGGCCGGGAGCTGCCGGACGGTGGCCTGATCGACGGCGTCGTGCGCGAGCTGCGCGAGGGCCGCCCGTTCCGGCACCTGCACGCGGTGGCGACCGACGCCGGCGCCGACGCGGCGCTCGCCGGGGGCGCCGAGCGTCGCTGGCGCAAGGCCTGAGCGGTGGCGTCAGTCGAGCAGCCGGACCTCATCCCCGAGGCGGAGCACCCCCGGGCTGAGGACCTCACCGAAGACGCCGAGCGGCAGCTTCTCGGTGGTGGGCAGCCCGCCGCGGTACTGGCGCAGGAGCTCGAGCGTCGGCATGTCCCCGCGACCCGTGTCGGGGTCCAGGCCGGTCACGATGCAGCGACCGATGTGCCCGTGGAAGCGGACGGCGGCCTCGCCGATCCGCAGGCGGCGCCCCACCCAGGCATCCTCGGCGTGCGCGTCGAGGCCGTCCACCTCGATCAGCATGCGGAAGCGGCGGGGGGCGACGGCGTGGCCGGCCCGGCGCTCCAGGCGGGTGACCGAGGCGCGGGACATCAGCGAGACGGTGCCGCGGCGCCCGCGGTCGGTCCCGGGCTCCCCGTCGGCGACCATCACCAGGCGGACCTCCCGGCGGGCGTAGTGCGAGAGCGCCTCCGACCACGGGCCCACGACGCGGGCGACCGGGAGCTCGCGGGAGAAGAAGCGAGGGCTGAGCGCCTCGGCGAGCTCGATCTCGCCCTCGAGTGCGGTGCCGTCCGGGAACGTCAGCGCGAGCCGGCGGCCGGTGTGGTCGTATCGGGCGACGACGGCGCTCAGCCGGCGGATGCGCCGGGCGTTCACCATGCGGTCGCCGTGGTCGATCAGGAAGAAGCGTCGATCGTCGATCGCGCCGAACGTGTCGAGCGCCACCGCGTCGCGGGGCTGCAGGCGCAGGCCCTTGACCGGCGCCGTGGCGAGCGCCGTGATCCGTGCCACCCGCCGCCCAGCTCGCGCTTCCTCCCGACCGTCCAGGACGGTGGTCGGTGCTGTCGAGCGTTTCACGGCTCCATTCGGACTACCCGGCGCGGACGCGCTCAGAAACGTCCGCGGTGCACCACCTCCTCGAACGGGCGCCGGTTCGGCCGCTGAATCGGCTTCAGCGGGCGGTCGGCCGGATAGCCGAAGTCGATGACGTACTGGAGGATCTTGCCCTGCGGCAGCCCGAGGACCTCGCGCGCGAGGTCCTGATCCTGGACGGCCGAGTGGCCGGAGCCGATGCCGAGGTCCGCGGCGGCGACCATCATCTGCAGCGACGCCTGGCCGAGGTCGTAGAGGGCGATCTCGCGCTCCCGGGAACCGGCGTCGTAGGCGTCGATGACCAGGCCGACGGCGGCGGCCGCCTGAGCGATGTGCCCGCCCCCCTGCCACACCCGGGAGAGCTGCGTGAGCTGCTCGCGGTCGGTGACGACGACGAGGTCCCACGGCTGCCAGTTGCGCGACGAGGGGGCCCGCCACCCGGCCCGCAGGATGCGGTCGAGCGCCTCCTCGGGCAGCGGTCGCTCGCCGTAGTCGCGGACGTTGCGGCGTGAGGTGATCGCGTCCCAGGTCTCCATCGTGAACCTCCGGTGTCAGGGGGTGTCGACTGCGATGCTGAAGCTGGCCTCGAACTCCTCCCCCGGCGCCACCCACCGCAGGCCGTCGCCGGACATCAGCGCGTCGACGGGGGCGGTCATCGGCTCGAAGCAGATGAACCCGGAGCCCTCCGGAGCGTAGACCTGGCTGACGGGGTACCCGCTGAGGTGTCGCAGGGTCACCCGCCGCCGCGCGTCGGCCACGCGGAAGGCGGGCTGCTCGCCGTGGAGCGCCGGATAGCCGGTGTCGAACGTGCGCTCCCCGAGCGGCCCGTCGAGCTCGCCCGGGGCGATGGCGACGGTCTCCCCGGTGGGGAGCATCCGCGCGTCGGTGAGGGCCCGCCGCGCCACCGGCAGCTCGAGCATCCAGTCGCGGCGATCCGAGCCCGGCAGCGTCAGGTAGGGATGGAAGCCGAACGACACGGGCACCTCGACGTCCGCGGTGGGGAGCACGGCGAGCGCCACCGTGAGGGTCGTGCGCTCGATCGTGGCGCGATAGCGCACGGCGTGCGGGAACGGGAAGGCCTCCAGGTACTCGGGAACGCGGCCGAAGTCGAGCTCGGCCGTGAGCGTGTGACGGTCCGCGTCGGTGACGGTCCAGTACGGGCTGGCCGCCAGCAGTCCGTGGATCGCCGTGCCGGTCGCCGAGTCGCGGTGGGTGATCGGCGAATCCGGATCCAGACGGACCCGCCGTCCGCCGAGCGGGAACTCCCAGGCACCGACGCGGTTGGCCCAGGGGTGCAGCAGCGGCAGCGCGAACGTGGAGCCCGTCTCCCGGTAGGCGGCGAGCCCGCCGCCGGGGAAGAGCAGCTCCTCGCCTTCGTGGCGCAGGGAGCACCCGATCATCCCCACCTCGGGGACGAACGTGGCCTCGAGCGCCCCCTCGGCGCCGGTGATGGAGATCTCGTAGGCCACGGTGCTCTCGCCCACTCGCGGCGCGTCAGCCGAACTCCGGGAAGCTGCCGCCGGCCGTGTCGCCGCTCGCCGGACCGGCCGTGTCGCCGGCCACAGGGCCGGCCGGGTCGGGCGGCTCATGGGCGATCGGGCCCGTGGAGGCGCCGCCGGCCCGCGGCTCACCCGCCGCGACCCGGTCGACGCTCTCCTCGACCTTCGCGCCGACCTTGGCGATCTTCGCCGCGTACTTGCCGTGCGTCTTGGCGTTCGCCGCCTCGCCGACGACCTGCACGGCGTCCTGAATCTTGTCCCGGTTCTCGACCACCGCCTGCTGTGCCTGCTCGCGCAACCCCTTCAGCCTGTCACCCAGTCCCATCGCCGTTCCTTTCCGGTCGGGATACCCACGGTCCCTGCAACGATCGCACCGGGAGGCGCCAATGGCAACCGCCTGCGCCGGCTACGCCTCGCCGGTGAACCGAGCCACCGCGCGCTCCCACACCTCCAGCGCCGCCTCGACGGTCGCGCGGTTGCCCGAGGGCACCCAGTGACAGGCCCGGCGGCAGCCCGCCGCCTCGAGCGCCTCGAGCGCGGAGGGGTCAGCGGGCGCGCTCAGCACCTCGAACCGGATCGGGCGCTCGGCGCGAGCCCGCAGCTCCGCCGCCCGCTCGAGCGTCGTCCGGCCGGCGTAGTTGGGCAGCCACGCGTCGCCGAAGGCGAGCACGCGGTCGAGGACCGTCGGCCCGTCCCCACCGACGAGGATCGGCGGATGCGGTCGCTGGGCGGGCTTCGGCCAGGACCAGATGCGGTCGAAACGGACGAACTCCCCCGCGTAGCTCGCCTCGTCCTCGGTCCAGATCGCCCGCATCGCCTCGACCCGCTCCCTCAGCAGCCGCATGCGGGTCCGCGGATCGGTCCCGTGGTTGGCCATCTCCTCGCGGTTCCAGCCCGCCCCGACCCCGAACTCGAGACGGCCGCCCGAGAGGTGGTCGATCGACGCGACCTCCTTGGCGGTGAGGATCGGGTCGCGCTCGATCACGAGGCAGACCCCGCTGCCGATCCGCAGACGCGAGGTGGCGACCGCTGCCGCGGTGAGAGCCACGAACAGGTCGTAGGTGTGAGCGTACTTGCGCGGGAGCTCGCCCCCGCTCGGGTACGGGCTCTCCCGACTGGCCGGAATGTGCGTGTGCTCAGCGAAGAGGAGCGACTCGAAACCGTGCTCCTCGACGAGGCGCGCGACCTCGCCAGGGCCGAGGCCGTCGTGCGTGGGGAAGTAACCGATGCCGAAGTCCATGCCGAGACCCTACCCGCTCCCGCGCAGCCCACGGGCCGGATGACGTCCGCGAGGGCGGCACGCCGCCCACTCGCCGCGGTCCCGGTAGCCTATGACGCGTGCGACTTGACCTCATGATCGAGGGCCAGGACGGAGTCACCTGGCCGCAGTGGTGCGCCATCGCCGAGGCCTGCGAGCGACACCGGATCGGAACCCTCTTCCGCTCCGACCACTACCTCGACCTCGGCGGGCAGCACCCCGAGCGCGGCTCGCTCGATGCGCTCGGCACGATCTGCGCGCTCGCGGCGCAGACGACGACGCTGCGGCTCGGCACGATGGTCTCGCCGGCGACGTTCCGCCACCCGTCGGTGCTCGCCAAGGTCATGACCACCGCGGACCACGTCTCGGGCGGCCGGGTGGAGCTCGGCCTCGGAGCCGGCTGGCACGAGCGCGAGCACGCGGCCTACGGCTTCGCCTATCCGGAGCTGCCCGAGCGGATGGAACTGCTCGAGGAGCAGCTCAAGATCGTGCTCGGGCACTGGCAGCCCGGCACCGACGAGCACCCGTTCTCGTTCACCGGCCGCCACTACCGGCTCGAGCGTCTCGACGCGCAGCCGAAGCCGCTGCAGCGGCCGCATCCGCCGCTGTTGATGGGCGGCGCCGCCGGTCCGATGGCGGCGCGACTGGCGGCCGCCTACGCAGATGAGTACAACACCGCCTTCGCCACCGTCGCCGAGGTGCGGGAGCGCCGACAGCTGATCGAGCGCGCCTGCGAGGCGGCGGGACGGGACCCGCTGCCGTTCTCCCTGATGACGTCGGTGATCGTGGGTCGCGACGAGGCCGATCTGCGCGAGCGGGCGCGGCGTGCCGCGGAGTTCCGCGACCTCGACGCCGAGACCCTCCTCAGCGACCCTCCGGCCAACCTGATCGTCGGGACGCTCGAGCAGGCCGCCGAGCGCCTGCTCGAGTACGAGCGGGCCGGCGCCACCCGGGTGCTGTGTCAGCACCCGCTGCCCGACGACCTCGAGTACATCGAACTCATCGGGCGAGAGCTCGCGCTGCTCGTGAACTGAGGCTCGAGCGGGCCGGCTCAGGGGAGAGGCGCGCCGCTCCGCAGCGAGCTGAGGCCGGCGGCGAGCAGCAGCACCCCGGCGGCGACCAGCAGATAGACGCTCGCGTCGCGCTCGCGCTTGACGGTGCTGAGCTCCCGGCCGAGCGTCGAGTAGATCGAGCTGAGATGGCCCTCGGTCTGGGCGTCGAAGGCTCGCCCACCCGAGGTCTGCGCGATCTGCTGCATCAGCTGCGGGTCGGGGGGAACCGGGACGGCGGTCCCGAAGATGCCCTCGTTCAGCACCCCGTACGGCGTCCCGAGCGCCACCGTGTAGATCGGGATGTGCTCCTGACGCGCCTTCTCGGCGACGAGCACCGGGCTGATGCCGATATTCGCCGCGCCGTCGGAGAGCAGCACGATCGCCGACGGCGGATGGTGCCGCTGCGCCCCGTGCAGCAGCTGGAGCGCCAGCAGCAGGGCCGGACCGGTGGCCGTGCCGCCGTTCGCCTGCTGGCTGTCGATCGCGGTGCGCGCCGCCGCGTGATTGGCCTGCGGCTGCTGGGCGGTGTCGGGCGCCGTCGAGAAGGCGACGACCCCCACCCGCGCGCTTCCGGGCAGCTGATCGATGAACGTGTTCGCCGCGTGCTTCGCGGCCCCCAGGCGCGTCGGGGGAACGTCGGTGGCGGCCATCGAACCGGAGTGATCGAGCACGAGCATCAGCGAGGCCGACCGGATCGGCTTGCGGTAGCTGATCCGGGGCGCGGCCACGGCCCCAGCCAGAAGGGCCACGGCGAGAAGCAGCAGCGCGGCGGGGAGATGTCGCCGCACCGACCGTCCCTCGGCGGCAGCCCGCTGCAGCGTCGCCGCCGCCGGGAAGCGCACGGCGTAGGTGCGGGCCCGCCGCCGGGCCAGACGCTGGGCGAACAGCGCGAGCGGCAGCAGGAGCAGAAGGAGGAGCCAGAGCGGGTCGGCGAAGCTCATCGCAGGCGGCGACCCAGCTCCCGGAGCCAGTCCTGGTCGGTGGACAGCGGAAGGTGCGCGACCCCCAGGCGGCGCAGCTCGCCGGCGACCGTCTCGCGGCGCTCGCGCTCGAGCGCCGCGAAGCGCTCGCGCAACCGCCGGTCGGAGCTGTCGACGCGGACTAGCTCCCCGGACTCCGGGTCGACCACCGCGAGGCGTCCGACGGCCGGCAGCGCGGACTCGAGCGGGTCGCCGACCTCGATCGCAACCACCGCGTGGCGCAGGCGCAACGCGCCGAGCGGCCGCTCCCACCCTTCCTGATCACGGAAATCCGAGATGACGACGACGAGCCCGGACAGTTTCGAGAGCCGGAAGGTCCGTGACAGCGCCTCGGCCAGCATGTGGGGCTGCGCGCCCTCGGCGTCCGGTGCGACGCCCGCCGCAAGCAGGCGCCGCACCGCAACCAGGCCGGGCCTTGAGCCACGCGGCGGCAGGACGCGGATGCCGCCGGGCTCGCCCGGCACCCCGCAGGCGATGACACCGACGCTGCCCGCGCGGCGCAGGCCGAGCCGCGCGAAGACGAGGGCGGCGCCCTCGGCGACATCGAACTTCAGGCGCTCGGCGCTGCCGAAGGCCATCGACGGCGAGAGGTCGAGCACGATCCACGTGGTGAGGGCCCGCTCCGGCACGTGGACCCGGACGTGCAGCGTGGCGGTGCGGGCACTCGCCGCCGGATCGATGTGGCGCACGTCATCCCCCGGCTCGTAGGGGCGCAGCTGCGCGAGCTCGGTGCCGAGGCCGACGCCGCTCGCCCGGCGGCTGCCCGAGAGGCGCCGCGCGATCAACCGCTGGATCGCGACGTCGAGCGCGTCGAGGAGCGCCCCCGGCATCGGGCCCGGGCCCTGCCGGGCGTCGGGAGGCCGCAGCGCGTCCGCGACGTCGGGTCGGGCGCCGCCGAGCCCGCGCGAGGTCGGGACCGGCGGGCGAAGCAGCGGCGAGCCCGCCGAGGCGCCCTGGCGGTCAGCGCCGGGCATCACCGGCGGCGCGGATCAGGCTCGCGTCCGGTTCGGGTACCGCGGCGAGGATCCGCTCGAGCAGCGCATCGACGCTCACGCCCTCGCTCAGCGCGTCGTAGGAGAGGACGATGCGGTGGCGCAGGACGTCGGGGGCGAGGTCGCGGATGTCGGCGGGCTCGACCTGGGAGCGGCCGCGCAGGAGCGCGAGCGCGCGCGCCGCCTGGACGAGGCCGATCGGGCCGCGCGGGCTCGAGCCGAACTCGATCAGCGGCGCGAGGTCGGCCATCCCGTGGGCCGCCGGATGGCGGGTGGCGTCGGCGAGCGCGACGGCGTAGGCGATCATCGTCCGGTCCGCCGCGACGGTCGCCGCGGCGGCGGCGTGCGCCTCGAGGTCCGCCAGGCTCAGGCACTCCCTCACCGTGACGGCCGGCTGCAGGCTGCGCCCGACGACGGCCGCCTCCTCCCCCGGGCTCGGGTAGTCGACGAGGATCTTCATCAGGAAGCGGTCGACCTGGGCCTCGGGCAGCGGGTAGGTGCCCTCGGACTCGATCGGGTTCTGGGTCGCCATCACGATGAACGGGTGCGGAACCGCGTAGGTCGCCCCCCCGATCGTCACCTGCCGCTCCTGCATCACCTCGAGCAGCGCCGACTGCACCTTGGCCGGCGCCCGGTTGATCTCGTCGGCGAGGATGAAGTTGTGGAAGACCGGGCCGAGCTCGGTGTCGAACCGGCTCGTGTCCGGACGCCAGATCCGGGTGCCGACGAGGTCGGCCGGGACGAGGTCCGGGGTGAACTGGATCCGCCCGAACGTGCCGCCGAGCACCGAGGCGAGCGTCTTGAGCGTGAGGGTCTTGGCCAGGCCGGGGACGCCCTCGAGGAGCACGTGCCCGCCGGCGAGCAGACTGACGAGCACGCGCTCGAGCATCGCGTCCTGGCCGACGATCACGCGCTTGATCTCGCCGAGCGCCTCCCGCAGCGCGGCGCGCGCCGCCTCCCGCGAGCGGTGAATGCCATCCATGTCAGTCATCGAACCTCCGGGGTCGGTGTCGCGTCATCGGCGCCGGCGTCAGGCCAGGCGGGCGAACCACAGCAGTGAGAGACCCGCGGCGAGTGCCACGAGCACGAGGCCGATCCCGCCGAACAGGGTGACCAGCGACCGTTGCACCACCTGGTGGCCGACGACGTGGGCGAGGTTGTTGTAGATCGTCGTGACCGTCTGGGCGTCGGCGGCGAGGTAGGGCCGTCCGCCGGAGTTCTGGGCGATCTGGAAGAGCTCGGTCGAGTCGACCGGAACCGCGACGACCTGCGGGCCGCCCGGCTCGGGCACCTCGGCCGTTCCCTGCGCCGTGCCGACCGCGATCGTGAAGATCCTGACCCCGCGCTTCTTCGCCTCCGCCGCGACGGTGAGCGGGTTGATCCCCAGGTTGCTGGCGCCGTCCGAGATCAGGATCACCGATCCGGGAGCCCGGCGCCCCCCGACGCGCGGCGCGGTGCGAATCGCGTCGAGCGCCACCAGCAGGGCGTTGCCCATCGCCGTCCCTCCCCCGCCCGGCCTGATCGACTCGACCGCCGCACGGGTGAGCGCGTGGTCGGTGGTGGGCGACTGCAGCAGCAGCACGTGTCGCGCGAAGGCGATCGAACCGACCTGGGTCGACGGGCTGACGTGCGCCAGGAAGCTGAGCGCCGCCTCCTTGGCCGCGCCGAGCCGCGAGGGCGGGACGTCGCTTGAGCTCATCGACGCGCTCGTGTCGTTGACGAGCATGACCGTGGCACCCCGAACCGGCTTCTCCACCGCCTGTTGCGGGTGCGCGGCGGCCAGGATCAGGGCAGCCAGGCCGAGTCCGAGCAGCCCGTACGGGGCGTGGCGGCGCCAACCGGGGCGACGCGGGGCCAGGGACGCGGCCATCTTGGCCCTGACCATCGCCTCCAGCGTGTGGGACCGGCGCCGCTGCTCGGCCCCGTAGAGCAGGGCGGCGAGGAGCAGCACGATCAGTCCGAGCAGGACAAGCGGTGTGGCGAAGCTCACGGGTGGATGGTGGGGCGCTGCGTCATCGGGATCGAGGCGAGCGAGAGCTGCACCGAGGAGCGCATGACGTCGATCGTGACATGGCCGCCGATCTTCACCTCATTCGTGTCCGGACGCAACTCCGACACGCTGCCGATCAGGTGGCCGTTCACCGACTCGATCTGATCGCCCGGCTCGACGCCGGCCTGATCGGCCGTGCTCCCGAGTCTGACCGTGCTGACGACGACGCCGGACGGGCTGGTGACGATCTGCATGCCCATCCAGGTGGCGGTGGGGCCGGACCCGGCCTGGGTGGGCGGCGCTCCGGTCGAACACGCGGAGCTGGACGTGGAGGCCGAGGCGGTCGAGCAGGCGGGAGGCGGGGCGGTCAGGCCGTGCCCGCCCGAGCCGGTCGCGGGCGCGGGCGTGGTCGGGGCGCCGATCGACGCCGTCACCCGCGGCCGGTGCGCCGGCGGCCTCGCCGTGCCGCCGAGCGTCAGGGCGAGGGCGACCGTGGCCGCGGCGGCGGCGACGCCCGCGGTCAGTGCGAACAGCAGGTGCCGGCGGCTGAACGGCGTGCGGCGTGGAGGGGGCGGCTGCGCCGGCGCGAGCTCGGGAGCCGGCGCGGGCGACGGCACGGGCGCGGGTCGTCGCGACTCGCTCTCCCAGTCCCCCGACCAAAGATGCTTGGGTCCGCTCATCAGCTGTTGGGCGCCGAGACTAGGCTTGGTTCATGAGAGGCGCGTAAGACGCACCGGTCTCGGCAGCTGACGAGCATAGGCCAGCCGCCGGATTGGGCGCCGTGGGAGGCGCGGGGCCGCCGTGGGAGCCGGGCCGCCGTGAGGGCCGGGCCGCCGTGGGGACCGGGCCGCCGTGGGGGCCGGGCTGCCGTGGGGGCGGCGATGATCCGCCCGGCCGTGTCGCTCGCTGCGCGGCGTTACCCGGCCGCCCGGCGGTTCCCCGTGGACTGCGAGCCCTCGCCCGCCGCCCCGGTGCGCGGATCGACCGGGTCACGCGGTTTGGGCCTGCGTCCCGACGTGCGCGGCTCGGGGTGCGTGCCGTCCGCCCGGTGTTCGCTCTGGCCCTCCTCGCCGTTCTGGTTCGAGACCGCGCCGGGCGGGTCGCTGGAGGGGTCGTGCCGTTGGTGCTCGTCGGACATGTCGGTCCTCCTCCTCACCGCGTGGTATCGGGATCGGGTGTCGCGGGCGGGTCGGGCTGAGTGGGCTCCGGCACCACCGGGCCGGCGGGCTCGTCCGGGCCCGGCACCGAGGCGGGCGTGGCCGGATCTCCTGGCGTGCCGGGATCGGGCACGACGGGCGTGACCGGGGCGCCCGGGACGATCGGCGTCGCCGGCTCGGCCGGCTCCGTCGGCACCTCGCACAGGCGACTCATCGCCCTCCCATCGTCTGGCGCCGCGCCCGCTGCGGCTCGACCGTGAAGCGCGGATCCTCCGCTGACTGCATCCCCGCGGCGAAGATGCCAAAGCGCGTGAGCGCGGAGGAGGCGACCAGCGCGGCGCCCGAGGCGACCGCGGCCGCCCGACTGCGCCGCCCCAGCAGCCCGGCCGAGAGGACGCCGGCGGCGGTGAGCGCCTTGGCCAGCTTCATGCGCCGGCCGGCGCGCCCGGTGTCGAGCGCCTCCTTCACCACTCCGAGCCGGTGCTCGTACAGCTGACCGACGATGAGCTCACCGACTCCGCCCAGGAGCGCCAGCCGCCAGGCGGGGGAGTTCTCGCGGCGCGGCGCGAGCATCAACCCGGCGCCCCCCGCGGCGATCGCCGCCGAGCTCGCGAAGAGGAAGGGCAGCTCGCGATGGCCCTCGTGCCAGGCCGGGACCGCCGTGTCGGCGATCAGCGCGCCCGTGTAGGTGCTGACCAGCGTCCCGGTCGCACCCGCGCCGACCCCCGCGAGGCGCCCGAGCACGCGCAGACGCCCGGTCAGCTGGGCCGCGCTCGCGCCGAAGTTGAGTGGCCCGTAGACGACGAGGATCCAGGTGCCGATGTTCATCGGGGAGGTCGGCTTCACCACCCGCAGCATGTTCAGGAAGCGCTCCGGCCGGCCGAGGTCCTTGATCAGCGCCGCGTACGAGAGCGCGATCGCGCCGCTCGCACACAGGCCCGACCGGCGGGCCAGGCGCGGACGGTCGGTCGCCTCGGCCACCGCCGCCAGCAGTGAGCTCGCGCCGGCAAGGCCGCCGAGGAAGAGGTAGCCGGCGATCTCCCGCTCCTCCCAGACCGGCGGGTTGATCACCGACATGCCGTAATAGGAGTCGCGGCGACCGTCCTGGACGCCGGTGCGGGCGTCCGGGACGCGCATGCGCCCGTTCCCGGTGGCGGTCACCGTCCACCTCCGAGGCCGGAGACCAGCCCGGCTCCGAGCAGCAGCGCCGAGGCGATCGCGACGGAGCGCCACATCGTCGGGAGGTCCCGCGTCGTCACGACCGGATCGGGCGGCAGGCCGTACACCTCGGGCTCGTCGAGCAGCAGGAAGAACGCTCCGTCTCCCCCGACGCCGTCCTCCGGGTCGCGGCCGTACAGGCGCGCCTCACGGACGCCCGCCGCATTCAGGCGTGCGAGCCGCTCGTCGGCGCGCTCGCGCAGCTCGTCGAGGACGCCGAACTGGATCGAGTCGGTTGGGCAGGCCTTGGCGCAGGCCGGCTCCTGCCCGTCCTGAAGGCGGTCGTAGCAGAGGGTGCACTTGAAGATCCGGCCGTCCTCCTCCCGCTTGTCGAGGACCCCGTAGGGACAGGCCGGGACGCAGTACCCGCAGCCGTTGCAGACATCCTCCTGAACGACGACCGTGCCGAACTCGGTCCGGAAGATCGCCCCGGTGGGGCAGACATCGAGGCACGCGGCGTGCGTGCAGTGCTTGCAGACGTCGGAGGCCATCAGCCAGCGGAAGCCCTCGCTCTCGCGCTGGAAATTCGGGGTGTGGCCGCTGAGCGGCGCGCGCTGCTCGATGAACGAGACGTGGCGCCAGGTGTCGGCGCCCAGCCCGGCTGAGTTGTCCTGCGAGAAGCCCGTCCAGTTCAGGCCGTCCTCCGGGACATGGTTCCACTCCTTGCAGGCCACCTCGCACGCCTTGCAGCCGATGCACAGCGATGTGTCGGTGAAGAAGCCCATGCGCGGCGGGTGCTCGACCCAGCCCGCCGCCTGCGCCGGATCCTGACCCCCGACGAGCAGCACCTCGAGCAGATCGCTCATGCGGGCCACCCCCGGAGGCGATCGCGGTCAGCCCGTCCCGCGCCGCCATCGCGTTCAGTTTTCCCCCTCGCCGGGGGGGAACTGAACGCGCCCGCCGACGCGGCCACCAGCCCGCCCGCCGACGCGGCCACCAGCCCGCCCGCCAACGCGGCCACCAGCCCGCCCGCCGTCGCGCCCGGGCACCCGACGCCACAACTCCGCGCACCGACCACGCTCATACCTCCATCCCCGTCTCCGCCGTGACCCCGGCCTGTTCGCGGTAGCGCTGCAGCAGCGCCAGTCGCTCGGCTCCCCGCGGGCGCCGGCCCGGGCGGATGTCGACGGTCAGCGCCTTCACCTCCTGGATGTGGGAGCTCGGGTCGAGCGCCATCGAAGAGAGCTCGTTCATCGAGTCGCCGCGGGCGTAGCCGTTCGGTCCCCAGTGGTAGGGCAGCCCGATCGTGTGGATCACTCGGCCGTCCGAGCGCAGCGGCGTCATCCGGTCGGTCACCATCACCCGCGCCTCGATCACGCCTCGGGCGCTGACCAGCGTCGCCCAGCCACCGTGCTCGAGGTCCCGCTCGGCGGCGAGCTCCGGCGAGACCTCGCAGAAGAACTCGGGCTGCAGCTCGGCGAGGTACGGCGTCCACCGGCTCATGCCGCCCGCCGTGAAGTGCTCGGTGAGCCGGTAGGTCGTGACGGCGTACGGGAAGACCTCGGCGCCCGGCTCACCCGGCGTCGGGTGGTAGCGGTTCTCCGGATGGGCGTACAACTGGCGCGCCGGGCTGCGCTGCTGGCGGTGCAGCGGGTTGCGCACCGGCGAGTCCTGCGGCTCGTAGTGGGTTGGCAGCGGCCCGTCCGCCACACCCGCCGGGGCGTAGAGCCACCCGCGCCCGTCCGCCTGCATGATGAACGGGTCGTCCCCGGCGATCGCGTCCGGGCCGGTGGCCTCGGGGCCGGGGCGGTAGTCCGGCCGCTTGTCCGCCTGAAAGTCGGGGGTGTCGTGCCCGGTCCAGCGGCCCTCCGCCTCGTCCCACCACACGAGCTTCTTGCGCTCCGACCACGGCCGGCCCTCGGGGTCGGCCGAGGCCCGGTTGTAGAGGATCCGCCGGTTGGCCGGCCACGCCCACGCCCAGTCCGAGCACGTCCAGTTCTGGTCGCGGGCGGGGGTCCGTCGCGAGGTCTGGTTGACGCCGTCGGCGTAGCAGCCGCAGTAGATCCAGCAGCCGCAGGCGGTGCTTCCGTCCGACTTCAGCTCCGTGTAGGCGGAGAGGTAGCGCCCGGTCGAGTCGTAGCCGTTGATCTCGGCGAGCACGGCCTCGGCGCTCGGCTCCTCGTGCTCACCGTGGGTCGGGTAGTCCCAGGTGAGGTCGAGCACCGGCCGGTCTCGCTCCTGCTCGGAGCCGTCGAGCTTCTCGCGGATCCGCCGGCCGAGATGGAACATGAACCAGAGGTCGCTGCGCTGCTCGGCCTGCGGGTGCACCGCGCGGTGGTGCCACTGCACCATCCGCTGCGTGTTGGTGAAGGTGCCCTCCTTCTCGGTGTGCGCGGCGGCGGGGAAGAAGAACACCTCGGTCTTCAGATCCTCGGTCCGCATCTCCCCCGTCTCGATCTCCGGGCCATCCTTCCACCACGTGGCCGATTCGATCAGCGAGAAGTCGCGCACGACCAACCAGTCGAGCTTCGACATCCCGAGCCGCTGCATGCGCGTGTTCGCCGAACCGACCGCCGGGTTCTGGCCGAACAGGATGTAGCCCTTGACCGTCCCGTTGATCTGCTCCATCACCGTGTCGTAGGTGGAATGGCTGCCGGTGAGCCGCGGCAGGTAGTCGAAGCAGAAGTCGCTCTCGGCGGTGGCCGCGGCACCCCACCAGGCCTTCAGCAG